>DATJQH010000059.1:0-33455 GCA_035505955.1 Rhodocyclaceae bacterium
TTCGACGGTTATGCCAGTCAGCGCAATGCGGCGTTGCACGGCCTGGGCTTCCGCCACGACTGGGTGCTCATTGTCGACGCCGACGAGCGCATTCCCGAAGCTTGCGCCGCGGAACTGCGCCGGTTCGCTGCCGACCCGCCCGCCAGAGCCTCGGCGGCAAGACTGCGGCGGCGAGACTTCCTGATGGGAACTTGGCTGCGCCACGCACAAATATCACCTTTCTACATCCGACTGGTACGTCCGGACGCGTCCGCTACGAGCGTGAAGTCAATGAAGTGCTCCGGGTCGAGGGGGACGTCGTCGACCTCGACGAGCCGTTCGATCACCATCCGTTTTCCAAGGGCATGAAGCACTGGCTCGACAAGCACAATGTCTATTCGACCATGGAAGCCAGCCTTGCACTTGCCGCGAGACGCGGGCGCGGGAAGGCCTCCTGGCGGAAGGCACTGCTCGCGCCGGACTTCAACGAGCGGCGATTCCATCAGAAGGAGATCTTCTACCGCTTGCCGCTGCGTCCGCTCGTCAAATGGCTGTACATGATGTTTGTCAGGGGGGCGTTTCTCGACGGTCGCGCGGGCGCGACCTACGCGACCTTGCAGGCGATCTACGAGTACTTCATCGTTCTCAAGAGCAGGGAACTCGAGAGCGCGGCAGCCGGCGCGGGGGACCCGGTCAGCGCGACGGAGCAGCCTGCGAGGCCGGAAGCTCGCCGGCAGCGAGCGCCTGCAACTCGTTCCTGAAGCTTCCAAGGATGGCGCCCTTGGCCAGGTGAGCTTCCATGTAGCGGCGGCCATTGGCGCCAAAGCGCGCACAAAGCTCCGGGTCGTCGCGCAGTTCAAGGATGGCCTCCGCCATCAGCACCGTATTCCCCTGTGGAACCACGCGCCCGCAGTCGCCGTCACGTACGATGTGAGCCAGTTCCGTGCCGTTCGCCGCGGCAGCCACAACCGGCCTTCCGCTCGCGAGGATGTTGGCAAGCTTGGACGGCAGCACGATGTCGGTCACACCGCACTTCTGCGGAATCGCCGAGACGTTGGCAGTGGCCAGCAGCTCCCCCAGCCGGTCCATGGGCTGAAGGGGCCGGAACTGGACGTTGCCGAGCTTCATGGCTTCGGCAGCGTGCATCAGGGACTCCTTCTCGCCGCCATCGCCGACGATAACGAACGCGATATCCTTCTCGGCGCGCAAGACGTCCGCGCAGTCCAGCAGTGAGTCCAGGCCCTGCTTGAATCCCATGTTTCCCGAGTAGAGGACGACGAATTTGTCCTCCAGGCCCCACTCGCGGCGCAGTTCGGTCGCGCCGTCGATGGCGCAAACCTGATCATCGTTGGCCCAGTTGTACAGAACGGCAAGCTTCGTCGTGGGAACGCCCTTGGACGCAATCCTCTTGCGCATGCCCTCGCTGATGGTGCTCACTCGATCGCAGAGGCGGTAGGTCAGGCGTTCGATCCAATAGAAGAATCTTGCGGCAGGCCCGCGCCGCAGCATGCCGAGATCGACTGCCGCGTCGGGCTGCAGATCCTGAACGTGCAGAAGTGTCGCACTTCCCTTCAGCTTGGCGAGCAGGGCGATCGGAATGCCCGTGAAGAGCGATGGCGTGACGATCACGGTCACGCCGGGGCGGGGGCCGAGCAGGTATCCGAGAGACACCGAAAACACGAAGCTGAGTTCGTGCACCATGCGGCGAAGCGCACTCGGGCGCCGCGGCACGTAAAGGTAATGGCGGCGTACGCTAACGCCACCGATGTTCTCAGTCCAATACCAGAGCCATTCGTGACCCGGGGCTTTCCGCCAGCGGGGGTAGTATGGAAACCCCGTGTAGACGTCAACCGAGTCGCCTGCCTGGGCCAGATGTTCCGCCAACCCGGTGCTGTAGACGGAGATGCCGGTAGGTTCTGGCCGGTAGTTGATGCTGACTATGGCTACCTTCACGGCGGCTCCTTTTTGTCGAACGGCAACAGATCCCCCCGGACATCGGCGCTCGACCTGGCCACGCCGGTCCTGGCACGCGGACCGGCACCCGGTACGCCCGAAGATGTCCTCGTCTTCTCGTTGGGGTGGTGCGGCGATACTACGAAGGTGCCATTACAGACATTGATGTGGGCAACTAGCTCGAACGAGCCATCACGACGCGTAACGCAGGCTGGGCCTGAGTTCTATTGCGCCAGGCGATCCTTCGCTGCGCGGGGCGCAGCTCGGTGCTCTTCATCCTCACACCGAGGGGGGCCGGCATCCGCACGGCGCCCCGCATCGGTGGCGGTGCCGTCGCTTTCCCTTTCCGGCCCTGGCACAGGCGTTGTTCCATGCGCGAAATCACGACGATCGCCGCACCCATCGCAATGCCCAGACGGTGGGGCGCCGAAAACGGACTCATGAAGAGATCCCAGATCGCAGTCAGGACGAAGTAGGCCAGCAGTGGCGTCAGGGCATCGGCCGGGCGCCGGGTCAGAAGCCACCGCCCCAGCGCAAGAAAGTTCACGAGCATTGCAACCAGGAATGCCGTGCCGAGAATTCCCCCCTCGAACCATGCATGGAGAATCTGCGAATGCGGATTGAATTTTTCCTTGCCGTCATTGCTTGATTCCACACCACCGCGCAGCTCGTTCGTCCTCTTGATGTACTTCTTCAGGAAATCCTTGTTCTCTGCCCACGATCCATAGCCGACGAACGGGGATTGGAGCACGGCCTGAAGGCCTACCTCGATCGCCGCCTGCCGCCCGGCGTCGGAGTGAACGCGGCGGTCGACGCTGGTGCCCTGGGTCATCGACAGCGTCAACGACAGGACGACCGCAACGACGCCCGCCATCAACGCCAGCCTGATTGTGCCGGCAGCACGTCTGCTTGCGAGCGCATGACGCCCCGAACGCAACCACACGAAGGCCGCTATCGCCAGACAAATTGCGGCAAAGCTGCGGAAGTCCATCCACATGCTGAAGAGCCCGAGCAGTGCGATCCAGGCGCTCGCGGCCAGCGGCGGCAGGAAGGCACTTATGGCGCTTGACACCATCACGACGGGTTCGGCGTAGCCGAATTTCCAGAGGGTGATCGGCGCGTGCCCGACAAACCGCAAAGCGATGATTTGGCCCAAACCGCTGCCCAGCACATACCACCACAGATGGCGACGATCCTGACCGAATATCGCGGCCATGGCGACGAAGTCCGAAATGATCAGGCCAATCCGCCCCCAGCCGCGCATGAACTGGTCTGGGCGCGTCCCCTGAACCAGGTCGGACATGACATAGCCGGCAAGCGTGACCATCGCCGCACCCAGCAGGACCGCGAAGGCAGGTTCCCGCAGCGATCGATCGCCGCTGGGCCGGAAATGGAGCAACAGCGCGACAACTGGCAGCAGCAGTTCACTGCCATACATCTCGCCGACCACATTGAGGATGACCGGCGCCGCAATGCCGCACGCGAACACCAGCACCGCGGAGGCCGTGGGCCGCAGACTTCGCGGAGCGACTGCGGACCACTGCGAGGCCGACGTCATGATGTCGCCGTCCGTATCCGGCTTACGGTGCGCACCAGGTGGTGAAAGCTGGCATGTACCCGGATTCCGAGCCGATTGCGCACAACCAGCAGGCACAGAATGCCGTGCATGCCGTTGGTGATCGCCGTGACCGCCGCCACACCGACGGAGCCGTAGCTTCCTGCGGCAAGATAGCCGGCGACGGCGAGGAAGACGCCACAAGCAATGCTGACCAGCATCACCTCCCGCTCCCCACCCGTCATCATGAGGACGACGGCGCCGGGCCCCGCGAGCACATTGACTGCCTGGCCGGCGCTGAGCAGCGAGAGGACCGTGGCCCCGTTGCGGTAGTACTCGCCGTAGGCGAGCGCCAGTATCGGCTCCGCCGCCGCGAACAGAAGCAGCACAACGGGGACTGC
This sequence comes from Rhodocyclaceae bacterium, assembly GCA_035505955.1. Taxonomy (GTDB): domain Bacteria; phylum Pseudomonadota; class Gammaproteobacteria; order Burkholderiales; family Rhodocyclaceae; genus Fen-999. The sequence goes on from DATJQH010000059.1 coordinate 3,889, forward strand.
CACCGCGGCCGTGGCGGCCGCCGTGCCCCGAACGAGCCCCTCGAGACGGGCGGTATCGCCGCGGCCGTGCAAGTCGGCGACGAGCGGTTGCAACACCGTGTTCGCCACGAGCATCGGCATCACGACCATGGCAATCAACCGCGCCGACGCCCCGTAGATCGCCACGTCGTATGTGCCGCACCGGGCGCCGACGATCCACAGGTCGATCTGCGTCGTCACGAACAGGGCCATCGCGGTGACGACGAGAGGCCAGCCGACCACGAGCAGGTCGCGGGCCCTGGCGGCCACCGCGGTGCCGAGGCTTGCGACCCTCCTTCTGAGGGCCACCAGCGCATAGCCCGCGGCAACCGCGACCGCAGCTGCACCGACCGCCGCGACTACCTCAAGGTCGACGGGAAGCGAAAGGGCAAGCAGTGCTCCGAGCGACGCCACCGCGATGACGTTGGGCAGCGTCGTGCTCATCAGCGATGCCTGCCTGTATTCGTGCAGGCCGCGCATGCATTCGGCGACGAGGTTCGCCACGGTAAGCGCCAGAAGCCACGCGCAGGCGAGAAGGAGGATACCGTGCCCGAGGTCAATGCCCACCCAGCGCCTGAACAGCCATGGACCCGCCAGTAGCGCCACCAGAGCGAGCGTCGCGGCGGCCATGGCCGCGACTTGCAAGGAGCGCACGATCACGCCGCGGGCCGTGCCGGGCTCGCCTCTGGCGACCGCCGCCGCCACGAGGCGGACCACGGCCACTTGCAACCCCCCCTGTGCCAGCGTCGCCGCCAGGGTGACGGCACTGACCAGCAAGAAGTAGAAGCCGACGTCGGCCGGAGGCAGCAGGCGGACGACCAGCAGATTGGTCGCAAAGCCCGCCAACGCTGCCAGAACGCGTGCCACCAGGGCCCAGAGGCCGGCGGACAGGAAGCGCTGGCGTAAGCTCGCTGATGCTGTCATGGTTCGGAGTGGGGTGCGCCTGGGCGCGGTGCGGCGTGACACTCGGCGCCAGGGGCTGGAGACGTCTTTCCGCGGACCGCCAAAGCTGCGATGCTACTTCTGCATTGTTACAGCGACGCATCAGTTTGAACCGATGCTAGCCCGGGTCGGGCAAGCATCGGCGGCCGTCCAGACGTATGTCATACCGGGGAAATGCCGGACCGTTAGCATTTGTCGATGGGATCGGAATTCAATTTGCGCCGCTGGGTTGTACTCGCTGCCGCGATCGCTGTGGCGGTCTCAGGCCTTTCGGAAGCACGAGCCGCCGACGCCATGTTGCGCGCCGCCGACTCGTTCGATCGGTACCACTTGAACGACCCGGCCACCCTGGCGCGGATCAAGGCAACGCATGACCTGTCGGGCGGGCAGTGCTGTGTCACCGGCTGGGTCGAATACGACTTCACCATCGCCACCGATGGCTGGTACCGGCTGCTGGTGCATGGGCAGACCGACGGTGTCGAGTACCTCGTCGACGCCGATGCGCTGGGGCGCACGGTGCCGGAATCGCGGTTTCTCGGCGGCAGTGGCCAGAACCTGCCGGTCGACAAGATCGGCAATCTTTGGTTGACGGCCGGTCGGCACCGGGTGCGGCTGCAGCGCAACTACTGGATGGGTTTCCCGAAGATCTCCGCCGTGGAGCTGCAGCCCGGCGACGGCACCCTTGGCGACGCCGTGGCCGTCGCCGGCCCGCCCAGCGGGTCGATGTTCCGCGCGGGCGAGTGCCCGTCACTCGACGTCATCGCCGGTGGTCTCGCGAACGCCGAGACTCTGCGGATCTCCGAAACTGATCCCTACACCTACGTCACCTACCATCAATACGCGATCCAGGTTGCTGCCTCGATGGCGCCCCAGCGATATCGCCTGGCCTTGCCATGCACGGCCGACGGCGCGCGCATACTTTGGTTTGGCGATAGTCATGGCAGCATCCGCAACGAACGGCTGCGCGGCTACGCGTACGAGGTATTCGACACGCATGCGCCGGCGAAACCGCCGAGCGCCGCGGTAGCGACTGCACCGATCGTCGACATCGATTGCGCGGCCAGAGAGCCGGATTTCGGTGGTGGTGGGCCGACCCGCGTCGTTCAATTGCCGGGACGGTCCTATCGAGAGTCCGGCGACACCGGCTGGACCCGCTATCAACGTGCCCCCGAAATCGTACGCCGGGCCATGCCCGAGCCCAGCTGGTTTGCCTATGCCTTGCCCGAGCTTGGACCGCAGCAGCAATATCGGATCGACGTCGACTATCCTGACGATGCCTGGCGCACCTTCGGCATGGTGCTGCGGGAGTCGGCCCCCCTTGCTTACCCGGTTGCCGCCGGGGTCGACACCGGCGGCGAGTTTCCGCTGAGCGGCTCGCTGCAGACCATGAGCATGACCGTCTGGCCACGCGGCGTCTCACCGAGGCTGACTTTCATGACGGCCCACAACGGCAGCCGCGCGGCCTGCTCCAGGATTCGGGTGTATCGAGCGGCACCCGCACATCCAATTGCCGCCGAGCATCCACCGGAGTTCCGACGCGTGCTGAATTGGCAGGAGGAAGGCGCGAATTTCGCGAGCCTGTTCGGACCCGTCGACGAGTCATTCCGCGGTCGTCGCCAGGCTGCGGAACGATGGGCGGAGGCCGCGCAGGCGATCGGCGCCACGACGCTGATGCCGACGGTCGCCGTCTACGGATTCGCCCTGTATCCCTCGCGGTTCAACGTGGCCTTTTCCGATCAGCGCGAGGACGCCCTGCGGCGCATCCTGCTTGTGGCCGAGCGTAGCGGTCTCGGGGTCGTGCCGGAACTGCATCCCCGTGCCGACGAACTCGCCTGGGGGCGCGCCGCAACGGATCCGCCGCCGGGCAACCTGCTGGTGGACGGGAAAGGGCGCAACAACTTCTACGCCAACGATGGCAAGACGCGCAACTACCCACCGTACTTCAATGCCCTGTCTCAGGGGAACCAGGACTGGTACGTGGGGATGATCGGTGAACTCGCCGACCGCTACAAGGATTCGCCTGCATTCGAGGGCATCAGCCTGCGCGTCTCCAAGTGGGCCAACCCGGCGCTCAACAACCTCGTCAGCCTCGACTGGGGATACGACGACGAGACGGTGAACAGGTTCAAGAGCGAAACCGGCAGCGCCGTACCGCTTGGAAGCGGAACCGATGTGGGGCGCTTCGCGGCCCGCTACGCCTGGCTCACGACCGTGGGCAAGCGGGAGTGGGTCGACTGGCGCTGCCGCAAGATCGCCGACCTGACAAGGAGAATCGTTGATCGCGTGCGACAGGCACGGCCGGACCTCAAGGTCTACCTGAACGTCGTTGCGGGTGGCGATGAACTCACGGCCGGCCTCGATACTCCCCGTGAAGACGTGGGAGTCCCGCCGTGGCTTCGCAATGCCGGCATCGACCCCGCAGTCCTCGGCGCAATCGACGGGGTCGTGCTGGTCAACGCGACCTATCGTTACGGCCGACGGGAGGCCGACGAACTGCTTCGCGGCTACCGGGATACGCTGCTGTCCCGCCGCGATCTGTCGGCCCTACGCGTTGGAAGCGATTCCGGTCACTTCATGGCAACCCAGAACTACCTCGAAGCCACCGAAGCGGTGGTCCCGCCCGAGCGCCTCGGCTTCCCGGCGACCACCAGGCGCACCTGGACAGGCGTCGTTGCCAATCCGCCTGGCAGGATCGCGTTGGAGCGCTATGCTATCCAACTGGCCGACGGCGACGCCCTGACTCTCGGCGATGGCGGCAACGGCTACAGTTTCGGACCGCCGATCATACGCGAGTTCCTCGAGAACTTTCGCCGCCTGCCGTCCAAGCCATTCAACAGCCGCGCCGATGCCCAGGATCCCGTCACCGTGCGCAGCCTGCCCGATGGAGGCAGGTACTACTTCTACGCCGTCAACCGGCTGTCGACCCCCGTGGTGGTCGATATCCGATTGTCGGGCATCAGCTCCTGCACTCGCCTCGTCAACGAATCCGCTCAGCCCGTCGTGGACGGCCATGTTCGCTTGGTCCTGCGCCCGTATGAACTGGTCGCGTTCGCGGCAAATCCCACGGCGAACGTCGAGGCGGTAGGAGTCAGCCTCCCGGCCACGGAGTACGGCAAGGTCGAGGCTCAGATCCGCGCGGTCGAGAAGCTTGCCGGTCTGCCCCCACTCGCAACTTTGCTGAACGGTGGCCCCACCGAAGTCGAACGGCGCCTGCTGGTCGACGCTGCGGCTTCTTCGCGTGGCGCGCTGGCGCGCGGCCGGCTTTGGGAGGCCCATTCCGCCCTCGACCGCAGCTGGCTCTGGGCCATCTACGCACGAACCGGGTGTTACCCGCCAGGGTTCCTGAGTGGAAGCGCGACAACCTCGTCGTGCGCCCAGTGAAGCCAGTCAGGCGCGTAGTCGGATCGATCTATGGCTTCTCCAGGATCACCATGACGTGATCCTTCGCAGTCAGCCAGCGCGGGGGGAAATCCAGCACGCCGGGCTGCGCCGCTACGTCGCGTCTGCCGAGCCCCCACCGCCTGAGAATGCGGATCACGCTAGGGGCGGCGATGTATACAAGATTGGTCGCAGTCTCAAGCAGCTTGGTGCCAATAGACCCGTCATCCTTCCGGAAGCGGGTAACCGCCACAAGTCTCAGGCCCGTTCTGCGAGCCGCGCCGGCAAACCAGCGTCGGCTGACAAAGGAAATATGTTCCGGAATGGCGCAATACCAATAGCGACTGCCCGCCATGCGCCAGCTCCAGGCGTCAAGATCGCCAGTGGAGACCACAAGCAGGCCGCCCGGAAGCAGCCGTTGATTGAGGGATTCCAGGAACGCTCGTGGATCCTCCGCATGCTCGATGACGTCGAACGCCGTAATCACATCAAAGCGAAGGGTCGTGTCGATGTCTTCGAAGTCGTGGCCGAGAATCGTCACCCCCCGCTGCGCTGCCACAGCAGCTGCGGAGTCGCTGATCTCGATCCCGTACCGCTTCGCCGAGCCAAGGCTTCCGAGGAATCGACCGTCAAAGCAGCCAACGTCGAGGACCGCCGGCATCTCGGGAAACCTGCGTTCGATGGCATCGTGCGCAAGCTGCCAATCCATGCGTCCCGACGAATCCCCGACCCAGACATCGGTTAAGCCACCTCGATATAGATCGTCGAGATCCTTCTTGGCGATGCGGGGAAACCGAAATCCCAGACCGCAGTCGTTGCAGCAGTAGAGAGCGCCGCCTGGGAGAACCTGGGATAGCGTCCGTCCGGCAAAATGGTTTGCAGAAGGTATCCAGCCAATTCCAACGACTCGGGAGCAGCGACAGCTGGGACAGCAAGACAAGGCGTCAGACCTCTCGGTTCGGGAAGATTGGGCACTTGGCGCCAAGGTGCAGTGTGGCTACGCGCCGAAATGCACGCACGCCACAACTGATGACGGCGACATACTAACCGGGTCTCCTTACAGAATTGTGTCAGGGCATGGCGGTCGCCGACGGGTCGGTTGGACGCATTGCGAACACTTGTAACAATGGGTCGTTAGGCTGGCGCGCGATCTCCAGTAACCTCGGATCGGGTCCATTCTTCAGCCGCTGTGCGCGGCAGCCATGTCGTGACTCCAGCCAGCCTGCCCACTCTGTCGATAGTTTCGCTGTCGTTCAACCAGGCGCGCTTTCTCGCCGACTGCGTCGATTCAGTGGCGGCCCAGAAGGCCGAGGGTGTCGAATACATCGTCGTCGATCCCGGCTCGAGCGATGGTAGCCGAGAAATTCTCCAGGGTCGCATTCAGGACATCGACAGCCTGATACTCGAACCCGACAACGGGCCGGCCGACGGTCTGAACAGGGGATTCTCCCGCGCGACGGGGGAATTGTTCGGCTACATCAACGCCGATGACCGCCTGGCGCCGGGCGCCATTCGCTTCGTGCGCGGGTATTTCGCCAGCCATCCGTCGGTTGACGTGTTGTGCGGTTCGCTGCGCATCATCGACGAGCATGGGCGAAGCTCGATCCGGGCACGCACCTCCGACCGCTTTGACGTCCGCCGATACGCCGCGAGGCTCTGCAACATCGCCCAGCAGGCCACATTCTTTCGCAGGCGGGCTTTCGACCTCGTCGGCGGCTTCAATCCGGGCAACCGGGTTGCCTGGGACGGCGAGTTGCTTGCCGACCTCGCGTTGGCACACGCCAGGTTCGCCAACGTCAGGAAGGTTCTCGGTGAGTTCCGCGTGTACCGCGGCACAATTTCCAGTTCCGAGGGCTATCTTGCCAAGCTCGACACCTACTATCTGGGCGTTGAGAAGAAGCTGCGCGATCGGGGGATCGAACCTTACACTCCCACGGCCAGGACGTTGGGAAAGTTGGCCTACAAGCTCAACCTCTGGCGTTACGCGGAATGTCTTCTCGTACGCTGACTGAGGAAAGGCCGTGGGACGGCCACCGGGGCACCGGGTTGGACGAAGCCGAGCAGGCCCGCCTGAATCGCACGCTGGCCGGCGATGGCCAGGCGGCACCGGCAGGTCTCGCCGCAATTTGGGACGACTTCATCATGCATTGCCCCGAACGGGGCCAACGAAGCGGCTTCCGGCAGGCCCTGGTGATCCTAATGTACCTTGTCGGCTCTCCGGGGTTTCACTTATGCCTCTTGCATCGCCTGGGCGCGTTCTGCCACCGCCGTGGGCTTGCCTTGCCGGCACTGGCCTTCGAGAAGTTCATCTATCACTGGTATCACTGCATCGTGCCGTCGTCGCTTCGGGCCGGAAAGGGCTTGTGGTTCCCCCATCCATTGTCGATCGTCATCGCCGACAACGTGCGCCTGGGCGACGCGGTCACGATCTATCAGGGGGTCCAGCTGGTTAACGGAGGCCAGCGCAAGTCGCAGGTCACCATCGGCGACGGAACGCTTCTGGGCGCCGACGCAATGGTTCTGGGGCGTCGGGTCGGTCCGTTGAGCGTCGTTGGCGCGCGTGCCGTGGTCGTCAGGGATCTGGCGGCCGGGCATGTCGCGATGGGTCATCCGGCCACCGCCGAGCCGGCCTCCCCGCTTGTGCTGCGCGACCGCATTCACGTTCTCCACGATCGCGTCGTCTGGTAGGCGAGAGCCGGGCATCCGAATCCATATGACGATCCGTCACAGTTCCGCAGGCGTGCCGTACTGGCAAGGCGCAGATGAATCGGACGCTGATGCCCCTGCAAAGCCCTTGTCGCTCGTTCGCGCCGGACTGCTGTTCATGGCGATCTTTGCCGCGCTGCATACCGCCTGGACGATCTGCAGCGATACGGTCGTCGAGCGGCTCGTCATCGACCAGGCCACGGTCAGCGTTGCCGCGGTCTGGGTGCGGTTGCTGACGCCCGACATCCCGGTGGTTGCCGACGGGACAAAGCTCAGCGCGCCCGGTGGCGGGATCAATGTGCTGAAAGGCTGCGAGGGCACGGAAGTTCTGTTCCTGCTGGCCGCCGCGTTCATGGTTGCCCCGCTGACATGGCGCCGCCGGCTTGGGGGCTTGGCGCTGGGCGCCTGGCTTGTCTACTTGATGAACCAGGTCCGCGTGGTCGTCCTGTTTTACGCCTACCGGTATGATCAGCCACTGTTTGGCCAACTGCACGGCACTGTTGCCCCATTGATCATGGTTGCCTTGACCGGCTCGTTCTTCTTCTGGATGTCCCGAACAGCCCATGACGGAACTGCAACGATCCGGTAACGTAGGTCGAAACCTGGCCGCAGCCACCATGGCGATCTTGATTCCGGCATGGTTCTTCGGAGATGCCATCGTTTCGGAATCGCTGCCCCTCTTGCGGGAGGAACTGCAGTTGCTGGTTCCTGAACTCGAAGTCCTCGACGTCGCGGTGACGCAGGCTGGCGCAGACAGCGTCATCAGCGTCGAGGCGGCGCCAACTGCAGTCGTCGTCGTCGCCGGCCAGCTTCTGCCCATCGCGCGGCAGTCGCGCTACCGCGTTTCGACACTTGCCGGCCATGTCCTGCAGCCGATCATCCTGGCCGTCGCCATCGTCGCGGCATGGCCCGGTCGCCGCTTGCGTCAGATTGTCCTTGGCTTTGTTGTCCTGGTGCCATTCGTGTTCGTGGCGATGAGTCTCGATGTCCCCGTCGTGCTGGCTGCAGAATTGCACTCCATGTTGCTCGACCTGGTCGCGCCCGACTCCTTCTCCATCCTGATTGCCTGGAAGGATGCGCTGGAAGGCGGCGGGCGCTTCGTGCTGGCCATGGCTGCGGCGGCTGCCGCGGTCTCCATTGCGGCACGGATTCTGGACCGGAGCTGACCGGGCCATGCGCGCGCGCCCATACGTCCGGGTGATCATCGCGATTGCCGGGTTTGCTGTCGCAGCGGCCGGAGCGGTTGCGGCGGTGGGATACTCTTCCAACAATGCGGACTGCAGCATGCCGGACCGGGACCAATTCCAGCGTGCGCGGGATTCCGCCACAGCCTGGATCAGGGCCAATGAACCGGCAGTGCTGGACACCGAAAATCCGGCGCTGTGGCACATGCTGCGAGAAGCAGCTTCGCTGTCCAACGATCCTTACCTGCTGAATCTGTATGCGAAGTACTACGATCGGTATCTCGCACGCAATCCGGGCAATGTCTGGCATCACCTGTTCGATACCAACGCGCGCTTCAAGATCGCCGTCGCCGGCATCGACTCCTGGCCGGATTACGGACTCCTCTTCATGTATGGTCTGACCTGTCAGGATGATCTGCGCAACGATCCGCGGGTCCGAGGGCTCATGGAGGGCCGTGCCTGCGGTCGCGTCGGCACCCCAAGCTACTTCCGCGATCCGGCCTGCCTGACCCACCAGCTCATGGGGGTCCGGTTCGTCCAGCAGTCTCGATGCGAAGACAGAGAGCGAACTGACGCCCTGGCCGACGACCTTGTGGCGAAAATCGGGGCAGGTACGCAGTGGGACTTCCGCGTGGTCGACGCTTACGTCCAGAAAGTGCTCATGCTCGCGGTGTCGCACGCAGCGGACAGGATCAATCCTCGCTGGCTCGTTCGAATCCTCGATGCCCAGCAGCCCGACGGGGGATGGGACGATTTCGACCCGCTGATCCCGCTTGGGGCCGCCGGATCCGCAATTGGATGGTGCGGTCGCGGCCTGTGCCTCCAGAGACCGACGTCCAATTTTCACACTACCGTACAGGGCCTGTACCTGGCGGCGATCATGGCGGAATCATAGTCGGGCCCGGCACTGGGCCATGACCTACTTCGCTCCTGAACGAATGCGTGGGTCGTTCTGCCGCAGATGGACCCCATGAATTCATGTTCCCGTCACGTCCACATCCTATAGTCGGCGCGTCACCGGGATCGCCTGTGACGATGTGTGAAGGACCGTTCTGGAGCTCGCAATGACTACGGCAAACAATGCGCTTCTCGGAGATGGATCGTCGCTGCCACGAGGCCTGATCCAACTGGCGAAGAACCATGCGAAGCTGGGCTTCGATGTCTGGCAGGGCCTCAAGCTTGCGATCCTGCGCGCCGGCGGCATTGTCGATTATCCGGTGCCCCCCAATTCGACGATGCGTTCCACATCGTCGCGGACAATCCGTCACTACTTCGAATCCGGGATAAGGACATCTACGCCGATCATCACGGCCGCGAGCATCCATGGCATAGACCTGTCCGGGAACTGCCGTGTGCTCGATTTTGGCTGCGGCGTCGGAAGGCAACTGCTGCATTTCACCGCCAACCTCCCGAACTTGTCCTTGTTCGCGTGCGACGTCAATGCGCGATCGATTGCCTACATCCGCAAGACCTTCCCTCAGGTCGACTGCCACGTGAACGACTTCCAGCCGCCCCTGAGGTATGAGGACAGGACCTTCGACCTCATCTACTCGGTGTCCATATTCTCCCACCTCACGTACGCCGATCAGGCCGTTTGGCTGTCGGAGCTGGCTCGGGTGCTGAGGGACGACGGTTTGTGCTGCCTGACAGTGATGGGAAGGCATGCCCTGGACAGGTGGCCCGGATTCGAGAGCCAGGAGAGGGCAGTCGCGCAACAGGCCCTCGCCGAGCAAGGCTCGTATTACAAGGGCGCACCAAAGCCTCAGCATCAAAGATGGGTTGAACGGATTTCGAAGTTCGGCAGCAACCTTGTCGGCATCGACGCCGACTATGGGGACACCTTCTATTCGGCGGCATACATTTGCGAGAAGTGGAACAACGCGAACTTCTCGGTGTTGAGCGTGGTCCCGGGCGTCATCGACAATTTGCAGGATCTGGTTGTCCTGAAGCGAAGGCCACGCGCGGAATCACACTCCGCGCGCTGACCGCAAGGCATCCCGGCGCGGACATCACGCGGCAATGATCGGGAGCTAGTCTCTCGACATGTTCTGCACGCCACGACGTTCGAATGCCGCATTTCCCAGATCGATCCTCCCGGGGATCGTCACGCTTATGCTGTCGACCTCCGCCGCCGCCGGCGCCTTGCCGCCGGCCGTCAGCGCCGAGTCCATTGCCCGGGGCACAGCGCAGGACCTGATCGTCGAATTCGACTCCCGCGCGGTCGACCAGGAGGCGCGGCAGTTGCGACTGAAACGCGGACTCGACCGGGACGATGCGCAGATCCTCGGAGTGCGCGAGGCCCGCTTCCGGCAGATCAAGGCCGGCGTCCGATCCGCGCTCCCCGACGGGGAGTATGACGTCGTCACCGATTTTCATGTCCTGCCGTTCGCGATGGTTCGCGTTCGCACGTCGCGCGCCTTGGCGGCCCTTGCCGGCCACGGCAGCGTCGTCGGCATCTACCGAGATGCGGTCAAGTACGCTATCCCGGACAAGATCCCGCAACTTGATAGCGCCACTCAGACGCTGATCGGGCAGCCTGTGGCCAGGGCTGCGGGCCTGACCGGGGCCGGTACCACCGTACTGGTCATCGACACTGGAGCCAATTATACGGTTGCCGACCTTGGTTCGTGCTCGGGAGCGGCGACGCCAGCCAATTGTCGGGTCAGCCACGCCCTGTATGTGAATTCCGGCAACAGCGTGGTCGGCGACCCGACTCCCGCGGCGTCCACCTACAACAATCACGGCACGAACGTCGCATCGATTGTCGCCGGTGTTGCCGTTGCCACCAAGGTGGCGGTAATCAATGTGTTCGGGACGAACACGTCGACCTCGGATTCGAAAATCCTCGCCGCCATCAATTGGGGCATCGCGAACCAGGCTGTCCACAATATTCGCGCACTCAACCTGAGCCTCGGCGACAACTCCTCGAACTCAACGCCCTGCAGCACCGGCAACCCCTATGTCAGCGCATTTTCTGCGGCGCTGGCGGCGGGAATCGTCCCGGTTACCGCCGCCGGCAACAACGGCTATTTGACCGGCATAGCCGCACCTGCTTGCACGCCCGGTGCGGTATCGGTCGGTGCCGTCTACGTGACAAACTATGGCTCAGTAGGTTGGACCACTTGCACCGACGCCACGACGGCCGCGAACAAGGTCACCTGCTTCTCCAACAGCGCTTCCATTCTCTCCCTGCTGGCTCCCGGAGCAATCATCACCGCTGGCGGCCAGACGTTTGGCGGAACATCCCAGGCCAGCCCTTTCGCCGCCGCGTCGATTGCCCTGCTTTACGGAGCCTACCCGACGGCGACCACCACGCAGCAAGTGTCGCGCCTGATTTCGGGTGGCATAGCGGTCACCGACTCACGCAACGGCTTGACCAAGCCACGCCTGGACCTGACCGCGATTGCAGCGGCGGCATCCCCATACACCGGCGACGTGCCGGCTTTGCCCGAATGGATGGCGGTACTGGCCGGGGCAGCCTTCTTTGCCGCGGCGACGCGCCGCAGGTCCGCTTAGACGCAACCCGCGCCTCGCCGGCGGCATTACCGCGCCGGATGTTTCAGCGTCGACTCCAACAACTCTATTCCGGACGGCGCCGGTGGCGGGCGACGTGTCGCCTGCCGGCTCCGAGTTGCGGCCTTCTCCCACGCCAGTAGCGATAGCGTGGCGATGGCGCAGGCGACGAATATGCGGTGCTGGCCGAGGAACGGGCTGAACAGGAGGTTCCACAAGCCGCCAAGCACGAAAAGCGTGTATATCGCGGTCTGCCGCCCGTAGCGATGGCCTGCAATCAACCAGCGCAGGCCGCCGCCAAGGTGAACTGCCAGGAGCACGAAGAACGCTCCACCTGCCAGGCCGCCTTCGACCCAGGCTTGCAGGAGCTGCGAGTGCGGCAACATCGAATCGCCGACATCCCCGTGGATGTCCTGGCCCGCGCTCGCCTTGTCGAATTCCCGCCGCAGCATCTGCACGTAGCGCTTGTCTGCCGCCCATGACCCGTAGCCAAGCAACGGTGAGTCGGCGATTGCCTGGGCGGCAACCAGAATGCCGGCATATCGACCGGTGTTGGATTCGATCCTGCGGCGGTGGTAGTCGTGGTCGCTTTGCTCGAGCAGCGCCACTACGATGACAACGGCAGTAACAACGCCAAGGAGGGCCAGCAACCAGTGCAGCGAGGCATGACGCCGCCGCGCGTTCGATCCGGGGCGGATCGCAATCACCGCGGCGCCCAACAGGAATACGGCACCCAGGCCGCGATAGTCCAGCAACAGTGTGGCCACGCCAAATGCCGCGAGGAGGGAGGCAGCCACGCCGGAAGATGCATATGCGGACGCAAGCGCAACCAGAATCCCGAATGCAATGCCATAGCCGGTCTTCCACGTGGTCACGGATATTGCGGCTCCATCCAGCGCCATGTTGCCGAGCAGGCCCGTTCCCAGGCCCAGCGCAAACCACCACAGCAGGCGCTCGTGGTGCGACACGAGGATCATCAGCGCCAGGGCATCCAGCCCGAACACGACGGTGCGCGCCCAGCCCCGCAGGTACTGGCCGGGTCCGGTCGCTGCGGCGACGTCCGCAACCACGTAGCCCAGCAGCATGACGAGCCCGGCGGCCGCGATCATCCAGAAGAACCCCGGCCGCAGCCTGCGCCCGACGCCTCGAAACAGCACGGTTAGGGAAGCCACGAGGATCAATATGGGCTCGCCGACGAAGAGTTCGCCGACGATCACCACTTTCGCCGACATTAGCGCACCGCAAATCACAGCGGCAACCGCGAGTGTCCACGGAGGTCCCTTGGTCGGCACCTTGGCTGGTGCCACCGGCCCGCGGTTCATTCCCTCGCCTCGCCCCGTGGCGATGAGGTTGGCCCGTCTGCGGCGAGCGATCGAAGCTTGCGGTCGATCTCCTCGGCAATGACCTGATTGCCGGCCGGGGTCGGGTGGACTTCGTCCGCGAACATTGCTTCGCGCCCCAGGCGTTCGACCTCACTGCCCAGTGTGACCACCGGTACCCGGCGTTCGCCCAGAAGAGCGAACATCCGTCGCTTCGCAGCGAGCGTAGGCAGGTCGCCGTCGTTGTCACCGGCCTGCTCGAGGAACACGACGACAAGGCGACTGCCGTCGTTCTCGACCTTGTCGGCGATGGCAGTCACCAACTGGCGATTCCGGGCGGCCGCCTCGCTGGTCGCGGCAACCCCTGCCGCCCCGGGGTCCTGTTGAACGATGCTCGGCGCGAACCTGGGCAACAAATAGCGGTTCAGCACTTCCTGCAGAGCCAGAACCGGTCGCGTCGAAGGGAAGGACGGATGGCTGTCTACGGTGCTGGAAGGAGCGGGATCCTGAAACAGGTCGTGGGTGCTGATGATCAGGACCACGTAACTGCTTCCGAGCGTGCCGACCGTCCTGAGCCAGCCAGCCTCGTTGGCGATTGCCCAACCCGGGGCGGACGCGTTCAGCACCTCGGGCTGCCGCATTCGTCGCCGCAGGAGAGCCTCGAGCTTCGCGGTTATGGTGTCCTGCTGGCTCGTGACTGCCCCACCATTTGTCACCGAATCGCCCAAGCACAGGATTCTCGTGACACCCGGTGCGGGAAGCGCCGGTGCCGTGTCGTTGCGCAGACCCATCGCGTTGTAGCGGATCGAATGGCCGAAACGGTGAATTTCCTGGTTCGGGGCCACGCGGTAGCCGTAGTCGGTAGCCTCGTAGAGTACCGGCGTATGCAGGCCGAAAGCCCTGCCGGCGACCTCGACCAAGAGGGCGGCCAAGGCAAGCGCCATCACGATCCAGTGGCTGCCAACGCGCGGGAAGACCCGGCCCGGCCGGCGGCCCGGCGTGCCGGGCAGCGCTGGCGAAAGGTCCCGCGTGCCGTCTGCCACCACCCGTCTCCTCAGGCCGACAGGGCCTGGGATCGCATCGGCCGCTCCTCCGGCGACAGCAGCATTCCCAAGGAAGCGAAGTTCAGCGGCAGTACGCCGCCATGTCGGCGGTCCTCGGCCATGGCGTGCACCATCGCGGCGTCGATGGACGCGCGCTGCGAGAGTCCCCCTATCGTCAGCAGATCTTCGCAGAGGATGTTGATCAGGCGGGGAATCCCGTCGGTAAACGCATGGATTGCACCGCAGGCGTCGTCGCTGAATACCTGGCCCTCGGCTCCCGCACAGCGCAATCGATGATCGATGTATTGATGTGTCTCCTCACGGTCCAGCGCCTCGAGCCGACAGTCTGCGACGACACGCTGTGCCAGCGGCCGCAAACGCGGGATCGAGCACAGGTTTCTGCGCAGCTCGGGATGGCCGACCAGCACGACGTCGGGCGCCCGCTGGCCGACAATCGCATTCGACAGGAGCCGCAGCTCCTCGAGCGATGTTTCATCGAGGACGTGCGCCTCATCGATGATTAGCAACGTGCGGCGATTCGTCCGGTCCTGCTGCTCGATGAATAGGTGGAACTGATCGATCATCTCCAGCGGCCGGCCATCGATCGCCTCGACGCCGAACGCCAACAGGATGCGGCCGAGCAGCGGTCCGAAATTCCTGTGCGGGTCGGTCACGAGGCCGACGGTGGCATTCCCGGGACTTGCCTGCAGCAGTTCCCGAATCAGCGTCGTCTTGCCGGTTCCGGCTTCACCCGTGATTAGGGCAAAACCACCACAGCGCTCGGTGGTGGCGTGATCGAGCACCGCTGCGGCCGCCAGGTAGCTGCGGCCCCGGAATACGCAATCATGATCCGGAACGATGGAGAACGGCTTCCTGTGCAAGCCGTAGAACGACTCGTACATACATCTACTGCCGCTTGCCCAGAAGACGACGCCACCAGCTCGTGGACACGTCCTCTTCGGGAACGGCGGCCTCGGCCGCCATGTTGAGAACCGTGCCGAGCAGCCTGACGCCCTTGAGCATCTCTGCGGCCCGCTGAATCTCCGCCCGGCTCGTCTTGTTTTCCTGAACGACCATCAGGGCCGCATCGACGTAGGGAGCAAACGCCAGTGCATCGGCAATGGACAGCACCGGAGGAAGGTCGAACAGCACGATGCGCGACGGATACCGCGACTTCAGCTCCGTGACCAAGGTTGCCATCTTTATCGAGCCGAGCATCTCGGTGGAGTTCTGCAGTGGCCGGCCGCCGGGCAGCACGACCAAGCGGTCGATGCCGGGATTGATCAGGAGCTGCTCGACCGACACTCCGTCGATCAGGTAGCTGCTGAGTCCGACTTCGGGCCTGAAGCCAAAGTACTTGTGTATCGCGGGATCGCGCAGGTTGGCATCGACGAGCAGGACCGTTTGGTCGACTTCCTGCGCCAAGCTGATCGCCAGGTTGACGGCCGTCAGGGTCTTGCCTTCGTCGTCACCGGGACTGACAATCGCGACCGCATTTCCCGCGCTGGCGCGCAGTTGCTGCAGGACCTGGATGCACAGAATCTTGTAGGCGTCGACGACCGGCTCGCCTGCAAGCGCGCTGATGATGCGGTTTTCGCGCAGGATCGTCCGGTTCAGGGTCAGCACCCGGGTTTGGGTGTAGCTGATCGCACCGAGCGTCTGGCGCCCCTCGGGCTGCCGCGCTCGCGGCAGCGTCGACACCTGATCGACGTTCGACGCCTTCTTGTTCGCAAGTACTTCGGATAGGCTCGCCATCTGCGATAACCCTCGCTTCCGGTTCTAGAACGACAAGATCCGCCGCATCACGGCGAACCACAGGACCTCCAGCGGCATCCAGAGGAGATGGATGGCCAGCAGCGATACGGCCAGGACGCCGACGCCAGTCGGCACGATCCACTTCCACGCGGCCTCCTTCTTCTGGCGGTCGGCGTCGTTGCGGATGTAGGGAATCATCGACAGCAACGGGATCGGCAGGGTGTTGAGCAAGTCCTTCGAGTTGCGCACGGACCCGTCCATCGCCTCCAGGACCGCAACGCTGCCGACACCGCTGGCGAGCGACAGCAGTATCCCGATGATCAGGATGGCGGGGCGGTTGGGGCTGCGCGGCTTCTCGGGAAACTGCGGCGGGTCGATCATCGAGAAGCGCTCGGACTTGCGGTCCTTCTCCAGTTCCTGCGCGACTTCCGCCTCCATCAGCTTGGCCTTGATCTCCCGGTAGCGGAGCACTGAGTTCTCTCTGTCCCGCGCCAGGTCTAAGTACTCGCGCTCGACTGCCGGCGTCCGTTCCAGGCGCGATTCGAGCATCGCCACGCGACCCTGCAGATACTGCCGCTGCTTCGCCAGTTCCCTGCTTTCGGTATCCAGCCCGGCGAGCTGGGCATCGAGCGCCAGGTAGGCCGGGTTTTCCGCCTTCCTGGTGCTGCTAGCGGCGCGCGTCGGCGTCTTGGCAATCGTGTCCTCGAGCGCAGCAATGGTGTTCTTCAGCTTGACGACGTCCGGGTGGTCTTCGGAATAGCGCTCGCTTATGCTTGCGAGGTCCCCCTTCAGCTTCACCAGCTGTTTCGATTCCTCTCCACCGTCCGATGCCAGCCCGGTTTCCTTTTCCAGGGAATCCATCTGCCGCCGCGCGCGCACCATGTCGGGATGATCGCGCGAGTACAGGCCCTCCATCCCGGCGTATTGCGCCCGCAACGCCTTCAGGCGATCCTCTGGGTCGGAGATGTGTTCGCCGGTGCTCGACAGGATGGGCGTGTTCGGCTTGATCTGGGCCAGTTGTGCCTGCAGGTAGAAGCGACGCTCTTCGACTGAGGCCACCTTGCGGTCGACCTCCGACAGTTCGGATTCGGCCCGATCTCGCATCTGCATATTGATCTGGGTCAGCTCGGGCAGGCGTCCCTGGTTCTTGGTCTTGAACGTTGCGAGATTCTCTTCGATCTCGCCGATATGGGTCCGCAGGCGCTCGGCTTCCTCAGCCAGAAAAATGGATGTCTCCTCGGCCTTCTGCTTGCGAATCTGGAGGTTTTCGTTCAGGTACAGCGACGTCAACTCGTTCGCCACCTTTTGCGCCTTTTCGGGCGACACGCTGTCGTAGCCGAGCGTGAAGGCGATGGTGGCCGTCGTCTTGCCACCGGTTCGTCGGTCGGCGATGTCGGTGGTCACGAGGTCGAGCTTAATGTCCTTGCGCATCGTGTCGATGACTTCTTCCGTCGTTTCCATGCGGCGCTGGCGCGCGTAGAGGTCGTACTTCTCGATGATCTGCATCAGGTTCGCGCGGGTCATCACCTGCTGGCTGATCACCTGGATGCGCTGGTCCGCGAAGCTGGTGATCGTCGTCCGCACCAGGTCCTGCGGAATTTCCTGCTCTTCGATCAGAATCGTGGCCGTGGAACGAAAGACCGGGGGCAGCAGCACCGCCACCAGGACACTGATGCCGAGTACCGCGGCGAAAGTCATCAGCATTGGGTTCCGGCGGCGGCGGAGTGCCGACACGTATTCGCCAATGTCCCTGCGATACTCGACGCTCTCAAGGGCGATATCGTTCATCTGTCGGACTCGGTGGGATTCTGGGGGATTGCGGTGGGCAAGTTAGAGTAGAGACACCGCATTGCAGCATCGTTACAAGCGTCATGCCACTATCGGGACCTTGACAGGGGCGCGATGTCCCACTTGAGATTCGCGAAGACAACGTTGACGCGGGCGGCTTCGCCCTGACCAATGGCCTGCTGGCGCGCGAACGTATAGCCGAGGCTGAGCTGGAGCCATTCGTCCAGGCGCCGCGTGTAGGACAACGAGCAACTGGCCAGGCGTGCGTTGACGTTGCCCACGTCGCCCACCTCGCGGCTGCGCGTGTACATGCCGCTCAGCCCCAGCGTCTGCGTATCATCCGGTCGGTGAGAGAAATTCAGTGTGCCCGAGTCGGTACGCAGCAGGTTGCCTGTGCCGCTGGGCGTAAGGCTGCGGCTCCAGCTGAATCCGAAGGCGCCCCGCTCCATCTGGTAATCCGAGCTTGCCGTATAGGACGAGCCTGTGGACTCCAGCCGATTGATGCCCGTCACGGGGTTGGTGCACCCGGTGAGCTGCGCCCCCAGGAGCCAATAACACTGGCCAGCAATCTGCTCTTGGTTGTTGCGGTAGAGAAAACGCCCCGCCTCCAGATCTAGGACCAGCCGCTCGGACCACCGCCATTGCCCCCCCAGAGACGCCGTGCCGACGCGCGTCCGGGTGTTGCCGAACCGCACAACTTCCTCGACTTCGTACAAACCGTCCCAGCCCGCGATCATCGAGTACGGGCTACTGTAGTTGTCGAGTGTCTTGTATTCGTGCCACGAGTACGCGCCGGTCAGGGCAAACGTCGGTGACACTTGCTCGCGCAGGCTCAGGTTGGCCACATTGTCGTTGAAATCTGCCAGCGTGGACCCGGCCTCGTAACGGACGCGCGCGATATTCACGCCAAACGACGCGAACGTCGTTTCATCGAGCGCGCGCCGCCATGCGCTGGAGATGCGATTCTGAGTGCGCTGGCGCCGCACGGATACATAGGCAGTGGACTGAAGTTCGGAATCGAGCGTGGAATCGCGCAGGCTGCTGGCGTCGAAGCTGAACTGGTTGAGCTCGCCGAGCCATTTGGCGGCCAGATCGAATTGGTGGTTGACCGCGTTGTATTCGGAATGGCCAGGGAAGCGATTGGCACTTACGCCCGCCTCAATTGCCAGATCGTGCGATTCCGTGCTGTTGGAGAACTTTGCGGATGGTGATAACGACAGTTCGGTGACTGTCAAGGGATTGTTCACCGCCATGTTGATATTGTCGTTGTAGCTCAGGCGTGCGTCGACCGCGGGGTTGATCACCCATTCATCGGCATGTGCCGTCGGGCAAACAAGCGCGAGCCAGCTGGCCGCCGCCAGCCTCCAGATCGGGAAAGGCATGATCATCCAATGGCTTCGGGTCACGGGACGACGACGACGTCGCCGCTTTGCAGCATGATGTTCTGGTCAAGGTTCCTGCCTTTGCGCACGTCCGAATACTGGAATGCGAACGTCTGATCGACGCCATCACGCTTGCGCAGGACCTTGATATCGTCTTCGGCGGCATACGGCGTCAAGCCGCCCGCCATCGCAAGTGCCTGCAGGACGTCGAGATAGCGCCCCGCCACGTACTCGCCGGGTCTGGCCACCCGACCGATGACGTACACTTTGTTCGCGGCGACCTTCAGGACGGAAACCGATACGACAGGATCGAGGATGGACTTCTTGAGCCGGTCGGTTATCTCGAAGCCAATGGCCTGCGCGGTCTTGCCGGCGGCAGCAATCTCACCGACCAGGGGAAAGGAAATACCGCCATCGGGACGCACAATGACTTCCTTCTTTAGCCCCTCCTCCTTCCAGACGGAGATCTCCAGGATGTCCTCCGCCCCGACGCGGTACTGCGTGTCGTTGCCGGCGTCTGCTGCGGCAGCAGCAACTGAAGTCGCGATGCGCAGCGACGTCTGCACGGCGAGCGGCTCGATAAGGGCTGACTCGGCCGCGCGCGGCGATTCCACGTCCACCGGCTCAACCTTTGCAGCCGGTTCCGTGGAGGCCGCCGGCAGATTCTGGGGCGGGGCGTCCGGGTCGTCCGCGAGCGCGGCCAGGCTGAAGCCCGACAACACTAGGGCGAGGAGGACGATTGGCGTGCCACCAAGACTGACTTTGTTTCTCATTGCTGTCTCCAAATGCATGGACTGCCGGCCGGCTGCCTACTGCGTTCCCACCCGAAGCTTGTCCAGCCTCTCCCGGTAGCTCTGATCCAGGTTGTAGCCATCGACTTTGGCCAAGCCCAGCACGGGATCGGCCTTGCCGTCGGTTGCCTTGCGAAGTTTGTCCAGCACCTCGCCAGCCACCTGTTGCAGCTGCGTGTTGGCACTGCGATAGCTCTCGATCAGCCGGGACTGCCGGCCGATCACCTCGACCTGCTCGTTGGCGACGCCTTCCAGCATGCGCTTTTCGTTCTCCCGCGTGGCGAGTTGCCTGGCGGTGTCGTCCAGGCGGGCCTGCAGGTCGCGCTGCTCCCCCTCCAGCTTCTCCACGCGAGCTGTCAGCTCGGCGCGAGACCGCCGCGCGGATGACAGTTCGCGGGCAGTCTTCTCCGCGCCGCGCTTGTTCTCCTCCACCGCCTTGCTCAATTCCTCGGCCTTGGTTCTGGCTTCCTGAAGCTTGCCGCCAAGGTCCGATTTCTCCTGCTGCAACAGCTGGACGCGCCGGGCGAGTTCCTTTTCCTGGCCGATCTTCTTGTCCTGTGCGCCGGCGTCGGCCGCGAGCACCAGCGTCAATGCTGCCGCAACGAGCGCCGGCGCCAGCCGGGCGTAAGGGCGATGTGCGTGGATCATGTCCGTGTCCTCAGAAACGCGCATTGAGATCGAATTGCAGCGTATCGACGGAGTACGGCGGACCGTCGATCGGATCGGCCGAGAGGTAGCGCAAACTGAGCCAGGTGTTCTTGTCGATGCCGTAGGCGCCGCCGATGATGTAGCCCTTGGCGTCGGTGCCACCCAGGCGGAAGTCGGAATCGGTGAAGGCGTCGAGCACCGCGTCGCGCTGCAGGTACTTGTAGGCACCGAACACCTGCCATTCGCCTCGGCGGGAGATGGCCGGTGTGCCCACCAGGAGCTTCGCCATGTAGCCACGGGTACGCGGCTCGAGGTCACGGCCGGTGCGGTTGAGGATTTCGGCGCGGTCGAAGCCGATGTTCTTGACATAGTCCGCCGTCGCGATCACGTGGATCGGATCGAGGTTGGCAACGTCGACCGATGCGGTGAAGTCCGCCTCCCGAAACTTGGATGCCAGGCCAAACAGCGAACCGGTGCCGTTGGCGCCGACTTGCGCAACGTTGATCTGGAACAGCGAGTTGCCCTTCTGCTTGAATTGCGGCGCGGTCGAGTCGTAGGGTCCCGGATTCTGCGCGCCGGAGTCGTCCGGGTTGGCGATGCCCTCGACATGGTGATAGTCGTAAAGCGCCAGCGCCGCCTTGACCGTCGTGCGCGCCGGCTGCCATTGAACGCCCGCCTGATAGGCGTACAGCCACTTGCTCTGCGCCGAACTCGTCGGGCTCGGGTCGAGCTTCATGACCGGAAACACCCCGGTCGTGAAGAAGGCGTCGACGTTGTCCGCCAACTGCGGCTTGATTGCGATGGCAATGCCGTCGAAGTTGAGATCGGCATGCCACACGAGGTCGGTGCCGAGGAACGGATTCGCCATGCGACCGCCAGTCAGGGCGAGCCAGGTCGCCGGCTGCAGCGTCATGTAGGCTTTGTCCACGCCCAGCGCATAACGGTCGAAACTGTTGCCCATGGTCTGGTTCGTCGACAGCGGATCAGTCAACGATCCCGTCGCCACGCGGAAGCCCACCGTGGTCATGTCGCCCATCTGCTTTTCCATGCCAAAGCGCAACCGGGCGCGCAGCCGGCTGTTGTCGTTCTGGCTGTTGCCGACCGTGATCGGATCGTCGAGGGAACTCAACTGCAGTGGCGAGAAGTTGTTGCGATCAAAGCGGTCGTACTGGTAGCGGACGCGGATGTCAGATTCCCACTTCATGCCCTCGGCCCAGGAGGGCACGGCGTTCGGCGCGGCCCAGCCTTCGGCCTTGGCTTGCGCCAGAACCTCGCTTCGCAGTTCCTCCTTGATCTCGCTGCGTACGGTTTGCGGAACGTAAGGCACGCGCACGACCCGCCTCTCACCGCCGGGCGCAGTCGCCTGGACGGCGGCGCGCTTGGCCTCGGCGATCAGGGCATCGGCCTTCTCCTGAGTCAGGATGCCGGTTTGCACGAGCGCTTGGATCAAGTTCAGCGTCGTCTGGCGCAAGGTTTCGAGATCCTCGCGCTCGTCGGCAAGAACCGGCCCCGCCGCGAGTGCGGCGGCAACTGCGACACAAATGGGAAGCTTCTTGTTCATCATGTGCTCCGGCTGGATGGTGGAAGTTCGTCAAATCGTCAGCGCGACGTCAGCCGCACCTTTACCGGCTGGGGCATGTCTTCAGGGGGCCGCTCCCGCAGCGGAGGCAACTGGGCCAGGATCGCGCGCAAGCGATCGTCGAGCTCGGCGCTGCCGGCGCTGGTGACCAGGTCCGCCCTGGTGATCGCGCCCTCGGAGCTCAGCCAGACGCGGACGACCACCCGGTAGTCGGCGCTACGCAGCTTGTCCACCTTCTGCAACGCCCGGTTGAGTTCCTGCTGGACGAGCCCAAGGTAGGCGGCGAACCGGCTGCCGTCACCCAGCTTCTGGCCGATGTAGTCGTTGCGCACGGTGCCCGCGGCCAGGCCGGCGAGCCCTTTGTCGCTGCCCTGGCCTTCCATCTTCAGGGGCTCGGCTTCCTGCGGCTTCGGTGGCTGTTCCTTGGGCGGCTCGAGCTTGGTCTCCTTGATCTCCTTCGGCGGCTCGGGCTTCTTTTCCGGGACCGGCGGTGGTGGCGGCGGCGTTTCCGGAACGATCCTGATCTTCGCCATGTGCTTCAACTGTGATCCCGTCGGATGCGCAAGTTCCTTCGCTAGGAACCAGACGCCGATGAGCGTCAGGACCAGTAGGGCGCCCCCGCCGCCGCGTTTCCCCCAGACGACCCAAGGCGCCCGACCCAGTTCCGATTCGGCAAGGCCGCTCATCTCAGGTCCCGATTCGCGCGGTAACCAGGCCCATGTTTACCTGGATGCGGTTGCACAGATCCACCACAGCCATGACAGCCCGGTAGTGCGCGCCGGGGTCGCCCTTTATCAGGACCGACATTTCCGGGTCGCGCGACTTGGCGGCCAGGAGCGAAGACTCCAGTTCTGCGGCGCTCACCCCGGCCCCGTTGAGCTTGATGGCACCTTCGGGCGTGATCTGGACGATCCGGAGGTCGTGCTTCTTCTCGTTGTTCGGCTTGTTGCTGGGCTTCGGCATCGAGATCGACAATCCCTGGACGGAAGCCGTGGTCATCAGGATGAAGACCACGAGCAGCACGTATGCCAGGTCGAGCATGGGCGTCACGTTGATGGTGTCGTAGGCCGCAACCTCATTGTGCACCTGCATCGCCGGCCACCTTTACACAGCGCGTTTGGTCACCAGCCCCACTTCGGTGATGTCGACCCGCTTCAGCGTTTCGAGCACTTCCATCACCTTCTGGTACTGGGTCTCGGCGTCGCCCTTGAAGACGACCGGCAGCGACGGATTCGCCGACTTGTACTGAGCCAGCCGCTGCTCGAGCTGCTCGATGCTGACGGGATACGCGTCGAGATAGATGCTGCCCTCGCGCGTTACGGTGACCGAACGCGTCTGCGGCTTCGCCAGGCTGTTGGCGGCGCTGGTCTTCGGCACGTCGACCTTGATACCCTGCACGGAGGCCGTGGTCAGGATGATGAAGGTGACCAACAACACATACGCCAGGTCGAGCATCGGCGTGATGTTGATGTCGTCATACAGCTGGTTCTCACCCTTGACTTCGGCCATCGCACCATTCGCCTCGTCCGTCAGCCGCAGAATTGCTCGGCCACGCGGGTCACGAATTCATCGACGAAGATCTGCATGTCGGCCGTGATGTTCTTGATGCGCGAGGCGAGATAGTTGTAGCCGAACAGCGAGGGGATCGCGACGCTCAGTCCCGCCACCGTAGCCAGCAGGGCAGCGGCGATGCCCGGGGCGATGGCATTCACGTTGACGTCGCCCGCGGCGGCAATGGCGGCAAAGGTGATCATGACGCCAACGACCGTGCCGAGCAGCCCGAGGAAGGGCCCGCCCGAAATCGCGATGGTCAGCAGCACCATTTTTGCGTTGAGCCGGTGCGTCTCGCGCACCAGGTCGGCATCAATAGCCGCCTTGATGGCGTCGATGGACGCACCCGACAGGGACACCGCGGCCGCGCCCACGCTGCGGCCGGCGTGGCGCAGCTTCAATTCCCGGATGCCCGCCTGATACAGACGGAAAAGCGAACTGTTGGCCAGCGCCGCCTCGTCGCCGATGGCCAGGAAATTCTCGCCGGCGGCCCGAAAGCGGCCCAGGAACTTCCGGTTGGCCGTGTCGGCAAGCGAGATGAAGCGCGCCTTCGCCACCATCACGGCGGCGGCGATGACGAACATGATGCCCAGGATGCCGATCACCGCCCAGGCGTCGGGCGTCAGGTTCGCGATCAGTATGCCGAAATAGGACTGGCTGCCGCCATCTTCGCCGTCGCCTTCCATGGTCAGGCGCGGGAAGGGCGAATCGGCGCCCTGACTGCGCGCGGCCACGCGGATCCAGTCGGCGCCGCGAGCGGATGAGGAAATCTGCAATGCGTCGAGCAATCCGACCAGCCCCTCGCCGATGCGAACGTCGCCCGACAATTCCGGCAACGAAGCCTGTGCCGAGCCGACCTCGGCCCCGTCGAGGTAGAGGCTGGCCCTGCCGATGCCGAACACGAGCGCCACGTGCTGCCAGGTGTCCGGCTTGATTTCGCCGCCCTTGATCGCTTCCGTGCTGCCGATGCGCAGGATCAACGTACCGCCGTCCATGGTCAGGTCGACGCCGCCCTGCTGGAAGAGCGAAGCCTTGGCGGCCGGGGGGGACGACTTGATCCACATCGTCACCGTCATTGCGCCGCCGGCCGGGTGCGCGAGCACGGCCGCGCTCGGCAGCACCACGGCATCGCCGCGAAACACGGCCGACGCGCCCAGCAGGCCAGCCTGCTCGATTCCGGCGGGGCGCGTGGTCGGGGCGACTGCGTTGGCGCTGCCGTCCCGCGCTATACCATCGGGATCGGAGAAGTTGTAGACCACGCTGCCGCCGTCGAACACCGCCTTGCTGTCGGAGATGTCCGGCGCTGCGGGGTTGCCGTGGTACACCCAGATCGACTGCGTGGCATTGCCCGCGGCCAGGGTCGGCACCTGCACCCAGACCACGGCGAGGCCGTTGGCGCCGTCGTAGCGCTCGATCGCGTGCTTGAGCACCGTCTTGTCATCGACCGCGACGAAGCGCAGGTCAGCCCCGTCCGGCCTGGCATCGGTAAACGTGAAATTCCCGGCGTGCAGGCGCACGGCCACCGGCACCGAATTGAGGGTCTCCTTGGTCTCAACCCCGTTTTGCGCCGTCGTGTTGAGCTCCAGCTTGTCGCGCTGCTTCCAAGCCTTGTCCCACCAGGCGTGGCTCACGGTCGGCACCAGCAGCAGCAGGGCAAGGGCGAGAATTCGGCGGCGCTTGGCGACCACGTTGGCGATTCCGGGCATTGGCAACCCTGTGAGCATATTGAGTATCTGTTTCAACTTCGGCAAGGCTACATTTCACTTTCGTTGCAGGCCGTCCCGCTGCCCGATTCCCGGCCGCATTTCTTCTCGTCGGGTTTGCGCTCGATCCGGACGTCTTCCGAATCGCCGAAGCCGAGCACCTCGACCATCAGGATGCGCGGCCGGGCGTCGTCCTTGGTGCCATAGCTCGGCGCCGGCAGGTTCTTCATCAGGTCGTCGTTCTTCGCGCCAGGCGTCGGGGTCGTGCCCAGGGCGCCGACGGGCGTAACCGAAGCCTGCGGCACGCCGCTGGCGCTGCCGCCAGCGGAAATCGCGTTGGCGTTCAGCACCTGCACCGCGCGCAGGGTAACGTCGCCCGCGGACGCGATACCCGCCTCGCCCGCGTTGATGGTGCCCTTGGGTGCGAACAGGAAGACGCTGCCCGGCGGCGGCGCGGTGAGGGGCCCCGGGCCATCCGGGTCCGAAGTCACGGTACGGATGCCGCTGCCGGCCACGTCCAGCGGCGGCAGGTAGACATAACCGGTGAAGGCGCCATCCTTGTCGTATTGCGCCTTCCGCCGCGGCGGCGAGGAACTGCGCGAAGTGAGTGCACCGCGGCCGGCGTCGATGCTGCCCGAGTCCGAATAGAGCATGATGTCGCCGCCCTGCGAGGTGAGCACCTTCGACTGGTTGACGTTGAAATCACCGGTCACGTAGGCGTCGATGGCGCCGCCCGTCTGCGTGACGACGCCGATGTTGGTGTTGCCGCCGGCACCCGAAGGCAGGCCCACGTTCACCACGCCGGCCGCATTGCCCGAGGCGTCGTAGCCCGGCACCAGCAGCGCGATGCCGGAGCCGCCCGTCGTCTGGATCTGCGTCTTCGAGAGGTCGATTTCGCCCGGTCCCGTCTTGTTCCCGGCCAGCGCGGCAACGGCGAGCGTCCTGGTCGCCGCCGCTGCGGCGGCGTTGACCGCCGCACCGTCTTTCGTGTCCATTCCACTCATGTCGCGCAGGCCGGCGAGCAGGGCATCCAGGATGTCGTTCCGGCCGTCCTTCTGCGTTGCCCGGGCGCTGGCAAGCGCCGGCCGCGCGGCGGCGGCAGCAGCCCGGATGTCCTTGGTCCGCCCGAGAGCGGCAAGGCCCGCGAGTTCCGCGTCCAGCGCGTCCAGCGTAGCGG
The DNA here is from genome assembly GCA_035505955.1 of Rhodocyclaceae bacterium. Lineage (GTDB taxonomy): Bacteria > Pseudomonadota > Gammaproteobacteria > Burkholderiales > Rhodocyclaceae > Fen-999. The sequence goes on from DATJQH010000059.1 coordinate 30,366, forward strand.
GGCTGGCGCTGTCGGCGGCGACGATCGCCGACTTGGCGTCCCTCGCCATCGCAGCCGAGTTGCCGTCCTCCATGATGCCGAACAGGCGCGTCGCGGCCATCAGCGCGTTGACGCTGCCCAGCGCCACCGGACCCTGCACGCCGGCCAGGACGTAGAGCCGGGCGCTGGTCGTGTCGTGCAGGCTGGAGTTGCGCGTGTTGCCATCCGCCAGGATGCCCTTGCTGTCCATCAGATCGACGTTGCGCCCCGCCTCGACGACGCCCGCCCCCGGACCACTGAAGTAGATTCTCGGCGCCATGGTCGCGTCGGTATTCGACAACTTCACGAGGCCATCGCCGTGATACGCTGAAGCATCCTGCACGATGTCGCGGCCGGCCGCGACCACCGACACGTCGCCCGCGGCGAGGTTCTGGATGTCCAGGTAGGCGCCAACGATGTCGCGCCCGGCCCGCACGGTCGCCGCTGCCGGCGCGACGACCGTCGCGCCAGTGATGTCTCCGCTGGCCGCCTCGAGGACGAAGCGCGGGCCGGCACTGGCGCCGATGTCGCTAACGATGCGCGCTCCGGCATACCGATAGTCCAGCACTGCGCTCGGGAGGCCGTCCGAAGCGCCCGGGGCGCCGGTCTCCGAGCCTTTGCCTGGCGCGCTCCAGCTCGGCAGGGCCGAGGGATCCATGTTGATCGCGCGCATGCCGAGGTCCTTGATGTTGCCGCCCGCGAGCACGGTGTATGCGGCTTCGGCGGACGGATAGAGATCGATCGGCTTGTTGAGGTCTGCCAGGGCGTTCGTCGGCTGGACGATGTCGCCCGTCAGGGCCGCCAGCGTGAGCTTCGGGGGCGCGACCGAGGACCAGTCCGCCGACACCACTCGCCCGGTGCTGCCGTCGGGCTTGGCCGCTATCGTCCGACCGAGGCTGACGTTGCCGCCGACCGCGACGATTTCGGCCGAACTGTCCGGGGCATAGGTGAAGAAGCCGGCGCGCGCGGCGCCGAAGCCGTACTCGGGAATCGCCAGGTCGTTCCAGTAGGTTTCGCTGCCGATGCTGTCCGGGCCGGTGGAAGCAAGAATCGTCGGGTTGCTGACGTTCTGCACAATGGCGTTGCCGCCGGCCTCCATGCGCAGCGAGGTCGCGCCGCGCGCTGCGTCGCTGCCAAGGCCCATCACGAACGCGGCCGTGGGCGCCGCCGTGGTGCCGAGGTTACCGCCGGCGCGCACGTCACCCCTGCCGAGCCCGACGAGCACCTCGCCGCCGACGATGTCCCTGCCCGCGGTCACGGTGACGTTGCCGCCGCCGCGGACCGTGAGCGGCACGGCGGTTGGAATCGAGAAGGGGTCCGGTTCCACGCTGCCGCGGCCCGAAGTGGGCGACATCACGCCCATGTTGGCGATGCTGCCGCCGACGTTCATGGCGATGTCGCCGCCGCCGAAGCTGGCGATGTCCTCGCGGAACAGCGGCCGCCAGGCCCACCAGCTCGAGGGCACAGGCGTCGCCGGCCAGACGGCAACGTCGTACAGCGTCGTCCGGCGCAGCCAGTCGTTGACGAACTCGCCGCCCGCGCTGGTCGCCTGCGAGGCCGGCTTCAGCGAGCCGACAGCATCGCCCTGCGCCACGATGCGGATGTCACCGCCGCCGCTCGTGTAGCGGCCGTAGGGGTCGGTCGGCTCCTCGCCGATGCCGGCCGAGTAGACCACCGCCTGGTCGCCGGCTGCACTGCCGATTACGAAGTTGTTGCCGGCCGCGATATCGATGCTGCCAGTTCCGGTGCGCACCTTGCCGATGCCGCTGCCGGTGCCGTCGTCGTGGATGGTGACGCTGCCCTTGCCGTTCAGCGCGCCGATCGATTGCAGCGCCAGCGGATCCGCGGCGGCGAGATCGGCGCCGCCCACCAGTCGCAGCGACCAGCTCCGGCCCTTGGGCAGCCAGTCCATCTGCACGTTGTAGATCCCCGTGGAGTCGGTGCCCACGTAGTCCGGCAATCCGATGCTGTTCCGGATGTCGAGGTTGCCCGAGGCGCGCAGCGTGAACACGCCGGCGACACCGTTCCGGAGCCAGTTGGCGCCGCTCGGGCGGTTGGTGAGGTCGAGCGCCGATGCCAGCGTCATGTCGGCGCCCGTCAGTTCGATGCCGGCCGCGGTCGTGACCGTCGTCGCCGCCGTGTCGCCGGACGAGAGCACCAGGTTCAGGCTGGTCAAGACCGGGTTCCTGATCCCGGCGGCGTTGTCGGCGAACGCCGCGTATTCGGTGAACACCTTGGTCGCGGTGAAGTTTGCGCTCGTCGGGGCCGTGTAGGCGACCATGCCGGTGCTCGGATCGAAGACCGGCGGAATGTCGGTGCCGGTGGCGTCCGTGCCGGCGCCGAAGTCGGCCGCGAAGTCGTAGCTGCGATCGCCGCGCAGGATCACCTGCGGCGCCGAGTAGCCCGCCGCGTGTTGGCCTTTCACCGTGCCCGCGAGCACCGGCGCATTCACCCAGCCGCCTGTCGCGCTGCGCGCGGCAGCGAAGGTGACGCTGCCGGCGTCGCCCTTGGCGCCGGCCGAGACATCGACCGTGGCGCCGCCGGCGAAGTTCAGGGCGCCGTTCTCGGCGACCAACTCGACCGTGCCGCCGCCGGAATAGGCGTCGGTCGCCTGCGTGCCCGCGCCGGTGCCGTGGGCGTCGACCAGGCTGCCGGCGTTCAGGGTGAGATTCTGCTTGGCATACAGCTCGACCCGGCCGCCCGAGCTTCCCGAGGCGTCGATGGTGCCGTCGACCGTAATGTTGCCGGCATCGGCGGCCATCGAGACATGCTGCGCCCTGGCCGCGCTGCCCGAGGCGAGCGCGAGGTCGCCGGTGCGCTGGCGGAAGACGCGCTCGCCGGTCATGCCGCCGGCATTGAGGCGCTCGTTCATGCCCGAGAAGTCGGCGATCGTGGCGGCGTCGACGCTGACGGCGCCCTGGGCGCCGCTGGCCGCGGCGCCATTGACGCTGCCGGCGAGATCGACCGTGCCCTTCGTTGCCGTCGCGGTCAGCCTGCCGGCATCGCCGTCGCCGGCCGCGGAAAGGTCGATGGCCGCGCCGCTTTGCACCACGACGCCGCCGCTATCCGACG
>DATJQH010000060.1:0-25928 GCA_035505955.1 Rhodocyclaceae bacterium
ATCAATCCCGGCGCCTACAGCCACACCAGCATCGCCATCCCGGATGCCCTGCGCGGCGTAGGGATACCCTACATCGAAGTGCATATCTCGAACATCCACGCCCGCGAGGCGTTCCGCCATCATTCGCACTTTTCCGCCAGCGCCACCGGCGTCATCTGCGGCCTGGGCACCCAAGGCTACGAGCTTGCGCTCGACGCCGCCCTCGCCCGCATCGGCCAAGCCTAGTTCAATCAAAACCGGCGTCGGGCAGCACCCGACCGAGAAATCCAGGAGTCAGCATGGACTTGAGAAAGCTCAAAACCCTGATCGACCTCGTCCAGAATTCGGGCATATCCGAACTGGAAATCAGCGAGGGCGAAGAAAAGATCCGCATCGCCAAGCACGCCACCGCGGCGCCCAACACCACGACGGTGATGATGGGCACCCCGATGGCTGCCGCGTCGCCCGCCCCGGCGGTCGCGCCAACGCCGGTAACGGCCGAAGTGCCGGCCCAGGAACCTGAAGGCCATATCGTCACGGCGCCGATGGTGGGGACCTTCTATCGATCCGGCAGCCCCGGGTCGCCCTCGTTCGCGGAAGTCGGACAAGCGGTCAAGCAGGGCGACACGCTCTGCATCATCGAAGCGATGAAACTCATGAACGAAATCGAGTCCGACGCCGCCGGCGTCATCAAGGCCATCCTGGTCGAGAACGGCCAGCCGGTTGAATACGGCCAGCCTTTGTTCGTCCTCGCCTAAGTTGGCCCAAGACAGCACCATGTTCGAGAAAGTCCTGATCGCCAATCGCGGCGAAATTGCCCTGCGCGTGCTGCGCGCCTGCCGGGAACTGGGCATCCGCACCGTTGCCGTGCATTCGGTGGCCGACACGGAAGCCAAATACGTGAAGCTCGCGGATGAGTCGGTCTGCATCGGCCCGGCACCCTCAAGCCAAAGCTACCTGAACATTCCGGCCATCATCTCGGCGGCCGAAGTCACCGACTCCGAGGCCATCCACCCGGGCTACGGCTTCCTGTCCGAAAACGCGGACTTCGCCGAGCGCGTCGAGAAATCCGGGTTCGTCTTCATCGGCCCCAAGGCGGAGACGATCCGCCTCATGGGCGACAAGGTCTCGGCCAAGGAAGCGATGAAGGCGGCCGGCGTTCCCTGCGTGCCCGGTTCCGAGGGCGCCCTGCCGGACGACCCCAAGGAAATCGTCAAGGCTGCGCGCGACATCGGCTATCCGGTGATCATCAAGGCAGCGGGTGGCGGCGGCGGCCGCGGCATGCGCGTGGTGCACACCGAGGCGGCACTGATCAACGCGGTTAACATGACGCGCGCCGAAGCGCAAGCCGCGTTCGGCAATCCGATGGTGTACATGGAGAAGTTCCTTGAGAACCCGCGCCACATTGAAATCCAGGTCATGGCCGATAATTTCAAGAACGCGGTGTGGCTGTCGGAACGCGACTGTTCCATGCAGCGGCGGCACCAAAAGGTGATCGAGGAGGCGCCGGCACCCGAGGTCAACCGCCGCCTGATCAGCCGCATCGGCGACCGCTGCGCCGAGGCCTGCCGCAAGATCGGCTACCGGGGCGCCGGCACTTTCGAGTTCCTGTACGAGGACGGCGAGTTCTACTTCATCGAGATGAACACGCGCGTCCAGGTGGAACACCCAGTCACCGAACTGGTCACCGGCATCGACATCGTGCAGACGCAAATCCGCGTCGCCGCGGGCGAAAAGCTCTGGTTCAAACAGCGCGACATCGAGGTCAAGGGGCACGCCATCGAGTGCCGCATCTGCGCCGAGGATCCGTTCAAGTTCACGCCTTCGCCGGGCAAGATCACGAATTGGCACGCACCGGGCGGCCCCGGCATCCGCGTCGATTCGCACGTCTATTCCGGCTACACGGTGCCCTCGCACTACGACTCGATGATCGCCAAGCTGATCGCCTACGGCGACACGCGCGACCAGGCGATCCGCCGCATGCGCATCGCCCTCTCCGAGATGATGGTCGACGGCATCAAGACCAACATCCCGTTGCACCAGGAGTTGATGCTCGACGACCGCTTCAACAACGGCGGCACCAGCATCCATTACCTGGAAGAGAAACTGGCGGCCCGGGAGGAGCTGAAAGGCTAATCCCAAATGTGGATCAGCGCCACGATCACGACTGACGCCGACCACGCCGAGGAGCTGTCGGATGCCCTGATCGAGGCCGGCGCGATCTCGGCGAGCATCGAGGATGCCGAAGCGGGCACCGAATTCGAGATGCCGCAATTCGGCGAACCCGGCGCGCCCGCGGCACCGCTTTGGCGCACGAGTCGCGTGGTCTCCCTCTTCGAACCGGGAGACGACGTCGAAGCGCGCGTCACTGCGCTCGCCGCGAAAGTCAGCCCCCGTGGTACGCCGCCGGAGTTCGCCGAGGTCGCCGACGCGGACTGGGTGCGCCTCACGCAATCGCAGTTCGAGCCGATACGCATCAACGACCGGCTCTGGATCGTGCCGACGTGGCATCAGCCGCCCGATCCCTCAGCTATCAACCTCGCACTCGACCCGGGACTCGCATTCGGCACCGGCTCGCACCCGACCACGCACCTGTGCCTCGCGTGGCTGTGCGACCAGGTGCGTCCGGGCGACCGCCTGCTTGATTACGGCTGCGGCTCGGGTATTCTCGCGCTCGCGGCGGCGAAGCTCGGCGCGGGCGACGTGCTCGGCGTCGACATCGACCACCACGCGCTCGAAGCCGCGGCCGACAATGCCGCCCGCAACGGCGTCGTCCTGCGGCTCATGCACACGGAGCAACCACTCAGCGAACAGTTCGACATCGTGGTCGCCAACATCCTGACCAATCCCCTCTGCGTGCTGGCGCCGCTGATCTCGGCGCGTGTGGCGCCGGGCGGCCGCCTCGCGCTCTCGGGCGTACTCGAGACACAGGCCGGCGAGGTCATCGAGGCCTACGCGCCGCATGTCTCCCTGTCGGTCGGCGCTACGCTCGACGGCTGGGTGCGACTGGAGGGCGCGCGGCCATGATGCACACGCGCTGCCCCAACTGCGGCACCACGTTTCGCGTCACGCCGGAGCAGCTGAAGGCCAAGCAGGGCAAAGTGCGCTGCGGCCAGTGCCAGCAGGTCTTCGATGCCCTGCGCACGCTGGCCGAAGAGGCTGCGATCGCGCAGCCGCGCGCGGCCGAAGCGGAAGCAATCGCCCCGCGTGCGCCCGAACCGGAAGCGCGGCACGAACGCGACCTTGCCGCCGGGGAGAGCCACACCGAATTGCCCGCGTCGGAAGCAGCCACCGGCTTTCGCCCGGTTGGCGAACACGAGGCGACAGCGGAACCCGCTCCCGCGGCGCCGGCCGCGTCCGAGTTCGGCCTGGTTCTGCCAACCGGACTGCCCGTCGAAATGCCTTTGCCCGAATCGCGTGTCGAGCCGGCCTTGGTGCAGGAACCGGAAGCGCCAATCGAGGCGGCGCCGTCGCCGGTCGCAGCGACCGAGCCGATCGCCGGGCTGGCGTTCCATTTCCCTTCGCTGACAGAGTCCCAGTTCGAGCCCCAGCCCGTCCTCGAACTTCACGATACTCATCCGCCGGCCCGCCGCTGGCCGTGGGTTCTCGGCAGCATGCTCGCGCTGCTGATTCTGACCGCCCAGGTACTTCTGCACTACCGCGTCGAACTGGTCGCCACGGCACCGAACCTGCGGTCGCCATTCGTCGCCGCGTGCGACCTGCTCGGCTGCCAGATTCCGCTGCCGCACAAGATCGAGCTGATCGGCATCGAGTCTTCCGACCTCGCCCCGGACGGTGCGACAGCGGGCAAGCTGCACCTGACAGCCACGCTGCGCAACCGCGCGCCCTTCGTGCAGGCGTGGCCGAATCTGGAAATCACGCTGACGGACGCGCAAGAGCGCCCGCTCCTGCGCCGTGCGCTGGCACCCGAGGAATACCTGCCACCATCGGCTGTCGCGGCCGGTTTCGCGCGTCGCGGCGAGCAATCGGTGCAACTCTCGCTGCAGACCGCCGACGTGCCTGCGGTCGGCTACCGGCTTTACGTCTTCTACCCCTAGACCTTCACGACATGAGAACCCTGATCTGCGGCTCGCTCGCCTATGACACCATCATGGTCTTCCACGACCGGTTCAAGAACCACATCCTGCCCGAGCAGATCCACATCCTGAACGTCGCGTTTCTCGTGCCGGACATGCGGCGCGAATACGGCGGCTGCGCCGGCAACATTGCTTACAGCCTGAGGCTTCTGGGCGGCGAGCCGCTGATCATGGCCACGGTCGGAGACGACAGCGCCCTCTACATGCAGCGCCTGGCGCAACTCAAGCTCGACACCACGCACGTGCGCCAGGTCGCCGGCACGTTTACTGCCCAGGCTTTCATCACCACCGACCTCGACGACAACCAGCTCACGGCCTTCCACCCCGGGGCGATGAACCACTCGCACGAGAACGACATCGGCACGGCACGCGACGTCAAGCTCGGCATGATCTCGCCCGACGGACGCGAAGGCATGCTCACGCACGCGCGCCAGTTCCATGAAGCCGGCATTCCCTTCGTGTTCGACCCGGGCCAGGGCATGCCCATGTTCAACGGCAGCGAACTGCTCGAATTTCTCAGGCTCGCCGACTGGTGCACGGTCAACGACTACGAAGCCAGGCTCCTGTGCGAACGCACGGGCCGCACGCTGGAGGAGTTGGCGCGCGAAGTGAGGGCGCTCATCGTCACGCTTGGCGCCAAGGGGTCGGAAGTCTACGTGGACGGCCGCCGCATCGACATCCCGTGCGCCCCGGCCGAAGCCGTGGTCGACCCCACCGGTTGCGGTGACGCCTACCGAGCCGGCCTGCTCTATGGCCTGAGCAAGGGCTGGGCCATGGAGAAGACCGGACGCCTGGCGTCGCTGATGGGCGCCATCAAGATCGCGCACCGCGGCGGTCAGAACCACAAGACGACGCGCGAACTGATCGCGGCGCGCTTCGAAAAGGCGTTCGGCGAAACACTCTAGGGGATCAAACTGAAGGGACTGGCAATCCAGGTCCGCGCGTATTTCCGCCTCGCGCGGGTGGCGGTGCACTTGCTGTGGGGCGTGGCCACCGCAGCTACCGTATTCGCCTGGCTGTCGCCGCCGGCACAGCGATTCCTCAAGGCGCGCTGGTCCCGACAATTGCTCGACGAACTGGGCGTGAGGCTCGATTCAACGGGAACGCCCCCGCCCGGTGGCCTGCTGGTGGCCAATCACATCTCATGGCTCGACATCTACGCCATCAACGCCGTCGCTCCCACCACCTTCCTTTCCAAGGACGACGTCCTGCACTGGCCGTTGATCGGCTGGCTTGCCAAGCGCGTCGGCACCTTGTTTCTCGAACGCGGCTCGCGCACGGCCGCCCTGCGGGCCAAGCAGCACCTCGTTGCCGAACTGCGCGCCGGGGGCCTTGTGGGCGTCTTTCCGGAAGGCACGACGGGATTTGGCGACCACGTGATGCCCTTTCACGCCGCGCTCTTCCAGTCGGCCATTGACTCGGAAGTTCCCGTCATGCCCGCGCTGGTCCGTTATACAGACCGCAGCGGCCGGCCCAGCACCGCCGCTGCCTACGTCGGTGAAACCAGTCTGTGGGAGTGCGCGCGCAGCATCGTCACGGCGTCGGGGCTCACGGTCCATGTCACGTTCCTGCCAGCGGTGCCCACCATCGGCACTGAGCGCCGGCACCTGGCTCACCACAGCCACCAGTTGATCAGCCACGCACTCGCCGCTGCGAGGCCGGCCTGATGCCCGAGCCTCCCGCCGCACGCGGCCTTGTGGCAAGATTCCAGTTGCGACCATCTGGGAAGAAGGCACTGTGGAGCTCTACCGGTTTGAAGAACTGCTGCAAGCGCGCGACCAGACCGAGTTGCTCAAGTCGACCCAGAAGGTAATCGAGGGACTCGGGTTCGCCTACTTTTGCTACGGTCTCACCTACCGCCGCCACGACGACGACGAGGCCCGCTATTTCACCCTCGGCAATTACCCGGAGGACTGGCTCAAGCACTATTTTGAACAGGGCTACGTCGAAATCGATCCGGCAGTGCGGCAGAGCTTCACCACCACGACGCCCGCCATCTGGACCGAGGAGTACTACCGGCGGCACAACGTCATCCACTTGCGGCGCGAAGCCAACGCCTTCGGTGTCAACGGCGGCTGCTGCCTGCCGATCCACAGCACGTGGCTGAACGGCGCCGGAATGATGGCCCTGGCAACTCCCGAGGATGCCAACAAGTTCGCGCCCCATGTCGTGGCGACTCTCGGCCAGGGACAGTTGCTCGCCGGGTTCTTCAACCAGGCCGCGCGCAATCTCCTCCTGCCCGACCACATGGCTTTCCGGCCCATCGACGAATTGACCAAGCGTGAAATCGAATGCCTGTCTTTCGCCGCCGCAGGCTTGCCGGCCAAACTCATCGCCACGCGCATGCGGGTCACAACGGCGACGATCAACTCGTACTACCTGCCGGCCATCCGCCGCAAACTCGGCGCCGCCAGCACCAGGGAAGCGGTAGCGCTGGCGATCTACTATCGTCTGATACAACCCTGACGCGAGCGGAACCATTAGTTCTTTTGAGCTAATGGCATTCGAAAATCCGGCTTCCTATAAGTTTGTAGAGTTGCCGGGAAGTGCCATCCCCCTAACAATCGCCTGCGGCCCAGTGTCTGCCAGCAACGTGATGCCCGAGGGGGAACGAAAATGAGAGCAAGAAGCCTGAACATGATGTCCGGCCTGTCGCTGGCGGCGGCCGGTATCGTCGCACTCGCCGGATGCGGTGGCGGTGGCGGCGGCTCGTCAGGCGGCCCTCCCCCGGCCGCGGCCAGCAGCTATCCGCGCTTTGCCTATGTCGTCAACTACGCCGACAACAGCGTGTCGACCTACGCTGTCGACTCGGCTACGGGGCGGATGAAGTATGTGGGCGAGACACCGACAGGGACCTATCCCTATTCCGTCGCGCTCGACTCCTCGGGCAAGTACGCCTATGTCGCAAACTACGGGGCCAACACGATCTCGCAGTACAACATTGGCAGCGACGGCGTCCTCAGCAGGATCACGACCGATATCGGTGCCGGAACTGGTCCCATCTCCATCACCGTCGATCCTTCAGGCAAGTACGCCTACGCCGCCAATTTCACTGGTGACTCCGTGACGCCGTACAGCATTGCCGGCAATGGAGCCCTTACCCGGATAGGCGCCGATGTCGGTGCGGGAACCGGCCCGCAATCCGTCACCGTCGATCCCGCAGGCAAGTACGTCTACGTCGCGAACGGATCCGGCAACAATATCTCGCAGTACACCATCGGGAGCGGTGGCGCGCTTGCCGCCATGAGCCCAGCGACCGTCGCGACGGGGACAGCGCCCGGCTCCGTCACCATCGACCCGTCCGGCAAGTACGCGTATGTCGCCAACTGGGGCGACAACACGGTCTCCCAGTTCAGCGTCTCCACTACCGGCGCACTCACCGCCTTGAGCGCAGCGACTGCTCCCGCGGGATCGGGCCCGGTTTCCGTCGCCGTCGATCCGTCCGGCAAGTATGCCTATGCAGTCAATAGCAGCGACAACTCGGTTTCGCAGTACAGCATCGGCGGCAACGGCGCACTCGTCGCACTCAGCACCGCAACCGTCACCACCGGAACCTCACCGGTCGCGGTCGCGATTGACCCGTCGGGCAAGTACGTCTACGTCGCGAACGCCGGCTCACTGTCGCAATTCACGATCGGCAGCAACGGTGCGCTCTCGGCCATTTCGCCGTCCAGCATTGCGACTCATGGCTCACCGATCGGCATAGCCGTCAGCAAGGGCTCCACGGCCCACGCGCTGACTGCGAAGTTTGCCTATGCGGCCAATTCAGGGAGTGGCAGTACCACCGTATCGCAATATGCCATTGGCAGCAACGGCGTGCTTTCCGCCCTGAGTCCGGCCTCCGTGACAGCGGGCACCCAGCCCATTGCTGTGGCCATTGCGCCGTCAGGCAAGTACGCCTACGTCGCCAACACCTACGGCAACAGCATCTCCCAGTACACCATCGCCAGCAATGGTTCCCTCGCTGCGATGAGCACCGACACGGTCGCAGCAGGTGCAACGCCGATCTTCGTCGCCATCGATCCTTCCGGCAGGTACGCGTATGCCGTCAACTACAACGACAACAACATCTCGCAGTACAACATCGGCAGCGACGGCTCCCTTGCGCCGATGAGTACAGCCACGGTTCCGGCGGGCGCGACCCCTCGCTGCTTGACCGTCGATCCTTCCGGCAGATATGTCTACGTCGCCAACAACGGCGACAACACTGTTTCGCAATACACCATCGGCAGCAACGGCATGCTTGCGGCGATGGGCACGGCGTCGGTCCCGGCAGGCACGGCACCCACGTTCGTGACAGTCGACCCGTCCGGAAGGTACGCCTATGTGGCGAACTACGGCGGCACCGTTTCCCAATATGCAGTCGGCGGTACAGGCGCGCTCGTCGCCATGGGCACGCCTGCGGTCGCGGCCGGAACCAGCCCTGCGTCCGTCGCGGTCGATCCTTCGGGAAAGTACGCCTATGTCACGAACTACGGCGGTACCAACGTGTCGCAATTCAACATCGGGCCCGCCGGAGCGCTGGTCGCGATGAGTGCGGCCAGCGTGACGTCGGGATCGCATCCCACTTACGTCACCGTCGACCCCGCGGGCAAGTACGCTTATGTTGCCAATTACCTCGACAACAGTATTTCGCAGTACAGCCTGGGTTCGGACGGCGCGCTGACCTCCATCGCATCGCCGATTTCCACCGGTACGTGGCCCTACGGCATTGCTATCGTCGGAGCATACCAGTAGGGAAGACGGGCCGGGGCTCGCCAGGGTCCCGGCGAATACGGCGAGCAAAGCCTCGGCGAGCGCTGATCGTCATTCCCAACCTTGCGGCTCGACCTGGCGCGCACAGGGAAGCTGATACACCCGGCGATCCTCCAATCGGACCGCCGTCAGGCAGCCTCCCCACAGGCAGCCCGAATCAAGCGCCAGCAGATTCTTCTCGCGCCTGAACCCCAGCGCCGACCAATGACCGCAGATCACGAAGTGATCGGCGCTCTTTCGCCCTGGCGCCTCGAACCAGGGCACGCAGCCCGCGGGGCCCCGATCTGGTGGCCCTTTGGCGCCTAGCGCGCGAAATTCCATCCTGCCCTCGGGCGTGCAGAAACGCAGCCGCGTCATCGCGTTCACCACGACGCGCAACCGGTCCCAGCCGGCGAGGTCGTCGCGCCACGCGGCCGGTTCCGAGCCCCACATGTGCGCAAGGAAGTCACGGTAGCTGGCCGCTGTCAGCGCGGCGTTCGCTTCGTCGGAAAGCGCGGCCGCCTGGGCGATGTCCCATTGTGGCAGCAGGCCCGCGTGCACCATCGCGTATTCACCTTCGACGTGGAACAGCGGTCGGCTGCGCAGCCAGGCGATCAGCTCCTCGCGGTCGGGTGCGGCGAGAACGGCGTCGAGCGTGTCTTCCGTACTGGTCTTGCCGTGGCCCTCGGACTGCATGACCAGATGCAGGTCATGATTGCCCAGGACGACCACTGCCCGGTCGCCGAGACCCTTGACAAAGCGCAGCACGGCCAGCGAGTCCGGGCCACGATTGACGAGATCGCCGACCAGCCACAGCCGGTCGTGCGCCGGCGAGAAGCCGAGGTAGTCGAGCAGCCGCACCAGTTCCGCGTGACAGCCCTGAATGTCGCCTACCGCATAGGTAGCCATGCGTCAGACCGCGTACCAGTCGCGGTACCAGGCCACGAAGCGCGCGATGCCCTCTGCCAGCGGCGTGGCGGGCGCAAACCCCACGGCGGTGCGCAGGCGCGCAGTCTCGGCATAGGTGACGGGCACGTCACCGTCCTGCATCGGCAGGAAGTTGCAGACCGCCTTCCTGCCAAGCGCCTCTTCGAGGATGCGGATGAAGTCCATCAGCGCCACGGGCTGGTGGTTGCCGATGTTGAACAGTACGTGCGGAGGTTCGCCGCCGACGGCCGCAGGAGGCTTGTCCAGCACGCGCACCACGCCCTCGGCTATGTCGTCGATGTAGGTGAAGTCGCGCTGCATCCGGCCGTGGTTGAAGACCTCGATCGGCTGGCCGGCCAGGATCTTCTGCGTGAAGCTGAAGTAGGCCATGTCGGGCCGTCCCCATGGCCCGTAGACGGTGAAGAAGCGCAGGCCGGTGCTCGGGATGCCATAGAGATGGCTGTAGGAGTAGGCCATCAGTTCGTTGGCCTTCTTGGTCGCGGCGTAAAGGCTCACCGGGTGGTCGACGTTGTCGTCCTCCGCGAACGGCACTTTCGTGTTGCCGCCGTAGACGCTGGAACTCGACGCGTAAACGAGATGGCGAACGCCGCTCTGGCGGCAGCCCTCGATGACGTTGACGAAGCCGAGCAGGTTGGCGTCGGCATAGGCCAGCGGATTCTTCAGCGAATGACGCACGCCGGCCTGGGCGGCCAGATGGACCACGGCGTCCGGCCGCTCGGACGCAAACAACGCCGCCATGCCCTCACGATCGGCGAGGTCGAGCCTGACGAAACGGAACGCCGGATTCGGCTTCAGCCGCGCGAGGCGCGCTTCCTTGAGCGCGACATCGTAGTAGTCGTTGAGGTTGTCGATGCCGACGACGGTGTCGCCGCGCGCCAGCAGGCGCTCCGCGACGTACATGCCGATGAACCCGGCCGCGCCGGTCACGAGAACTTTCATTTGCGCCCCGAGGTCAAGGTGCGCATTTTCGCATACTTCATATAGCTGTTCCGGCAGCCGATCAGGATGTGCGTAAGCCCGGGACGCCCATCCAGAAAGCCGAGACGGACGATGTAGAACTTGACGAACCGCACCAGCGGCGACAACCACTGGCGCAGCAGGCCAGCGCGCCTGCCGCGCGCGAGCGCTTCCTCGGCAGCGAGCGTCGTGTAGCGCTCCTGCTTGGCGAGATAGTGATCGAGTGTCTCCGCGGAGTCGTGCAGCAGGTCGCCGCGGAGTTCGCCGACTGCGCCGTCCGCGATCACCTTTTCGTGCACCGCATCGTCGGACCACCGCGCGTGGCGACGGTCGAAGAGGCGCAGGCTCCAGTCCGGATAGCCTTCGCCATGGCGCAGGTAGCGGCCCAGGAAGCGATTGCAGCGCGGAAAGCGGTAGGCGCCATGCTCGGGACACGCGAGCGCCGCGACGATGCTCGCGCGCAACGCGTCGCTCACGCGCTCGTCGGCATCGACGCACAACACCCAGTCATTCTGCGCCAGCGCCACCGCGAACTGCTTCTGCGGCCCGAAGCCGAGCCACGCGTGCTCGACGACGCGGGCGCCGCCGTTGCGCGCGATGATGGCGGTGTCATCGTCGCTGCCTGAATCCACCACCACGACCTCGTCGCAGAAGGCCAGCGAATCGAGGCAGGCAGGCAGCTGCCCGGCGGCATTGCGCGTGATGATGACGGCTGAGAGCGGTAGGCGGGGCATCGGGGCACTGGCAAGGGTGGCTATAATCCGGCCGACTCCGCAATTCTACTGGCCCATTTCCGCAGCGCCACCGGCGCCACATCGTGCGCATCCTTCTGGTCAAGACCTCGTCGCTGGGCGACGTCGTACACAACCTGCCCGTGGCAAGCGACATTGCGCGGCACCTCGCCGGCGCGACGATCGACTGGGTCGTCGAGGAGGGGTTCGCCGAGCTGCCGCGTCTGCATCCCGCTGTGCGGCATGTGATCCCAGTCGCGATGCGGCGCTGGCGACGCACGCTCTATTCACCCGCGACATGGCGCGAGATCGCCGCCGCGCGGCGTACCATCGGGACTGACTCCTACGACGCCATCTTGGACACGCAGGGCCTCCTGAAGAGCGCGCTGATCGCGCGCGAGGCGCGTGGCCCGCGCTACGGCTTCGATGGCGTCAGCGCACGCGAGCCGGTGGCTGCACGCTTCTATCAGCATCGGCTCGCCGTGGCGCGCGACCTGCACGCAGTCGAGCGCAACCGGCGGCTGGCCGCGGCCGCGCTGGGCTACGAGCTCAACACGCCCCTGGACTATGGCATCGCCGCGCCGCCCCTGGTCGCGCCCTGGCTGCCCAAGTCGGACTACGCGGTGCTGCTCACCGCCACGAGCCGCGCCGACAAGGAATGGCCGGAGGACGACTGGCAGGCGCTGGGTTCGGCACTGATCGCGACGGGGCTCCGCTGCGTGCTGCCCGCCGGCAGCGGCGTCGAGCGGGCGCGCGCCGGCCGGCTTGCGAACAAGCTCGGGCGCGCCGTCGCCGCCCCGGCCATGAACCTCACCGATCTGGCCGGCCTGCTTTCCGGCGCCGCACTGGTCGTCGGCGTCGACACGGGCCTTGTGCATTTGGCGGCGGCGCTCGGCCGACCAACGCTGGCGCTTTACTGCGGCTCCGACCCGACGCTGACCGGCGTGCTGGCGGGGCCACAGGCAATGAACCTCGGCGGCCGCGGCGCTCCACCGCCGGCCGCCGAAGTCGTGCGCCACGCGCTGCAGGCGCTGCGCTGATGCGCCGCTTCGTCTATACGCTGGGCGTCATCGCGCTGCTGCCGTGGGCAATGCTGCACCTGGCCTGGCGCTCGCGTCGCCAGCCCGAATATCTGGCGCACTGGGGCGAGCGCTTCGGTTTCTACGGGCCCAAGCCGGACGCTCCCGTGATCTGGATCCACGCCGTGTCGGTCGGCGAGACGCGTGCGGCGCAAGCGCTCGTGGCCGCATTGAGCGCGCGCTATCCCGGCCATCGCATCCTCTTCAGCCACATGACGCCCACGGGGCGCGAGACCTCGATCGCGCTGTTCGGCAACCGCGTCGATCGCGTCTACCTCGCCTACGACACGCCTTGGGGCGTGGCCCGCTTCCTCGACCATTTTCGGCCCGCGCTCGGTCTCGTGATGGAAACGGAGCTGTGGCCCAATCTCGTCGCCGCCTGCAAGGCCCGTCGCGTTCCGCTGCTGCTGGTCAATGCGCGCCTGTCGGAACGCTCCGCTCGCGGCTATGCGCGCTGGGCCGCGCTCGCGCGGCAGACGCTGCAGCGCCTCACTGCCGTCGCGGCACAGGGCGAGGACGACGCGCAGCGGCTGCGCGACCTTGGTGCCAGCGACGTCGCCGTGCTCGGCAACATGAAGTTCGACATCGAACCGCCGGCTGCGCAAGTCGCGCTCGGCGAGGAACTGCGCGCGGCCGCGGGCGGGCGCCCGCTGGTGCTGTGCGCCAGCACGCGCGAAGGCGAAGAGGCATTGATCCTCGATGCCTGGCCGCGCGACGCGCGGGCGCTGCTCGCGATCGTGCCGCGGCATCCGCAGCGATTCGACGAAGTCGGCGCGCTCATCACGGCAAGAGGCTTCAAGCTGCAGCGGCGATCCGGCCAGGCCCCCGTTGTGGCGGCGACGCAAGTCTGGCTCGGCGACAGCATGGGTGAACTGTTCGCCTGGTATGCCGCAGCCGACGTCGCCTTCGTCGGCGGCAGCCTGCTCGACTTCGGCAGTCAGAACCTGATCGAGCCGTGCGCCGTCGGCACGCCGGTGCTGATCGGTCCCTCGACCTTCAACTTCTCCGACGCGGCGCGCGAGGCGATCGAGGCAGGGGCAGCGATCCAGGTTGCCGACGCCCGGACCCTGGTGGCAACCGCCATGGAACTCATCGCCGATCCGTCACGGCGTACCACGATGGCTGACTTTGGCCGCGCCTTCGCCGCGCGCCATCGCGGTGCCACGGCGCGCTCGATGGCTCTGATCGAGCGGGTTATTCCAGCAGCGCGTTGACGGCCGAGAGGTCTTCTTCGCTCAGATTGCCCGCGGCCTGCTTGAGCCGCAGTTGCGCGACCAGCGTGTCGAAGCGCGCCTTGGCCAGTTTCTGCTGCGTGTCGTACAACTGGCTCTGGGCGTTCAGCACGTCGATGTTGATGCGCACGCCGACTTCATAGCCGACCCTGTTGGAATCGAGGGCCGATTGCGACGAAGCGACCGCCGCCTGGTAGGCGGTGACCTGCGAGAAACCCGACGTGACGCCGAGGTAGGCCTGACGGGCACCAAGCGACGCCTGCCGGCGCGCGTTGTCGAGGTCAGAACGCGCCTTGTCACGCAGGGCCACGGCTTCGCGGTCGCGCGACATGAGGGCGCCGCCCGCGAAGATCGGCACCGCAAGCTGGACGCCCACTGTGCTGCCGCGGGTATCGACACCGACGCCGCCCGCGGAAATATTGAAGCCGGCGCTGCTGCGCCCGTAGGTCGCAACGAGGTCGACCGTCGGCAGGTGGCCGCCGCGCTGCTTGCTCACCTCCTGATCGGCAATCTCGAAGGCCGCCTGCGCCTGCGCCACGGCGAGGCTGCTGGCCTCCGCCATCTCCGCCCATTTGAGCATGTCGTCGGGCTGCGGCCGGCCGATCTGCGCACCTGTCTTCAACCGCTTCAGGGTCTCGGGCTCCTTGCCGATCAGCATCTGCAGCGCCTGGCGCTTGACCGTGAGGTCGTTGCGTGCAGCGATCTCGGTGGCCACTGCGAGGTCGTAGCGCGCCTGTGCCTCGTGCGTGTCGGTGATCGTCGCCGTGCCGACCTCGAAGTTGCGCTTGGCCGATTCCAGTTGCTGCGTGATCGCCTCCTTCTGCGCGATCGTCGTGGCAAGCGTCTCCTGCGCCAGCAGCACATCGAAGTAGCCCTGCGCAGCGCGCACCATCAGGTCCTGCCGGGCGGCGTCGAACTGCGCCTGGGCGAGCGCCACGGCCCACTCACCCTGCTTGTACGAAGCCCAGTTCTGCCAGCGGAACAGCGGCTGCGTCAGCGTCGCCGTCCAGCCGTTCGTGTTGTAGTGATCGGCCTGCGTAAGCGGCGGCGTTGAGCGCAGCGTGTTGTCGAACCTGTTCCAGGTCGTGTTGGCGCCGACACCGACGTTGGGCAGCAGGCCGGACCGGCCTTGCGGCAGCTTCTCGCGGCCGGCTTCGAGGCTCGCGCGCGCGGACGCGAACTGCGCGTCGTAGTCGGCGGCATCGCGATACACCGACAGCAGGTCCGCCGCGTTGGCAGCCGACATGGTCAGGCCCAGCCCCGTCAGCAAGATCGAGATTTTCTTCTTCATTACGGACTCCAATGACTGATCAGTAGGTGGGCGTCGTCGGATCAACGTCCCGCGACCATGCGGCCATGCCCCCGTACAGATTGAACAAGTTGCCGAAACCCTGCTGCTCGAGAAACATGCACACCTGATAGCTGCGGGCGCCATGGTGGCACACCACCACGATCTCCGCATCCCGCCTGAGTTCGATGAAGCGCGCCGGAATGGCGCGCATCGGCATGGGCTTCGCGCCGCCGATGCGACACAGGTCGAACTCCCACGGCTCGCGCACATCGACGATCATGGGCTTTGGACGCGCCGGGTCGTCGAGCCATTCCTTCAATTGCGCCGCTGTCAGCTGTTGCATGGGGTCGTTTGCCGAAAAGGGTGAATATTAGCATACCCTTATATATCGTCAGATTCCGATTCTTCAAGCTTCTTGAGGCGATTCTACGCCGCGGCGCCGACGACCCCGTCGCGGTACGCACGAAGCTGCAGCCGCCTAGTCACGGCCCCAGGGGCGCTGCAGCTCGTGGGCGATGCCGAGCTGGTCGAGAATCCGCGCCACGACGAAATCGACAAGGTCTTCGACCCGGGTCGGCCGGTTGTAGAAACCCGGACTGGGTGGCACGATCACCGCGCCGGCACGCGAGACCCGCAGCATGTTCTCGAGGTGGATGGCCGACAGCGGTGTCTCGCGCGGCACCAGCACGAGCTTGCGGCCCTCCTTGAGCACGACGTCGGCGGCGCGCGCGATCAAGTCGTCAGCAAGGCCGGCCGCGACCTTGGCCAGCGTGCCCATGCTGCACGGACAGATGACATAAGCATCAGGCGCACTGGAGCCCGAGGCGAGCGGCGCGTTCCAGTCCTGGACGCCGAATACCGACAGCCGGCCATCCGCGGCGCCGAAGCGCTCGGCGAACAGCCGCTGCGCCTCGCGCGGCTGGCTTGGCAAAACCATATCGAGTTCCTGCTTCGCCACGATCTGCGCCGCTTGCGAATAGAGCAGCCAGACGCGCGCGTCGGCAGCCAGCAGGCATTCGAGCAGGCGCAGCCCGTAGGGCAGGCCCGAGGCGCCCGTGAAGGCGAGAGCGATGGTTTTCACGATTCCTCCGCGGCGAGGAGGCGCGCCGCCACCAGGCCATTGACGATGCCGAAGACGAGCGCGAACAGCGCGAACACCGGCACCAGGTAGAACACGCCGTTGTGCGGCACGAGCCAGGCGCGCGCGAGCAGCACCTGCCCGCCGATATGGGCGAAGGCGGCAGCGACGCTCTGGCTCACGGGGCCGAACCAGCGGCCGGGCAGACGCCGCACGAGCGCAAGGGCAGCCAGGCTCATGATTGCGCCGGTGAGGCTCAAGAAGAAACCCGGCGCCAGGAACTGGCCGACCAGGAGGCTCGCCGCCACGACGCGCAGCAGCGACACCCATGCGGCTTCGCGCCAGCCGTGACGCGCCAGCACCACCAGCACGACGATGTTGCCCAGTCCGGGCTTGATGCCGGGCAGCGGCGTCGGGATGGCAGCCTCGGCCACCGTCAGCGCGATCGCGGCCGCCGCATAGCGCGCGACGCGGCGATCAGCCTCGGAAACGCGGAGTTCGACGGTCGTATCAGTCACGTAACGAATCTTTGCAATGGTTGCGCCTGCCCAAAGTCTGTTGCCATATAATCGTTCGTCAATGGAGAACAGCTGCGCGTGGGGCATCGGCGAAGCAGCGACGACGATTATGGGACTTTTTCAACGCGCCGTGACTTCCGATCCGGGCTTTGCTTCTGCCGCCGTTCCGCGAGCGCACTGCGCACGAAGGACGAAGGCTTTCCTGTCCGTGCAGGCAGCCGCGCTCGGTTTGCTCGCCTGGCCCGCCGCCAGCTACGCCTTGGGATTGGGTCCGCTTGCCGGGGACACCGTCATCGGCGAAACGCTCGTTCTGACCGTACCGCTCACGGGAACCATCGACCGCCCAGTCGACAGTGAGTGCGTCAGCGTTCGCCGCAGCCCCGATTCGATCGATCCGGAATATTTTCCGCGCGACCTCGCGGTGCGTGTCGATCGACAGGCCGGAACGCCCAGGCTCCTGATCACCACGCAGTCGGCGTTGCGACAGCCGATCGTGGAGTTCCGCGTGTCGGTAACTTGCGGCTACAACCTGTCCCACGATTACGTGCTCATGGCGGCGCCGCGCGCCGAACCGCCGGCCACGGCACCGGCCGCAGACGGCACGACAGCGTCGTCCGCCGCCGCGCCGACGACCGCTCCGGCGGTCAGGAGCACGCCGACCGAGGCGCCCGTCGTGGTTGCGCCCGCCGTTGGAGCCGGCGGCGGCCTGCCCGACGGCATCGGCGGGCGGAACATCGTTCTCGCCAACAACATGACGCTCGAAGACCTCGCGCGCCAGCATTTTCCCGGGCCTTTGCGCCAGCAGCGCTTCATGCGCTGGGTGGCGGAGGCCAACCCGCAGTATTTTGCGGGCGCCAAGGACTTGCGCCACCAGCAACTGCCCGGCGGCGCCCAACTCGTGATTCCCGAAGGCGTGCCGCCCCGGCGGCCGGGCGACCACAAGGGCGCGCTCAATCCCATTGGCGAACCCAATGCCGATTACGCCGGCGCCGCGCCCAGACCCACGCCGCGCGCGGACTCGGGCGCCGCACCCGCCCGCCCGAGATCGACGGGTGACCGCACCAAGGATCGCCTCGTCGTCGGGAGCGGCCCCGCGGCCAAGAGCATGAAGGAAACCATCGCGCTCGTCGACCAACTGACGGGCATGATGGAAAAGCAGATGAACGCCCAGAGCGCCTACGCCGAGAAGGTGCAGCAGCTCGAAGCGACCATCGGGGATCTGGACAGGCAGATCAAGGGCCTGCAGGCCGAAGCCAGGGAGCAGGATGCCAAGTGGCAGGCCGAGCGGCAGGCGGAAAAGGCTGCCCGCGAACAGCAGGCCGAACGCGAGTGGTGGCAACTCCTGATCGCGGTCGCGGCGGGCGGCGTACTCGGCGGCGGCCTGCTGTGGGCCGCGCGCAGCGCCCTCGGTCGGCGGCAGGAACCCGCGCAGGCCTTCGAGGAATTCCCGGTCGAAACGGCTGCCCCCGCAACGCGGCCGGCGATGCCGCCGACCGCCGCGCCGAAGGCGGCACCGAGCGATCTCCTGACCGAGTTCGGCTGGGACGACGAGCCGCAGGCACAAAACGCAGCCATCAAGAGCCCGGCGCCCAAGTTGCCCGCATACACGGCAGATTCCGCGCCGGTTTCGGCAGCGGCCGTGTCGGCGCGAAAGGCCGAGCCGGTCGAATTCGAGTTGCCGCCGAACGTTCTGCCCTCGGCCGATCTCACCGTCCAGGAACCCACCGATCCTGCCACGGCCGCCATCGAACTCGCCAACATCATGACGTCGATGGGGCTCGCGCAATCGGCCGCCGAAACCCTGGTCGAGCACATCCGCGAGAATCCGCGCGAATCGCTGCCGCAGTGGCTGAAGTTGCTCGAGATCCATCGGCTCAACGGCAACCGCGCCGACTTCGAGCGCTCGGCCAACGAAATGCGCCAGCATTTCAACGTCCAGCCCGACGACTGGAACGCGAGTCCGCATGGTCGCACGTCGCTCGAGTCCTATCCGCACATTCGCTCCCAGGTGGTCAAGCTGTGGCGCAAGCCCGAGTGCACGGCGCTGCTGCGCGCCTTGCTGCTGGACAACCGTGAGGGCACGCGTGTCGGTTTTCCGCTCCAGGTGGCCGAGGAAATCCTGCTGC
Source organism: Rhodocyclaceae bacterium (assembly GCA_035505955.1). Classification (GTDB taxonomy): domain Bacteria; phylum Pseudomonadota; class Gammaproteobacteria; order Burkholderiales; family Rhodocyclaceae; genus Fen-999. The sequence continues at coordinate 18,771 of DATJQH010000060.1, forward strand.
TGGTTGCGATTCTCAACAGCACCAAGTAGGGCATGAACCCGACCGTCTTTGAAGTGGCGGTATCCGCCGACGGCGTCGCCGGGCCCGGTCACGGCATCCTGGCCGCTTTCGTGCCCGCAATGGCGGGAGTCGCGCCGCTCGTCGTCGCTGGCTGCGATCCGCGCCACGATCCGGGCAAACCGATCGAGGGGCTCGCCGGCCCTGCGTTCCTGCACATCCACAAGTCGCTGCGCAGTCCGGCGGGTGTGCGCTGGGTCGTGGTCGACAACTGGGGTCGCTTCTTCGAAGCCGTGCCGCACTGGGCCGCGCGCGACGACATGCCGCCGCTGCTCGAGTTCAAGCGCTTTCCGGGCGGCGTCGGCATCGATGCGTTCACAAAGGAGATGGGGGCCGCAGGCGAAGCCGCTCTCGAGCTCCTGTCGACGGTGGTCGAAGGCGGCGTGCCCGAGACGGTACCGGGCAGCGCACGGCAGTTCCTCGAGGCGATCGAACTGCATGGCAACCTGCCGGCGCCTGGTGCGCTGTTCCAGGTGGTACAAACGGCCGCCGTAAGCGGCGACATCACGGGCGCCGCCAAAGCCATCCAGGCAGACCCTGTGATTTCCGCCACGCTGATCAATTACGCCAACGCGGCTGCTTTCGCGAGCGCCGGCAAGACGGCATCGGTGCTGGAAGCGATCCAGCGCCTGGGCCTCGACCAGGTGCGTCGCGTCGTGTTCATCGCCGAGATGATGGCGCGCTACCGGCACGGCGCCTGTGCCGAATTCGACTACCGGGCCTACTGGCACAACTCGGTGGCCACGGGTGCCTGCATGCGCGGCCTGCTCGAGACTTTCGAGATTCCGGCGCGCGTGGCCGAAGAAGCATTCACGACGGGCCTGCTGTCGAGCATCGGCTGGCTGGCCGTGGCGGAAACATTTCCCGGCCTGATGACGGACTACATCAAGCTTGCGGCGGGGCTCGACCCGACGGCCAAGACGCGCCTGCAGAAGGAAGTCTTCCCGGCACCGATCAGCGAGGTGACCGCCAAGTACCTCGAGCGCTTCGATTTCCCCGACACCGTGCGCGCCGCCATCACGGGCGAGCCGACAGCCGACGGCTGGTCGTGGTTCGACTGCCTGGCCAGTGCGATGCGCGTGGCGCAATCGCTGGCGCCGCTGGAGTTCCTGCCCATCCCGGGCAACATCCCCGTACCCGATCGCTGCCGCGAAGAGTGGCAGCTCTGGCAGACCTTGCTCGCTCAGTAGTTCATCGAATCGTAGGCGTTACTGCCACCGCCCAGCGACAGGCTGACGTGGTTGGGTGCGCAAATCGCGATGGCGCCGCTGCGCGCCAGCCAGCCCTGGCGCACGCAGTACTGGCGCGGGCCGGGGTCCGAGAGGACGCGTGCGCGACCGGGCTGGATCTCGATCACGGTAGTCCCGAGCGGCCCGGCGACGTCGACGCGCCGCGCGGCATCGAGCGGATACTCAGCCACCACGCGGCCGTCGAGGCGCACGATCGCGCGCTGCGCCGGACCACCGCGCCACAGCAGCGGAAACGAGAGCGCGACAGCAATGCCGGCGAGCGCAATCACCAGCCAGTCGCCGGCGCGAATCAGCGCCAGCCAGTGCCTCACGACGACACGAGGCTGCGGTGGCGCACGAGCACGCGCACCTTGTCGCGGAAGCGCGCCGCCAGGCGTTCGGCGATGTATACCGAACGATGCTGGCCACCCGTGCAGCCGAGCGCCACGGTCAGATAGGAGCGGTTGTCGCGCATGTAGGCCGGCAGCCACGATTCGAGGAAATTGCCGATATCGCCGATCATGCGCTGCACGTCGGCGTCGGCGCCGAGGAACGTGATGACATCGGCATCGAGGCCGGTCTGCGGACGCAGGATCGGGTCGTAATGCGGATTGGGCAGGCAACGCACGTCGAATACGAAGTCGGCATCCATCGGCAATCCATACTTGAAACCGAACGATTCGAACATCAGCGTGAGGCCGGTGCCGTCTCCAAGGTTGATGAAGTCCTTGACGAATACACGCAGGCCGTTGGGCCGCAACTCGCTCGTATCGATATGGTGGCCGAGCCCGGACAGCACGGCCAGCGCCTCGCGCTCGCGTGCGATCGCCTCGGGCAGCGTGATGTCGCCGCCCGCCATCGGATGGCGGCGGCGTGTTTCCGAGAAGCGCTGGATCAGCACGTCGTCGCGTGCGTCGAGGAAGATGAAGCGCAGATCGATGTTGCCGTCCGCGCGCAGCTCGCGCAGTTGCTGCGGCAGGAAGGCGGCAACGTCGGTACCGCCGCGCACGTCCATGGCCACGGCGGCGCGCGCGTAGCCCTCGCCGCTCAACTGGTCGACCAGTTGCGGCAGCAGCGCCAGCGGCAGGTTGTCGACGCAGAAGTAGCCGGCGTCTTCGAGCAGGTTGAGGACGATGGATTTGCCGGAGCCGGACAAACCGCTGATCAGGATGAGCTGCATGGTGCGAAGGATAGCTGATGCGAGGCCATCATCGGGTACCCCGGGCCTCTTCCAGCAGCCAGGCGACGAAGGCGGCGACCTCGGGGCGCACCTCGCCCGCCGTGCGCAGCAGGAAGTAGCCGCGCGAAGCGACCCGCTCGCGTGCCTCGATCAACGGCGCCAGCCGGCCCTCGTCGATCAGCTTGCGCACCAGCGGGCCGCGGCCGAGCGCCAGACCCTGGCCATCGACGGCGGCGCGGATCAACTGGTCGTACTGGTTGAACTGGATCACCGCCCGTGGGCGCACCTTCTCCAGACCCAGCGAAACCAGCCACGGTGACCAGTCGAGGCCGGGCGTCATTTCCCCCGTGTAGGCGAGCAGCGTCACTTTCGCCAGATCGGCGGCGGTCGGTGCAGGCGGAAAGGCCCGCGCGACGGCCGGTGCGGCAACCGGGAACACGACTTCGTCGAAGAGAGGTTGCGCATCGGGCGCCATGAGTTCGGGCGGGCCGTAGCGCAGCGCCACGTCCACCTCCTCGCGCGCCAGGTCGACCATACGATTGTCTGCCGACAGGCGCACATCGACTTCGGGATGGCGCTCGTGGAAGTTGCCCAGCCGCGGCACCAGCCAGAGCGCGGCGACGCCGATCGCCGCCGACACCGTCACTCGTGGCCGCTGGCGGCCGGCGCGCAGACTCGCGCAAACCTCGGCCAGATCGGCCAGCGCATTCGCTGCGGCGCGACGCAGGCGCTCGCCCTCGGGCGTCAGTGCCAGCTTGCGCACGCCGCGCGCGAACAGCCGTACGCCGAGTTGATCTTCAAGCGTCTGCACCTGCCGGCTGACGGCCGATTGCGTGAGTGACAGTTCCTTGGCCGCACGCGTAAAGCTCAGGTGCCGCGCAGCGGCGTCAAAACCCTTCAGCGCGTCCAGCGAAGGCAAGTGCCGCAAAGTACTATCCATGCGTTTTTCTCATTCCTCCAATGCCGAAATACCGTTTGTCGCACCTATTCTACAGGCCTACATTCCAACTGGAGCCCGTTCTGACATGTGTCACGCGCATTAAAGGATAGGAACATGAGCGACAATCGGCAAGTCCGGCGTTTCACCATCGGCCCGCGAGTGCTGCGCGTGATCGACGATGCCCGCGGTCAACTGCTCTCCTGCGAATGCGGTGAACTCTGGATCACTCTGGATGGCGACCACCGCGACATCATCCTGTCAGCCGGCAGTGCCTGGCGCGTGGATCGGACAGGCCCGGTTGTGCTGTCTGCCTTCCGGCCCGCACGGGCAACGCTCGCGCATCTGCTGCCGGGTCGAGCCGCGAGCCTGCCGAGGCGTGACGGCGCGGCCGCGTTGCTCGACAGAATCCTGCGCTGGCGCTTCCCGGCGCTGGCGAGCTTCCCTGCCACCCGCATCCTCTAGGACCACAGGATGAAGCGCGCCCTCGCGGTCATCGATGTGCAGTACGAGTACTTCACTGGTCGGCTGCCGGTCACGCATCCCGCCGGCAGCTTCGCGAACATTCTGGCGGCCATGGACGCCGCACATGACGCTGGCGTGCCGATCGCAGTCATTCGCCACGGCTCGCCGGCGCTCGACGCGCCGGTGTTCAGGAAAGGCAGCCGGGAATGGGAGCTGCATGCGGACATCGCCGCGCGACCGCATGATGTGCTGATCGACAAGGAATGGCCGGACAGCTTTCACGGCACCGGACTGCGCGGGTGGCTCACCGACGTTGGTGCCGACACCGTGGCCATCGCAGGCTACATGACCCAGATGTGCTGTCAAACCACGGCATCGCGCGCATGGCATCTGGGCTACCGCGTCGAGTTCCTTGCCGACGCGACCGGCACGCTCGATCGTTCAGGTTTCGCCGGGCCGGTGACGGCCAGCGAACTCCATCGCTCGATCCTCGCAACGGTGGCTCGTTACGCCGATGTCATGAATTGCGCAGATTGGCTGGCTCGAATCGCCTGACTACGCGGCCATCGTGGGCACGATGTCGTGGCCTTCGATCGCAATGGCACCGGCACGCAGCAGCTCGGCGACGAGCCAGTCCGCGAGTTCCGGCATCGTCATCTTTAGCAGTCCGCCGCCGATGCGGCGGAACAGCGGGATGCCATCGAGGCGTTCGGCGAGTCCTTGCCGCGGCAGACGGCCGACATCGAGCAGCAGGAACGTGAAGCAGCCCTTGACAGCATTGCGTGCCATGCGCTGCGGCTCCCTCTCGAATGCTTCGAGCCGGCCGAAGGCGCGCGCGAGCGCGGCGGGCACGTCGCCGAAGGGCGTACCGTGACCGGGAATCACTGTCTCGACGTCGAGCCGCGCCAACATTTCCAGCGTCCCGCGCGTCGCCGCGAGCCCACCCGCATCGCCGATGAGCGCGCCGAAGACGATGCCGAAACCGTCCTGCCAGAGCGCGTCGCCGGAGATCAGCAGGCGTTCCTCGGCGCAATGGAAAACCAGCGCCTCCATGTCGTGACCCGGGGCCGGCAGCGCACGCCAGCGCAGGCCACCCATCTCGAACTCCTCGCCCGCCGCGATGACGCCGTCGTGGCGAAAGCGGTCGCCGCGCTGCGCCGCGGGGCCGAGCAGCAGCGCCTCCTCGTCCCAGTTGGCGACCTGCGCCTCGATGCCCGCCGGAATCAGGATGCGGCAGCCGAAAGCCCGCTGCATGGCGGCGTTGCCGCCGATGTGGTCGGAATGCGAATGGGTATTGATGAGCCGCGTCACACGGCGTGCCACGAGAACTGACTTTACGAGCTCGACGGTCTGGGCGGCATTGCCGACGTAGCCGCTGTCCACGACCGTTGCGCCGTCGCCCTCGATACAGACGATGTTGTTCGACGACAACCAGCCGCGTTCGATGACGCGGATCTGCGCCGGCAAGCTCACTTCTTCGCCAGCAGTGCCCGTGCGGCCTTCGATGTCGTCTCGCGGCCGAGCTGCACGCTGATCCAGGCGCCGGTTTCTGCGAGCGCATCGAGGTCGACGCCGGTTTCGACGCCAAGTCCGTGCATCAGATACACGACGTCTTCGGTGGCGACGTTTCCGGTTGCGCCTTTCGCGTAGGGGCAGCCGCCGAGACCGGCGACCGAGGCATCGAACACCGCGACGCCCATCTCCAGCGCGGCCGCCACGTTCGCGATGGCCATGCCGTAGGTGTCGTGGAAATGGCCGGCAAGACGTGCAACCGGCACGCGCAGCGCCACCGCTTCGATCATGGCGCGCGCGGCATCGGGGGTGCCAACACCGATGGTGTCGCCCAGCGAAAGCTCGTCGCAGCCGATATCGGCCAGCGCGGCGGTAACGTCCGCCACCGCCTTCGGCGCGACCGCGCCCTGATACGGGCAGCCGAGCGCGCAGGAGATGTAGCCGCGCACGTTCACGCCGGCAGCGCGCGCTGCCGCGGCGACAGGACGAAACCGATCGAGCGATTCCGCGATCGAGCAGTTGATGTTCTTCTGCGAAAATGCTTCCGACGCGGCGCCGAAGACGGCAACTTCCTTCGCGCCCGCAGCCAGCGCGGCTTCGAGACCCTGCATGTTCGGCACCAGCACCGGGTAGCTCACGCCGGCGCGTCGCTGCAGGCCACCCATGACCTCCGCTGCGTCCGCCATCTGCGGCACCCATTTCGGCGACACGAAGGCGGTCGCCTCGATGGCGGTGAGGCCGCAGGCGCCAAGGCGGTCGATGAGTTCGAGCTTTGTCGCCGTCGCGACGAACTGCTTCTCGTTTTGCAGGCCGTCGCGAGCGCCGACCTCGACGATCCTCACGCGCGTCGGCCTGCTCATTTCAGCGGCTCGAAGTCGACCAGCTCCGCACCGTCGGCGACCTGCTCGCCGACACCGTACCGGAACGCCCTGACGGTACCGGCGGCCGGAGCGCAGATCGTGTGCTCCATCTTCATCGCTTCGAGGATCATAAGCGGCGCACCTTTGTCGACGCGCGCACCCACTGCCACGCCCAGGCCGATCACCTTGCCCGGCATCGGTGCCGTCAGGCCCCCTTCGGCACCGCCGCCCTCGCCGGCGTGGAAGAGCGGATCGACCGCCGCCAGCACGAAGCAATGCCCGTGCAGGAAGACGTGGCGCTTCTCGCCCGCAACAACCACGGCGGCGGCCGCGCGGTTGCCCCCGAAATCCGCGCGCAGCTGGCTGCCCGGCAGCATCTCGCCGCTCGCCTGCGTCGCATGTCCGTCGATCTCCAGCCGGTAGGCGTTGCCGACGTAGGAAACGCCGATGGTGCGGGTTTCGTCGCCGGCGCGAAAAGTCAGCCGCCGTGGTACGCCAATGTTGACGCGCCATCCGTCGCGCAGGTGCCAGGGTGAATGCGGATCGGCGTCGCGCCGCGCCGCCTCATCCGCCGCCGTCTGCTCGCGCAGCAGCTCGGCAAGGGCCGCGGCAAGCCAGGCTTCGCGCGGAATATCGGCGTTGCGCCCGAACAGGAAGTCCTGCTGGCGCTCGATCAGGCCGGTGTCGAGGTCGGCCTGTGCAAAAGCCGGGCAGGCCACCAGGCGCGACAGGAAGTCGACATTGTTGGCAACGCCGACCACGCGATACTGCGCCAACGCCTGCAGCATCAGCGCGCAGGCGCGCTCGCGCGTCTCGCCATGCACGATCAGCTTGGCGATCATCGGATCGTAGTGCGGCGTGATCTCGTCACCTTCCTCCACGCCGGTGTCGACGCGCACGGAGAGCGACTCCGCCGGT
>DATJQH010000061.1:0-9762 GCA_035505955.1 Rhodocyclaceae bacterium
GTGATGAAGTTGCCGCCGGTGACGCGCAGGAAGCCGCCCGCCAGCGGCGTGTTCGGCAGGCCCTGCGACAACATGGCCTCGATCTCGATGCGCGTCACGCCCATGGCACGCTTGACGCACTCCAGCACCTCGCCATCGGTAACCCGCAGACCCATATGGAATCGCGGCGTCAGCCCGCGCGCCGCCATCTCGGCATCGATCTGGGGCCGCGCGCCATGCACGAGCACGAGCCGTATGCCCATGGCATCGAGCAGCGCAATATCGTGGATCAGCGCCTGGGCGGCGTTCGACTCAAGAACCTCGCCGCCGAAGGCGATGACGAAGGTCTTGCCGCGGAAGGCGTGGATATACGGCGCCGCCTGGCGCACCCATGTGACGAGGCGGTGATCGGTGACGGGCGAGGCGGGTACATCGGCGGCGTTCTGCGGCTCGGGCATGATCGGAACAGGTCTTCGGCGGGTTGAACGCGGCAATCATAGCGGCTTTTGGCCACTGCGCGAACGGCGCACCACCGACCAGACCCAAAGTCAGCCCCCGTGGTACGCCGTGCGCACACCCTCTGAAAGCGCCGGTCGCTATTTCTTCTTCTTCAACGCCTCTTCCAGCCGTTCGCAGACCGTCCTCAGGATCTTGACGCGCGCGTAGTTCTTGTCGTTGGCCTCGACCAGCGTCCAGGGCGCATTGCCGGTACTGGTGCGGTCGACCATGTCGCAGATGGCGCGGTGGTAGGCATCCCACTTCTTGCGGTTGCGCCAGTCTTCCTCGGTGATCTTGAAGCGCTTGAACTCGATCTTCTCGCGCTCCTTGAAGCGCTTGAGCTGTTCCTCGCGGCTGATCTGCAGCCAGAACTTGATGACGATGGCGCCAGCCTTGGCCAGTTCGTGCTCGAAGTCGTTGATCTCGGTGTAGGCGCGCAGCCAGTCGGCCTCGGCGCAGAAACCCTCGACACGCTCGACCAGCACGCGGCCGTACCAGGAGCGGTCGAAGATCGTGACACGGCCCTGGCGCGGAATGTGGCGCCAGAAGCGCCAGAGGTAGGGTTGTGCGCGCTCCTCCTCGGTCGGCGCGGCGATGGGCACGATCTGGTATTGGCGCGCGTCCATCGAGGCGCCGATGCGGCGGATGCTGCCGCCCTTGCCGGCCGCGTCCGAGCCTTCGAAGACACAGACCAGCGAACGCTGCTGGAAGCGTGGATGGCGCACGAGTTCGGACAGTTTGCCCTGCCAGCGCGCGAGTTCCGTCTCGTAATCCTTCTTGGTCAGCCGGTGCGAGAGGTCAAGTTCGGACAGGACGTCACGGCCATCGATGTTGGGCGGCACGGGCGGCGCCACGGGCGTCTTTTCCTTGGTCTTGTCGGCGAGCTTCTTCTTCAGCGAATCGAGGATGATCTTGCCGACTGTGAGCGAACGGTAGCGGTCGTCGGCGCCTTCGACGATGATCCACGGCGCCCAGGGCGTGTTGGTCATGCGCAGCACGTGGCCTGCGACGTCCTGCAGCTGGTCGTAGGTCTTGAGGCGGTCCCAGTTCCACTTGGTCACGCGCCACGCCGTCTTGGGATTCTTCTCCAGCTCCTTCAGGCGCTTCCTTTGCGCATCCTTGGTCAGGTGGAACCAGAACTTCAGCACCAGCGCACCTTCGTTGACCAGCATGCCTTCGAAGCGGTTGATCTGGTCGATGCGCTGGTCGAGCGCGAACTTGCTCATCATCCCTTCGATGGAATCGTGGATGGGGTCGGAGTACCACGAACCGGCGAAGATGCCGATGCGGCCCTTGGGCGGCAAGGCGCGCCAGTAGCGCCACATGGCCGGTCGGGCGCGCTCCTCGTCGCTCGGCGTCGAGAAGGCCAGCGTCGAGATGAAACGCGGGTCCATCCACTCGTACAGCACGTTGATGGTCTCGCCCTTGCCGGCGCCGTCCTGGCCGCTGATGAGCACGACGACGGGGATCTTGCCCTGTTCCTTGAGATCGTACTGCGCATCGAGCAACGCGGCACGCAGCTGCGGCACGGCCTTGCGCCAGGCATCCTTGTCGATCTTGTGACCCAGTTCCGCCGATTCGAACATCGCGACCTCCCCTTTCAGAAATCTCCCCAGAGCGTCAGCATCGCGACCAAAGCAGCCATGCCCGCCGTCTCCGTGCGCAGCACGCGCGGTCCGAGTCCGAGGGCATGAAAACCTGTCGATGCCGCCGCCGCCACTTCCCCTTCTTCGAAACCGCCTTCGGGACCGACCAGCAGCGTCACCGGTCCCGCCGGGTTGGGCAAATCCGCCAGCCGCGCACCGGCTTCCGGCGCCAGCAGCAGGCGTATGCCATTGTCAACGGCCGCCGTGCCGAGAAATTGAGGCAGGTCAACGAGCGCCGACACCTCGGGCACGCGGTTGCGCCCGCACTGTTCGCACGCCGCCACGGCAACCGCCTGCCAGTGCGCAACGCGGCGCTCCATGCGCTCGCCGGACAGGCGGATCACGCTGCGCCGGGTAACAACAGGAACGATGCGCGCGACGCCGAGTTCGACGCCCTTCTGCACGATCCAGTCCATCTTGTCCGCGGCGGGCAGCCCTTGCGCCAGTGTGATGGTAATCGGCGGCTCGCGGTCGGCGCCGTCGAAGGTTTCGAGCGCCACGGTGACGGCCTTGCCGGCGCGCCGCAGGCGGCCGAACCATTCGCCGCCACGGCCGTCGAAGAGTGTGACGCCGTCGCCCTCGCTCATGCGCAGCACCTTCGTCGCGTGGTGCGCCGCTTCCGGCGGCAGATCGACCACAGCGCCCGGCGCCAGCGGAAAGGGGCAATGGAAGCGCGGTATCATGGATTGATTATTTCATAACACCGACAGGAGACTACCATGGCTGCAGCCCAACCCCCGGTTTGTGATTTCGGCTGGAAAGCGGTCGACTTCGATCTCCCGGGCGTTGACGGCAAGCGCCACTCGCTCGCCTCCGCGCGCGGCCCCAACGGCCTGCTCGTCATGTTCATCTGCAACCACTGCCCCTACGTCAAGGCCGTGATCCACCGCATCATCCGCGATGCGGCCGAACTCAAGACGCTGGGCATCGGCAGCATCGCCGTCATGAGCAACGACCCGACCGACTATCCCGAGGATTCCTGGGACCAGATGGTCCGCGTGGCGAAGCTCATGAACTTCCCCTTCCCCTACGTGCGCGACGAATCTCAGGAGATCGCCAAGGCCTACGATGCCGTGTGCACGCCGGACTTCTTCGGCTTCAACGCGAACCTGGAGCTTCAGTACCGCGGCCGGCTCGACGAGTCGAAGAAGGATACCGCGCCCGACGGCGTTCGCCGCGACCTCTTTGAGGCCATGAAGCAGGTCGCCACCACGGGCCAGGGACCGCGCGAACAGATCGCCTCGATCGGCTGCTCGATCAAGTGGAAGGCCGCCTGAGCGCCGGCGGCCGGTAACCCAGGTGCCGCATGAACGGCACGCGACGCAGGAAGCGCAGGAGGCCGTGCTCGTCCATCCAGAGCGCGTAGGCGACGTAGTCGGGATCGCGTGACAGGTGGCGCTCCTCGGTGCGTGCGCGCAGGAAGTAGATCGTGTTCAGGCCCAGCAGCAGCAGGCAATGGCGCAGCGCCTCGTGCGGCGACGCCGGCGCCAGGAAGGGAACCGACAGCATCCACCACGACAGGTTCTTGGCAAGATAGGCCGGATGCTTGCTCCACCGATAAGGGCCGTTGGTGATGATGCCACGGTGGGTCAGGTTGGAGAAGCGGGCGCCGAAGATCACCGTTGCCCACACGTAGATCGCCGTCAGGGCCAGGATGGCGCACCCCCAGATGCCATAGAGAACGGGCATGTCCCACAGCCACGCTCCCCACGACCGCCCGGTCTCGTACGAAAGGTATTGCCGCCCGAACAGGGACCAGAACGGCTCGTAGCAGACCAGCGCCACCGCCCAGCCCAGCATGGTCGGCTCGGCGGACCGGAAGTGCGTGTCGGTGAGACGCAGCGACATCAGGTAGCCCATCGAGACCAGCCCGACATCGATGAAATAGAACTGGTCGTAGAGGAAGTCGAACCAGTACTTGAAGGAAGTCAGCTGGCCGAAGTCGTATGCCAGGAAGCGCTCGAGGTCGCTGCACATGTAGGTGAACATGAGCGGCAGGAAGAAGCCCTTGATCAGCCAGCCCAGCAGGTGTTGGCCGACGACGGCGCGATCGACCGCGTTCCACCGCAGCATCACGATCCGACCCATCTGCCAGTAGCCGTCCTTCGGTTGCCGCATGTGGCGATCCACCAGGTAGAAATAGGGCAGCGCCAGCGGCACCCATCCCAGAAGGACGTTGCGCAGCATGAGGAAGTAGCGTTCGTAAAACGCGCCGTGGTATTCCGGAAACAGCCAATAGAGGAAGGCGACGAACGCCAAGCTGCCGAGTAGGCCGGCGAGCTTGATGAGGGCGCGTGACCAGGAGGGATCGTCGTAGCCGAAGTCGATACCCGTCGACGCGCGTCGATGCACACCATGCCAGCCGAGGTCGACAAGAAAGATCGCCGCCGCGGTGACGCCGATCACGAATAGCGCGGAATAGACGATCCGGTCGCCGAACGGCATCCATGTGCGCAACACGGCGACCGCGAGCAGGAAGGCCGCCAGGCCGGTCGCAGCGGTGAGCGCGTGCGTTGCGGAGCGCGGCGCCGCGACACTCACCGCTTCTTGCCCCGGGCGTCGGTCGCAGGCGCAATCGGCGCCTGTTCCGCGACCAGCCGCGGGCCGTCGGAACGCACGAAGTCGAGAAAGGCGATCGACATGGGCAGCAACTGCTTGTCGGCGCGATGGACGACGAACCACTGGCGCATCACGGGCGTGCCCGTCACCGGCAGGCGCACCAGCCGGCCGGCGGCGAGTTCGAGGCCGATCGTGTGCTCCGAGATGAACGACAGCCCCATGCCGGCCATGACCGCCTGCTTGATCGTCTCGTTACTGCCCATCTCCGTCGTGCGCGTGATCTGAACGCCATGGCCGGCGAAGAAGCGTTCCATCGCCCCGCGCGTTCCCGATCCGGGCTCGCGGATCAGGAATGGCTGGTCGGCCAGGTCCGCTGGCGACAACCGGCGGCGGGCCGCCAGCGGATGGTCGGCGGCAGCAATGATCACGTGCGGATGATCCGCGAAAACGGCCGCGACCGTATCGACCTCCTTCGGCGGCGTCCCCATGATGGCGAGATCGATCTGGTTCTCCGCAAGCTGGTGCACCAGCGTCTCGCGGTTGTAGACCCCCAGGCGCAGGTCTGCCTCGGGGTGGAGCTTGCTGAATGCGACCAGCAGGCGCGGCGCAACGTATTTGGCAGTGGAGACGACGCCCAGCGTCAAACGGCCGCCCTTGGCGCCGCGGATGGCGGCGAGTGCCTCGTCGGCCTCGCGCAGTTGCTGCGCGATGCGGCGCACGTGACGCAGCAGCTCCTCGCCCGCTGCGGTCAGGAAGATCTTCTTGCCCATCTGCTCGAACAGGGGCAGACCCACCTGATCGGCCAGCGCCTGGACCTGCATCGACACGGCCGGCTGCGTGAGGTATAGCTCTTCGGCGGCGCGTGAGAACGACAAATGGTTGGCGACAGCCTCGAAGACCTTGAGCTGGCGCAGCGTGACGTTCTTCATGAGCAGGCTGCCTTATCGAACAAATAAGAAATTGTGACTGGTGCTTATGGTTTGTCAAGACTAGTCTGCGCGCCATGTCACTGCAAGCCCTGATCTTCGATGTCGACGGCACGCTCGCCGACACCGAGCGCGACGGCCACCGGCCGGCGTTCAATGCCGCCTTCGACGAGGCCGCGCTGGGCTGGCATTGGGACGTCGACCTGTACGCCGACCTGCTTGCGGTCACTGGCGGCAAGGAGCGCATTCGGCACTACGCCGCACTGTACGATCCCGATTTCCTCGCCCAGCCGGATGCTGACGAAGTCATCAGGTCCCTGCACGTGGCCAAGACTCGCCACTATCTCGCCATCGTGGCCAGCGGCCGGATTCCGTTGCGGCCCGGCGTTACCGAACTCATCGCCGAGGCGCGCGAGGCGAAGCTGCGCCTGGCGATCGCCACCACAACGACTCCCGAGAATGTTGCCGCGCTGCTGCGCGCCAGCCTCGCGCCGGATGCCGTCGACTGGTTCGATGTCATCGGCGCCGGGGACGTCGTCCCGAACAAGAAGCCCGCTCCCGACATCTACTTCTGGGTACTGGCGCACCTTGGCCTGCCTGCGCAAAGGTGTCTGGCAATCGAGGACTCGGCCAACGGATTGCGGGCGGCCGCCGCGGCCGGTCTGCCCACGCTCGTGACACGCAACGCCTACACGCAAGGCGACGATTTCTCCGGCGCGCTGGCAGTGCTGCCGGACCTCAAGGATACCAGCCTTTCGGCACTCAAACTTATACATCAAATCAAAACTTCTTAATGTTATTTATGATGCCAGGCGACTAAGATGCCGCCACATCGAACCGACAAACCCGACCGAAGACAGCCAAAGCAAAGAAGGAGCAGACCATGGACCAATCCGCCCGCTACGCCGACCTCAGCCTCAAGGAAGCCGAACTCATCGCCAGCGGCAAGTACATCCTGTGCGCCTACCGGATGAAGCCGAAGGCCGGTACCGGCTATCTGGAGGCCGCAGCGCATTTCGCCGCTGAGTCCTCGACAGGCACCAACGTCGAAGTCTCCACGACCGACGACTTCACCAAGGGCGTCGATGCCCTCGTCTATCGCGCCGACGAGGCCACCGAGGACATGCGCATCGCCTACCCGCTCGAACTGTTCGACCGTAACGTGCGCGACGGCCGCTTCATGATGGTCTCGTTCCTTACCCTCACGATCGGCAACAACCAGGGCATGGGCGACATCGAATACGCCAAGATGATCGACTTCTGGGTGCCGCCCGAAGTCGTCCGTCAGTTCGACTGCCCGTCGACCAACATCGAGGAACTGTGGCGCATCCTCGGCCGGCCCACGAAGGACGGTGGCTACGTCTCCGGCACCATCATCAAGCCGAAGCTGGGCCTGCGGCCGGAGCCGTTCGCCCAGGCGGCTTACGAATTCTGGCTCGGCGGCGACTTCATCAAGAACGACGAGCCGCAGGGCAACCAGGTCTTCGCCCCGATCAAGAAGACCATTCCGCTGGTCTACGACGCCATGAAGCGCGCCATGGACGAGACCGGCGACGCCAAGCTGTTTTCGATGAACATCACGGCCGACGACTACCACGAGATGTGCGCCCGTGCCGACTTCGCGCTCGAAACATTCGGCACCGATGCCAACAAGCTCGCCTTCCTGGTCGACGGCTACGTCGGCGGTCCCGGCATGGTCACGACCGCGCGCCGCCAATATCCCAACCAGTTCCTGCACTATCACCGTGCCGGTCACGGCGCCGTCACCTCGCCCTCTTCCAAGCGCGGCTACACCGCCTTCGTGCTGGCCAAGATGGCGCGCCTGCAAGGCGCCTCCGGCATCCACGTCGGCACCATGGGCTACGGCAAAATGGAAGGCGAAGGCGACGACAAGATCATCGCCTACATGATCGAACGCGACGAATGCCAGGGTCCGGTCTACTTCCAGAAGTGGGACGGCGTCAAGGCGACGACGCCGATCATCTCAGGCGGCATGAACGCGCTGCGCCTGCCCGGCTTCTTCGAGAACCTGGGCCATGGCAATGTCATCAACACTGCCGGCGGCGGCTCCTACGGCCACATCGACAGCCCGGCCGCCGGCGCCAAGTCGCTGCGCCAGGCCTACGAGTGCTGGAAGGCCGGCGCCGACCCGATCCAGTGGGCGAAGCAGCACAAGGAATTCGCCCGCGCCTTCGAGTCCTTCCCGAAGGACGCCGACAAGCTCTACCCGGGCTGGCGCGAAAAGCTCGGCGTCAAGAAGTAGGCCGCCGTCCCGGCAAACGAGCCCCGCCCCGGCGGGGCTTTTTGTTGCCGCGCGCGGTCGCCGGATATGCTCTTGCCATGCTGCGCAACGACAACGGCACTCTTATTCCTATGATAAGAAAAAGTGAATGGCGCTTATGGTTCGCGGGGTTTACATTGCGGCTGTCGGGTCGTGTTTCTGCGGCCCGTACATCTCCACTCCCTCTGGCGTTGTTTGCCAGATTGGCCCCGCCCCTGAAGAGGGGCGGGGATTTTCTCGGTGGGGACTGCCGGGCTGCAGCGGGTGGACCGGCAATCAGAAACAAGGGACATCGCGGCACGCCAGGTGGGCAGAGGCAGGCGGTCCGCAGACAAAGAAATTTCATTAAAGGGAGTTGCCATGTCCATCAAGCATCCGATCATCGCCGTCACGGGCTCTTCCGGGGCCGGCACCACCACGGTAAAGCGTTCCTTCGAGCACATCTTCCGCCGCGAGAAGATCACGGCTGCTGTGATCGAAGGCGACAGCATGCACAAGTACGACCGCGCGGAAATGAAGAAAGTGGTCGCTGACGCAGAAGCACGCAACGAACGCGCGCCAACGCACTTCGGCCCCGACGCGAACGAGCTGGCGGAACTCGAAGGCATCTTCAAGACCTACGGCGACACGGGCCACGGCAAGCGGCGTTTCTACCTGCACAACGAGGAAGAGGCGGCGCCCTACGGCCAGCAGCCCGGCACCTTCACGCCGTGGGAGACGCTGCCCGAACACACGGATCTCCTGTTCTACGAAGGCCTGCACGGCGCCTACGTTGGTGACGACGCCGACGTGGCCCAGCATGTCGATCTCGCCATCGGCGTCGTGCCCGTGGTCAACCTGGAGTGGATCCAGAAAATTCACCGCGACACTGCCGGGCGCGGCTACTCGGTAGAAGCGGTCACGCATACGATATTGCGCCGGATGTCCGACTACGTGAATTTCATCTGCCCGCAGTTCTCGCGCACGCACATCAACTTTCAGCGCGTGCCGGTCGTCGATACCTCCAACCCGTTCATCGCGCGCGACATTCCGACGCTGGACGAGTCCTTCGTCGTGATCCGCTTCCGCGACCCGCACGGCGTCGACTTTCCCTACCTGCTCACGATGATCCACGACTCGTTCATGTCGCGGCCGAACTGCCTGGTCGTGCCGGGCGGCAAGATGGAACTGGCGATGCAACTTGTGCTCTCACCCATCATGCTCGACCTCATGGAGAAGAAGTGGAAGCGCTCCACTAAGTGACGCCCTTCCATGGGCGCCGGTCGGGGACTGGCGCCGCCATTCCACAACACAAGGGCGCGGGTTTCACCCATAATATTTAGTTCCCCCGCGCCGTAGCCAAACCGGTACGACCAGGAGCCCCAATGTCCACTTTCAGCGATTTCGACCCGCCCGTGTTCAACAATCTGACCAGCGCGATCCGCGCCCTTGCCATGGATGCCGTGCAGAAGGCCAATTCCGGCCACCCTGGCGCACCCATGGGCATGGCTGAGATCGCCGAAGTCTTGTGGAACCATCATTTCCGGCATAACCCCGGCAATCCGCACTGGGCCAACCGTGACCGATTCGTGCTCTCCAATGGACACGGCTCGATGCTGGTCTATGCTCTGCTGCACTTGACGGGCTATGACCTGAGCATCGACGATCTGAAGAATTTTCGCCAGTTGCACAGCAAGACGCCTGGCCATCCGGAGTACGGCTACACGCCCGGCGTCGAGACCACCACCGGCCCGCTCGGCCAGGGCATCACCAATGCCGTCGGCATGGCGATGGCCGAAAAGCTGCTCGCCGACCAGTTCAACAAGCCGGGGCACGAGATCGTCGATCACCGTACCTGGGTCTTCCTCGGCGACGGCTGCCTGATGGAAGGCAT
>DATJQH010000062.1:0-7030 GCA_035505955.1 Rhodocyclaceae bacterium
AAATCCTCCAAAAGAATAGCCGGAGAAAACGAACCCTCCGGCTATTTCTTTCCTATGCTCCGGCAGCTAATTACACGGAGCAGGGGAAGCTATCCCTTACGGCTGCAGCGTGCAGGTACCGTTGCCGGCATTGCAATCGACGTCCTTCTTAAGACTTTGGGTACCACGAACCGCCGTGGTGAACGTGATGGTCGCACCGCCCTGATAGGCCGTCTGATCCGGCCCAGCGCCGCCGGTACACGAAACGTGGGGAGGATCCTTCACCGTCGCAGTGGGGCTAAGCGCCAAATCGGCGACTGCAGTTTCCATATAAGCCTTGGATTCACCCAGGCACGCGCTGTTGGCGGACTTCTGCATGTAGTCGCGATACTGCGGCAGGGCGATGGCGGCCAGAATGCCGATGATGGCGACGACGATCATCAGTTCGATCAGGGTGAAGCCTTGCTGAATCTTTTTCATGTATTTCTCCTTGGCTAGGTTGCACGAGAAGTGCGCGGTATCCATAGAGCAACCACCGTGCCAGGGGGAATCCGGCTCAAAACAGCCGAAATTCAGCCGTTCACCAGTCCATCGGCGAGCGTATTGCGGCAGCATGTGACGTTTTTCGTCACTTGATGCAAACTGCGCGCACCTGCTTCATGTCGGTCAGGCCGCGGAGCACCTTCTCCATGCCGTCCTGCTTCAGGGTGCGCATGCCGTTTTCCAGCGCTTGCGCGAACAGGTCGAAGACGCGGCCACGCTCCTGGATCAGGTGCTTGATCGGGTCGTTGCAGACCATGAGTTCGAACAGGCCGACCCGCCCCTTGTAACCCGTGTTGCCACAAGCCTCGCAACCCGTGGGTCGATAGAAGGTGAACGTGCCGTCCTTGTTGCCGTATTCCTTGAGCCACTGCTTCTGCAGAGCTTCCATTGCCGCCTTGCCGTTCTTCTTGAACGCTGCCGTGGCTTGCAGTTCGTCGCAGTATTCGGCGATGAAGTGCTGCACTTCCTCCGCCGACGGCGTGTAGGCCTCGCGGCATTTGGCGCACAGGCTCTTGGCCAGGCGCTGCGCCAGCACGCCGAGCAGCGCGTCGGCGAAGTTGAACGGGTCCATGCCCATGTCGAGCAGGCGCACTACTGATTCCGGCGCGCTGTTCGTGTGCAGGGTGGCGAACACGAGGTGGCCAGTAAGCGAGGCTTCGAGGCCGATCGACGTTGTTTCCTTGTCGCGCATCTCGCCGACCATGATGATGTCCGGATCGGCGCGCAGGAAGGAGCGCATCACGACGGCGAAATCCAGCCCGGCCTTGCGGTTGACCTGCACCTGGCGCAGGCCCTTCTGCGTGATTTCGACCGGATCCTCCGCGGTCCAGATCTTGGTGTCGGGCGTGTTGAGAAAACCCAGGACCGAATGCAGTGTGGTGGTCTTGCCCGAGCCGGTGGGGCCGCAGACGAAGAAGATGCCGTAGGGCTTCGACACACAGGCCTTGAGCTTTTCCATCGTCGCCGGCAACACGCCCAGTTTGTCGAGCGGAATGGGCTCGCCGGCGGCCAGGATGCGCATGACGACGTCTTCGACGCCGCCAGCAGACGGAATCGTCGCGACGCGCAGTTCGATGTCGAGCGGGCCGAAGCGCTTGAACTTGATCTTGCCGTCCTGCGGCCGCCGCCGTTCGGAAATGTCGAGGTCGCACATGATCTTGATGCGCGCCACCATGGCGTTGCGGTAGCTCGACGGGACTTCAATGTACTTGTACAGCGTGCCGTCGCGCCGGAAGCGGATCAACACCTTGTCCTTGCCGGCGCCGGGCTCGATATGAATGTCCGAGGCGCCCTGCTGGTAGGCATCGACGATGATCTTGTTCACGAGCTTGACGAGTTCGTTGTCCGCGGCTGCGGTAACGTCTTCAGCCGCGTTATCGAAATCGAGATCCCCTTGTTCGAGGCCTGAAAGAAGATCGTCGACCGCGACATCGTCGATCGCGCTGCCGAACATCTGGTCGATGGTCTGCCGGAATTCGCGATGCGTCGTTACGCGATAGGACAGCTTGCGCTTGGGAAAGACATTCTGAACGATGCGCGAGCCTTTCAACTGCTCCGGGTCCAGGCACACGACAACGATGCCTTCCGAGGTCTCCTCGATCGGCAGCCAGTGGTTCTGCTCGACGTATTCGCGCTTGAGGTTCTTCAGGAGGTCCATCGGCTTGAGCCGCTCGGCCTGGAATGGCTCGTAGGGCACGTTGAAGAACTTGCCCAGCGTCGCGCCGAGAATCGCCGTCGTGACCTGGTACTCCGAGATCAGGACATCCTCGACATCGGCGTTTTGGCGGCGGGCCGTGCGCGTCGCGAGTTCCAGTTCGTGCGCCGAAAGCACGGCATCCATGACGAGTCCATCGTATTTGGACTTCACCACGTGCAGCATCTTGCTGCGTTGGGCGAATGCGATCGCGAGCGTCTCGCACAGGCCGCGCAGGCCCTCTTCGGCGACCACGCTGAACGGCACGCCGGCCCGGTTGTTGATAATCTGCACCACACCATACAATTCGCCGGAGGCGTCAACGATCGGGCCGACCAGCATCTGCTTCGTGCGATAGCCAGTGCGGCGATCGACCTCCTGCAGGAAATGGAGTCCCGGATGAATCGCGACGAGTTCGGCGTCGTCGTAGACATCATGGATGTTGATCGCGCGCCGGGCCATGGCCACGTAGCCGGCGATGCTCTGCTCGGAGATCGGCAGCCGCAGGTCCTTGAACGAATGCAGGCCGGTCTTCACCTTCGAGACGATCGTGGCCTTGTCTTCGCCGACGACGTAGATCGTCAGGCGGTCCGCATCGAACAGATCGCTGATGGCCTGCGACAGCTCCAGCATGATCTCGTCGATGTTGCCGGCGGCATGGATCTTGTTGGTCACTGCCTGCAGGTTCTTGAAGAACGCCAGCCGGCTGCCGACGTCGGCGAGGGCGCTGGTTTCGGCTGGGCTGCTCTTTGTGGTCATGCTTGGATCCTCTCGACGCACGCGCTTCCAGGCACGTCAGAATTCGATGGTCTCGCCGTTGCGCAGCGTCACCGGCTGCAACCGGCCGACGCAAACCGCGATCTCGCGCATCGTCTGTTCGCTTTGCCCGGGCTTGAGATGGGTGATGTAGATGTTCGCCGGCCGCTCCAGTCGCGCCAGTTCGCCCGCCAGCATGCCCGGGCACAGGTGCCTGGACAGGCGCGCCAGCCGCTCCTGCGTGTTGGGGAACGCCGTCTCGATGATGAGGTGGCGCAGATTGCCGACTGCGTTCAGGGCAGTCCAGAGTTCCGGGCAGGGGCCGGTGTCGCCGGTGAACGCGAGACTGGCCGCCCCTGAATCCAGAAGGTAGCCGACTGCCGGAACCGTGTGGGAGGCCGGCAGAGCAGTAATGCGGCGACCGCCAAGCTCGACCGTGGCGCCGACGGCGACCGCTTCGTAGCGCAGGAAGGATTCCTCGACGCTCGGTATGGCCGCGAAGTCGGGCCAGATGGCCCAGTTGAAGACATGCGTGCGCAGCACGTCAATGGTCGCCTCGGTCGCGTGCACCACCAGAGGCCGGCTGCGCAGATCGCACACGGAGTCGATCAGCAGCGGCAGGCAGGCGATGTGGTCGAGGTGGGAATGCGTGAGGAACAGGTGGTCGATGCGCGCGAGGTCGGCCAGCGGCAGGTCGCCGACGCCGGTGCCGCAGTCGATCAGGATGTCGTCGTCGACGAGCAACGAGGTCGTGCGCTCGTCGCCGCCGATGCCGCCGCTGCAGCCGAGAACGCGCAGCTTCATTTGGTCTCGTCCCGGTCGGTCACGATCAATCCTTGAAGAAGAATTCCATCTTGACGCCCGCGAGGTCGATGATGTCGTGGTCCTTGAGCAGGCGCGGCGCGTGGGTGTCGAGCGGCCTGCCGCCAACCACGACGGCGTTGGCACCTTCGATATGGGTGATGAAGTGTCCCTGCGGACGGCGGGCGATGGCCACCACCAGCACGCCCGGCTTGCCCAGCGTGGTCAGCGACTTGTTCAGATCGATCTCCTTGCCGGCATTCCTTCCGTTCAGCACCTGGACCGTCGCAGCCGGCAAACCGGCGGGCGCCGGTTGCGGCGCCACGGGCGCGGGCTCGACGGCCATGGCGGCCTGTGCCGCCTCGCGGCGCAACACCGTCGTCTTCTGTGCGTCGGCGCCATTGGGCAGCCGTGGCTCCTCGGCGATGAAGCGCAGCCGGTACTTGCCAAGCTCGATGACGTCGTCGTTCTGCAGGAAGTGCTTCTTCACCGCCTTGCCGTTCACGTAGGTTCCGTTGGTGCTGTCGAGATCCTCCAGAAAGCAGTCATTGGCGAGCATGAGGATCGCGGCATGCTCGCCGGAAATCGCGAGGTTCTCGATCTGGACGTCGTTGTGCGGCTTGCGGCCGATCACGGTCCGCTCCTTCGTGATGGCATACTCCTTGAGGGTCTGCCCGTCCATGCTGAGTATCAGTTTCGCCATGTCGATCGTCCTCGCTTACTTGAACCAGGCCCGCAAGCGCGCCCACCAGTTGCGCGGCTCGGGAAACGCCTCGCGCACCTTGACCAGAATCACCGAGACATTATCGCGGCCGCCGCAGTCGTTGGCATAGTCCACGAGGCGGCCGGCGCACAAATCGAGCGCGGGTGCATATTCCGTCAGGATCGACGCGATCTCGGCATCCTCGACCATGTCGTTGAGGCCGTCGGAGCACAGCAGGAACAGATCGCCCGGCTTGGCATCGTGGTCGTGCACCTCCGCCTCGACGGTGGGGTCGACGCCGAGCGCGCGCGTGAGCAGGTTCTTGTTGTTGGAGAAGCGCGCCTCTTCGGCAGTGAGCATGCCTTCGTCGATCTGCTCCTGCAGCAGCGAATGGTCGCGCGTGAGCTGGCGCAGTTCGCCGTTGCGCAGGCGGTAGAGCCGCGAGTCGCCGATGTGCGCGACGGTAACCTTGTCGTCGCGGAACAGGACCGCCACGAGCGTCGTGCCCATACCGGCGTTCTGCGGCTGGCTTTGCGCCGCCTGCAGGATGGCCTCGTTGGCGCGCGCGATCTCTCGCTTGAACACCGCGTGCGCAAGGTCCTGGCCATCTGCGTCGTGATCGGCCGGTCCACGCTCAGCGAACGCGTGCGCGAGACCCTCGCCGATCAGCGTGGCCGCCATGCCGCTGGCGACTTCGCCGGCGTTGTACCCGCCCATGCCGTCAGCCAGTACCGCGAGCCCGAGTGCGGGATCGAGCAGCACCGAGTCCTCGTTGCGCGGTCGCACGCGGCCAGGATCGGAATGGCTGGCGAATTCGAGCGCTACGGAGAGATTAAGGGGCATTGCAAGGCTTGCAAGACAGTGGTTTAGCGGCGAATCTTGCAGTAGCGCCTTACTTACGTCAATGGTCCGTTTGGGGGAATCTGCGTGCCGATCCCGCGTTCGCGCGCCAGGCGCAACAGCCGTTTGGCGACCGCCAGGTCCTGGATGGCCATGCCATGCGACTCGAAGAGCGTGATGTCGGTCGGCGCAGCGCGCCCGGGACGCACGCCGGCGACCAGTTCGCCGAGTTCGACCAGCTGCCCGGAATGCAGCCGCCCCTTCTCCAGCAGGGGCAGCAGGTCGCCGGATTCGGCAAGCGCCGTAGCTCGGCTGTCCACGCACACCAGCGCCGCGCGGCGCACGGTCGTCTCGTCGATCTCGCGCCGGATCAATGCGTTCGAGCCGGCGGCGTTGACGTGGCAGCCGTCGGCGAGCCAGGTGCCGTCGAATACGGGCGTCGCCGAACTCGTGATCGTGACCACGATGTCGCTTTCGCGCGCCGCCTGCTCGGGCGTTTCCGCCGCGACCGCCTCGATGCCGAAGCGCCGCGAAAAGTCAGCCGCCGTGGTACGCCGTGCATCGGGGTCGCGCGCATAGACCTTGACCGTCTTGATCGGCCGCACCTTGCACAGCGCTTCGATCTGGCTTTGCGCCTGCCAGCCGGCACCAAAGAGGCCGACGGTCGCCGAATCGGCACGCGACAGCAGCCTGGCGGCAAGACCGCCGGCCGCGCCGGTCCGCATCATGCCTAGGTAGTCCGCCTGCATAGTCGCCAGGAGGTCGCCGGAATTGGAATCGAACAGGTGAACCAGGAACTGCGCGCCTTCCTTGCTCACCGTGTAGGCCTTGTAGCCCATCACGCCTTCATCGAGCAGCGCACCCTGCAGGATGTGCATCGACGCCGTGGGCACACGCGTACGCTGACGCGGCACGTCGATCGCGCGACCCAGGCCGTGCGCGCGATGCGCTGCCTCGACGGCTTCCAGAGCCAGGTCCATGGTCAGCAGTTGCTTGACGTCGTCTTCAGTGAGGTAGATCGCCATGGCATCGTCTCCCGCAAAACAAAAGGCGGGCCGCAGCCCGCCATCGATTCTGCGCCAATTTGGTCAGAGCAGCGACTTCAGCAGCTTGCCCATCACGGACGGATCGCGCGTGATCTTGAAGCCGCACTCCTCCATGATCGCGAGCTTGGCATCGGCCGTGTCGGCGCCGCCGGAAATCAGCGCGCCTGCATGGCCCATACGCTTGCCGGCCGGCGCCGTGACGCCCGCGATGAAGCCGACGATCGGCTTCTTCATGTGCTGCTTGCACCAGCGCGCGGCATCGGCTTCGTCCGGACCGCCGATCTCGCCGATCATGATCACGGCGTCCGTGTCCGGATCGTCGTTGAACATCTTCATGATGTCGATGTGTTTCAGGCCGTTGATCGGATCACCGCCGATGCCGACCGCCGACGACTGGCCGAGCCCGAGTTCGGTGACCTGCCCCACCGCCTCGTAGGTCAGCGTGCCGGAACGCGAAACGACGCCGATGCGGCCCTTGCGATGGATGTGGCCGGGCATGATGCCGATCTTGATTTCGTCCGGCGTGATGAGGCCCGGGCAGTTGGGGCCGAGCAGCAGCGTCTTCTTGCCGCCGTTGGCCTCCTTCTGCTTCATCTTGTTGCGCACGACCAGCATGTCGCGCACCGGGATGCCCTCGGTGATGCAGATGGCGAGATCCAGGTCGGCCTC
>DATJQH010000063.1:0-13422 GCA_035505955.1 Rhodocyclaceae bacterium
TGGGCAAGGACGGCTACGTGCTGACCGACCCGACGCTCGCCAATCCGCGTTGCGTCTACCAGTTGATGAAGCAGCACTACAGCCGCTACACACCGGAGATGGTGGAGAAGATCTGCGGCACGCCGAAGGACCAGTTCCTCAAGGTCTGCGAAATGCTGGCCTCGACGGCCACGCCCGACCGCGCCACCACGGTCATGTACGCGCTCGGCTGGACGCAACACTCCCAAGGCAGCCAGATGATCCGCTGCGGCGCCATGGTGCAGCTCCTGCTCGGCAACATCGGCCTTGCCGGCGGCGGCATGAACGCATTGCGCGGCCACTCGAACATCCAGGGCCTCACCGACCTCGGCCTGCTTTCCAACCTGTTGCCCGGCTACCTGACCCTGCCCGGCGAAAAGGAGACCGAGTACCGCGCCTACATCGACAAGCGGGCAACCAAACCGCTGCGGCCGAACCAGTTGTCGTACTGGCAGAACTACGAGAAGTTCCATGTGAGCCTGATGAAGGCCTGGTATGGCGACGCTGCGACGAAGGAGAACAACTGGGCATACGAGTACCTGCCCAAGCTCGACAAGTTGCACGATGTCCTGCAGGTGTTCGAGGACATGTACCAGGGCCGGATGAACGGATATCTCTGCCAGGGCTTCAATCCGCTCGCCGCCTTCCCGAACAAGGCGAAGCTCGGCGCGGCGCTGGCAAAACTCAAGTACCTCGTCGTCATCGATCCGCTGGCGACGGAGACCTCGGAGTTCTGGCAGAACTTCGGCGAGTACAACGACGTCGATCCCGCCACCATCCAGACGGAAGTGTTCCGCCTGCCCTCCGGCTGCTTCGCCGAGGAGGACGGCTCGCTGGTAAATTCCGGCCGCTGGCTGCAATGGCACTGGAAAGGCGCGGAACCACCCGGCGAAGGCAAGGCGGACATCGAGATCATGGCCGGCCTCTTCACGCGCCTGCGCGACCTCTACAAGGCCGAAGGCGGTGCGTTTCCGGATCCCATCCTGAAGCTCACCTGGCCGTATCGCATTCCGAACGCGCCCGGCGCCGACGAACTGGCGAAGGAGTACTCGGGCAAGGCACTGGCCGACCTCGACGATCCGAAGGACAAGACCAAGGTGATCCGGAAAGCCGGTGAGCAGCTCGATGGCTTCGCGCAACTGCGTGACGACGGCACGACCTCCTGCGGCTGCTGGATCTTCTCCGGCTGCTGGAGCCAGGCCGGCAATCTGATGGCCCGGCGCGACAATGCCGATCCCTACGGCCATGGTCAAACGCTGAACTGGGCGTGGTCGTGGCCGGCCAACCGGCGCATCCTCTACAACCGGGCCTCAGCCGATCCTTCCGGCAAGCCATGGAGCGCAAAGCGCAGGCAAGTCTGGTGGAACGGCACAGCCTGGGTTGGTTCCGACGTGCCCGACTTCAAGCCGGATTCGAACCCTGCCGACGGCATGGGTCCGTTCATCATGAATCCGGAAGGGGTGGCGCGCTTCTTCGCGCTCGACAAGATGACCGAGGGACCCTTCCCCGAGCACTACGAACCCTTCGAAACACCCATAGATGCGAACCCGATGAACAGCAACCCGCTTGCGGTAAGCAACCCGGCCGCACGCGTGTTCAAGGGTGACCTCGAAGTGTTCGGCAAGAGCGCGGACTTCCCGTACGCGGCCACCAGCTACCGATTGACCGAGCACTTCCACTACTGGACCAAGCACTGCCGCATCAACGCGGTACTGCAGCCGGAGCAGTTCGTGGAAATTGGCGAGGCACTGGCCGCCGAGAAAGGCATCAAGGCCGGCGACAGGATCAAGGTGCGCTCGAACCGCGGCCAGATCGTCGCCGTGGCCGTAGTGACCAAGCGGCTGCGCCCGCTCACGGTGAACGGCAAGACAGTGCATCACGTCGGCATTCCGATCCACTGGGGCTTCAAGGGCATGACGAGGCCGGGCTACATCGCCAACACGCTGACGCCGTTTGTCGGCGATGCCAACACGCAGACGCCGGAATTCAAGTCATTCCTGGTCAATATCGAGAAGGCATAAATATGGCCCCCACGCTCACTCCGTTCGCTGCCCCCACAGAGGGCGCTGCCTCCCTCGGGGCGACCCTTCGGGAGTCATAACATGGCCCTCCAATCGCTCGATATCTCCCGCCGCTCCGCCACGACCACACCGGAACCGTCGGCGCGCCAGACCGTTGAAGTCGCCAAACTGATCGACGTGTCGACCTGCATCGGCTGCAAGGCCTGCCAGGCCGCGTGCATGGAATGGAACGACCTGCGCGACGAGGTCGGCCACAACAGCGGCGTCCTCGACAACCCGCGCGACCTGTCGGCCGAATCGTGGACCGTGATGCGGTTCACCGAGTTGGAAGAGAATGGCAAGCTCGAATGGCTGATCCGCAAGGACGGCTGCATGCACTGTGCGGACCCAGGCTGCCTCAAGGCCTGCCCGGCGCCGGGCGCCATCGTCCAGTACGCCAACGGCATCGTCGACTTCCACGAGGAAAACTGCATCGGTTGCGGCTATTGCATCACCGGCTGTCCGTTCAACATCCCGCGCATCTCGAAGAAGGACGGCAAGGCGTACAAGTGCACGCTATGTTCGGACCGCGTCGCCGTCGGCCAGGAGCCGGCCTGCATCAAGTCCTGCCCGACCGGCGCGCTGCAGTTCGGCACGAAGGAGCAGATGCGCGACTATGCCGCCGAGCGCGTCGCCGACCTGAAGGAACGCGGCTTCCAGAACGCGGGGCTCTATGATCCGCCCGGCGTCGGCGGCACCCACGTGATGTACGTGCTGCACCATGCCGACCGTCCGCAGTTGTACAACGACCTGCCCGCCGAGCCGAGCATCAGTCCGCTCGTCGCGCTGTGGAAGGGCTTCGCCAAGCCGCTCGCCACGCTCGCGCTCGCCGGCGTCGCGCTCGGCAGCCTGTTCCACTACGTGGTCAAGGGTCCGAACGAGGTGAGCAAGGAACTCGAGGACGAGGTCGAAAAGGAGGACGCCTAGATGATCCGCAATCCGAAAGACCTCACGCGCTACACGCCGCATGAGCGGGCCAACCACTGGGTCGTGGGCATCAGCTTCATCCTGCTCGCGCTCTCGGGCCTCGCCTTCTTCCACCCGGCATTCTTCCCGCTCGCGCAACTCTTCGGCGGCGGCGTCTGGGCGCGCATCCTCCATCCCTACATCGGTCTGCTGATGGCGGTGTCTTTTCTCGGACTCTACCTGCGCTTCCGGGCGCTCAACAGAATGACGCCGGCCGACCATGAGTGGCTGTCGCGCATCGGCGAGATGGTGGACGGCAACGACCAGAACATGCCCGAACAGGGCAAGTACAACGGCGGCCAGAAGCTGCTGTTCTGGCTCCTGGCGATCTGCGTGCTGCTGCTCTTCGCATCGGGCGTCGTCATGTGGCGCGCATGGTTCCACTTTCCGGTCGAACTGGCGCGCATTGCGGTCG
Source organism: Rhodocyclaceae bacterium (assembly GCA_035505955.1). GTDB lineage: Bacteria > Pseudomonadota > Gammaproteobacteria > Burkholderiales > Rhodocyclaceae > Fen-999. The sequence continues at coordinate 3,460 of DATJQH010000063.1, forward strand.
TCGTGCATGCCGCGACCGCCGCGGTGATGATCGCGCTGATCATGATCCACGTGTATGCGGCGATCTGGGTCAAGGGCACGGTCCGCGCCATGTGGTACGGCACGGTCACGCGCGCCTGGGCCAGGCAGCACCATCGCGCCTGGTATCGCCAGGTGACCGGCAAGTCGTGAGCGCGCTCGCCTCGCCAGAGACAATTCCGATACGCGCCGCCAGCGAACCGCCGCGCGTGCTGGCGCCGCCGGCCGATGTATTCGCGCGCCGGGCGCGCCGCTTCGAGCAGTTGGCGGAAGGCCACAGCATGGCCGGCTGGCTGCGCTTTCTTGCGGTCATTTCGAGCGTGCAGCATGAGGCGCTGCTCGGCCTGCCGGCCCTGCCGCTTCCCGATGCCTCGACGCTCGCCCGTTCCCGCGAGCATCGCATGCCGCCCTTGCCGGCGCAGACCTGGCGACGCGACGTCGAGTGGCAGGCGCTGCTCAGGCAAATCGCCGCCGACTTGCTGCCTGCCGCACCCGAGGCCGCGCGCGCCCATCTCGCGCGCCTCCGGACGCTCCCCGCCGAGGCACTCGAAAAGCTGGCCGAACGCGTGCTGCATACGGAGCTCTATGGCGACGACGCGGCGCTTCTGCCCTACGTCGCGGCGACTCTGCAGGTGCTGTGGACCGCCCTGGCGCGGCGCATCGCGCCCGTTGCGCCGCTCGACGTGCCGGGCATATGCCCGTGCTGCGGCTTCCTGCCCGTGGCCAGCATCGTCAAGAGTATCGGCGACGTTGCGAACCTGCGTTACCTGCATTGCGCGCTGTGCGGAACGGAGTGGAACATGGTGCGCATCAAGTGCGCGGCGTGCGAAGCAACCGAAGGCATTGCTTACCGGCAGCTCGAGGGCGAAGGCATCGCGAGCCCCGGCGCGGTGCGCGCGGAAACCTGCGAGTCCTGTCGCAGCTACCTCAAGATCGTCTATCTGGAGAAGGGCGGCGTCGATCCGGTCGCCGACGACCTCGCCACGCTGGCGCTCGACATCCTGGTCGACGAAGCCGGCTACGCGCGCGCGGGACCGAACCTGCTCTTCGTGCCTGGCGGCTGAAAGTGCCGCCCTTCGGGCGTCCAACGAGTCGGGCTGCGCCAATGGTAGCGATGCCGGCTGCCGCCGGCCCGTTGTCAGTCCCCGTGGTACGCCGTGCCCGGGGTCTCGCCGAAACCAAATCGAGTCGCGGGGGTCCACTGCCAATGCCGGCAACTCAGCCGGTGTTCCCGCGAAGCAATGACACGGCGGCCTCCGTGTCGCCGACGCACGTACTTCGCTTTGCATGAAGGAGGTCGAAAATGTGTTACGGATACGTTAGAGAGCAGACGGATGCCCGCATGAAGGGCAAGGCGAGCGAGCAGAACCTCACTCGCGAAACAGCCAAGGTCGATGCACAAGCTGCGGCAGCGCAATCGGCGCAAACGGAGGAGCGCACCACGTCGCAATTCCTCGCCAAAGTTCGCAAGATTGCGGCAAGTGCGAAGCAGGAACACGACGAACCGACCACGGTCTGACCCACGGGACTGAACGTCCCTGATCTGCCGTTTGGTGCCTACTGCGCCTCGCTCCCCTGACCCGCAGTCCCGGTGCCGAACGGCACGAAGCTGAGCCAGGCGCCGGCGTCGATGTTGCCCTGTCGCACCTTGCGCCCCTGGTAGAAGACGTCGACGTTACGCCCCTGCGCGACGCGCACGAGGTCGCCCGCATTGATCGTGATGCGCCGCCGCGCCCCGTCGGGAAGCTCGATGCGCTGGCCATCGCCGGCATCGTCGCGCTGCTTCTTGAACAGCACCACGGGCTCGCGCGCCTCGACATAGAAAAACGAGCCTGGCTTGTCGAAATCCGAGCCCTGCACGTTCACGACGAGGCCGGCATTCGCGACCCGCATAGCCGCCTTCGGCTTCTCGGGCGCGGGCGCAGGTGGCGCCACCGTCGGAGCAGTCGCCATGACCTCGACAGGGGTCTCGTGGATTGCGGCCGCCTTGGGTTCTTCCGCAGCCGCGGCCTTCGGCGCCGGTTCTTCAACGATGGCTGTCACGGGCGGCGGCGCCTGCTCGGGCGCGAGCACCGCCGGCAGCGCGTCGCGCCTGTCTGACGAAAACCGGTCGCGAGCGAACCACAGCAGTCCGCCGACGACGACGGCGAGAACCAGGAAACCGCCTACGCGGCGCGGGCGCCGGAAGCGATCGGTCGAGCGCCGATCGTGTTCGAAGGGAACCGCGAGCGCCTTTGTCAATGGCGGTTCCGACGAAATGACGCGACGATCGAGTTGCTGGCTGCTCACCTGCTCCGGTGCGGTCGGTCTCAGCGCGCCGTCGATCGTCGCGCCGGCCTCGATCGCCAACTGCCGGTAGGTGGCGTCGCCGACCACGCAGGCGCCCTCGTGGATCTCGATGGAACCCGATGCCGTGAGCGGCCCCGTGACGTGGCCGCCGACGATGATGTGCGGGGAAACGATGGTGCCTGTGACGCTGCCGGCGCCGTGCACCACGGCTGTGCCGCGGGCGTCGTTGTCGCAGGAGATGTTGCCTTCCACGTTGCCCTGCAGGCGCAGGAAACCCGTGAAGGAAACGTCGCCCTGGATGTGAACGCCGGGACCGATGATGGTCACGCCCCGACTTCCCGACCCGTTCCTCAAGTCATTCTTTCCGAACACAGGGCGCCCCTATTCCTTCCGATCAGAACGTGTTTCGCCGACGTGCAACACCTTCCCGCAGCAAGGGGCATGGTGGAGCGCGCATTATGCCACCCGAACCCGGGGACACAAGGGGGGCCACCCGCAAGAGAGGACCCGAGCAGCAAGCTGGCCCGTTGTCAGCCCTCGTGGCACGCCGTGCGCGTGCGTCGACACGCGATCATGTCATCATGACGGCACGACCACGACCGGAGCATGCCATGGCCATGTCGCAGCAGTACTTCCTCAGCCTCGGCCCCGAGGGATTCCACCGCCTCGCCTACACGGACTGGGGCGACGCGCACAACCCGCACGTGGTCATCTGCGTGCACGGCCTGTCGCGCAACGGCCGGGACTTCGACTGGCTCGCGGAAGCGCTGGCCGCTGACTGCCGCGTGGTCTGCCCCGACGTGGTCGGACGCGGCGAGAGCGACTGGCTGCAGGACAGGTTCGCCTACTGTTTCCCGACCTATCTTTCCGACGCCGCCGCGCTCGTCGCGCGCGTCACGGTTCCGCCCCCGCACGGACTGCTGGCCGACCTGCGCGATCGCCTGCGCGGCCCGCGGGCCGAATCGCAACTGGACTGGATCGGCACCTCGATGGGCGGACTGATCGGCCTGCTGCTGGCCGCGAAACGGGGTTCGCCGATCCGCCGCCTCGTCCTCAACGACGTCGGTCCCTTCGTGCCCTGGGCGGGACTCGTGCGCCTCAAGGGGCACGTCAGTTTCGATGGCTCGTTTGCTGATCTTGCCGCAGCGGAAAAGCACTTGCGCCGCGTATGCGCGGAGTTCGGCCAACTCGACGACGACTACTGGCGCCGGCTCGCCGAGCACAGCGTCGCGCAAGGGGAAGATGGTCGCTACGTGCTCCGCCACGACCCGGCCATCGGGCGCGGCCTGCCCGTGCACATGGATCCGGAACTGCCGATCGGCCCAGAATTCCTGCGCGGCATCGATCTCTGGAACGTGTGGGATGCCATTGACTGCCCGGTCCTCGTCCTGCGCGGCGCGGAGTCGGAAGTCCTGCCGCGCGACGTGGTCGACGAAATGCGGCGCCGCAAGCCCGACTTGCAGGTCGTCGAATTCGCCGGCGTCGGCCACGTGCCTGCGCTTGCCACGCCCGACCAGATCGAGGTCGTGCGCAGCTTCCTGCTCGGGGAGATCGGCTGACCGGCCCTTGCGCCTCGATGTGCGATACTGCCGCCTCGTACCCCGACATCAAAGATCCATGGCCAGGACAAAGACAAACGCCGTTCCCGAGCGCACGCCCGCCGACTTTGAAATCGGCATCGCCGAAATCGACAGCCAGCATCGCCAGCTGTTCAATATCCTCGCCACGCTCGAAAAGCATTCGGGCACCGGCTACAGTTACGAGGCGGCTCGCGACACACTGGCCGACCTGACGAACTACGCAAACGTGCATTTCGCGATCGAGGAAAGCGTCATGCGCATGCACCGCTACCCCGACCTCGAAGCACACGTCGCCGAACACCAGCACCTGCGCAGGCAGCTGGCGGAGTTTCAACAGCGCCTGCTCGACGCCGACATTGCCACCCAGCTATACCGCTTCATCGAGCGCTGGCTGGCCGAACACATCGACGTCACCGACCGCAAGTACGTGCCGCATCTCCTGGCGTCCAGGATCGATCCGGACGCCCGCTGACGCGCCGGCCAGTTCTGGCTAACGGCGCTCGTCGTGGTTGTGGCGGTGTTCGTGGCGATGATCCTCGCGCCACTCGCCGCGATGCTCGGCCCAGCGGCCGGGCTCGTAGTGCCACCGATCGCCATGCTGCTCCCAGCGGGGCGCGATGAACGCGTAACCCGGGCGCTCGCGCTCCCAGACGCCGCGCTGCCACACGTAGCGCCCGCCATACCAAGCCCAGTAGCCGGGCATCCAGACGAGGCCCGGTCGCGGGGCCGGCACCACTTCATAGGCCGGTGGCGGCGGGGGCGGCGTGCCGACGTCGACGGCCACACCGCCGATCCGCACCGACACGCTGTCGGCAAGGGCGAATTGCGGCAATGCGCAGGCCAGGACGGCGAGCGAGGCGACTGCAAGGGGCAAAGTTCTCATGGCATGACTCCTTGGGATGAAAGGTACATGGAGATCACAACGCCGCCGCGGCACGCGCGCTGACTCCGCAAGAGTAATCAAATGTAAGCGGCGCCCCGAGGCGCCCCGAGGCGCCTCATGGCGCGACGCGGGCGTCGGTGGAATAATGACGGCGTGATCAAGCGCACCCTGCCGATCCTCCTGCTGCTGGTTGCTTCCTCCACTTTGGGACAGCAGCAGCCCATAGAGGTTCACGAACGGCTCGCAGGCGACACGGTGCTGAGCAAACGCGTGGCGCTGACGCTCGATGCCTGCTCCGGAAGATTTGACGACGATTTGATCGAGTTCCTCATCCGGCATCGCATTCCGGCCACCATATTCGCCACGAAGCGATGGCTGGACCGCAATCCGGAGGGCGTCGCGATCATCAGGGCTCATCTCGATCTCTTCGATGTCGAGGATCATGGCGAGAACCACATTCCGGCCGTCATCGGCGCCTCGCGAAAACCATGTTTGTCGCACTACAATCGTAGCCAGACCGCAACCCCGTCCGCAAAGGAACCGCGATGCTCGGCAACATGAAAGTGCAGTCACGACTACTCGCGATGATGATCCTGATGCTGGCCGGAATGCTGGTCATCACCGTGGTCGCCTTGCTGAACGAACGCTCGAGCCTGATCGAGGACCGCGAGGTGAAGACGCGTCACCTCGTCGAAGCTGCCACCGGCGTCGCCGAACACTTCCATCGTCTGGAGCAAAGCGGGCAGATGAGCGCCGAACAGGCCAGGGCGGCCGCCATGGCCACAATCAAGGATCTGCGCTACGAGAAGGACGACTACTTCTGGATCAACGATTTCCAGCCGCGCGTCATCATGCATCCGATCAAGCCGGAACTCGACGGCAAGGATGTCTCGGAAATGAAGGATCCCGACGGCAAGCGCCTGTTCGTCGCGTTCGTCGACAAGGTCAAGGCCCAAGGCGCCGGCTTCGTCGCCTACCGCTGGCCCAAACCGGGCTTCGACAGCCCAGTCCCGAAGGTGTCCTACGTGAAGGGTTTTTCGCCGTGGAACTGGATCATCGGCTCGGGCATCTACATCGACGACGTCGACACCATCTTCCGGCAGCGCGTGGTGTCGCTGGTGCTTCTTGATCTCGCCTGCGCCGGCCTGGTCGGCTTCGCGCTCTTCGCCATCGGCCGCAGCGTGACGCAACCGCTCGCGCGCGCCGTGGCCGTGGCGCAATCCGTCGCCGGCGGCAAGCTCGACAACGAGATCGACGCGACACTCGGCGGCGAACCCGGAGCGCTGCTCGCCGCGCTGAAGCTGATGCAGGAGAAGCTCAACGCGATTTTGCGTGAGGTCGAGGACTGCGGGCGCAACATGGGGCAATCCGCCTATCAGGTAGCGACCATCTCGGGCGAAATCGCGGAGGTCAGCAAGCGGCAGGAGAGCCGATCCGGCGAAGTCTCGACGGCAATGCAGCAACTGCACCAGATTTCTGCCGACGTCCAGGCCAAGGCCATCGAGACCGCGAGCCGGTCGAGCGAGGTCGAGGCGATGGCAAGTGCGGGCATCGAGAACGTTCGCCAGAACATCGCGTCGATGCAGGACACGACGACGCAGGTGAGCCGAGCCTCCGCGGAAATACAGGAGCTGGAACGGTCGGCGCAGCATATCCACAACATCGTCAACACGATCAAGGAAATCGCGGGCCAGACCAACCTCCTCGCCCTCAACGCCGCCATCGAGGCCGCGCGCGCGGGCGAACAGGGACGAGGCTTCGCCGTCGTGGCTGACGAAGTACGCAAGCTGGCCGAGCGCACCACCAACTCGGCCTCGGAAGTCGGCGCCATCATCGAGCAACTGTCGGCCAAGGTGCAGCAGGTCGCCAGTACCATGGACGTCGTGGTCAACAAGGTCAACCTGACCCGCGACGAGGCCGAGAAGACGGCCGGCACGATCGAGGCGATGGCGGGCAACGCGGTGCAAACCGCCCAGGCCAACCAGGGAATAACCAGCGCCAGCCACGAACAGCTCGAGCGCTTCGCCCTGCTGCAGTCCACCCTGGCCACCTTGTTCTCGATCCTCAAGGACAGTGGCACCAAAGTGGAAACCACGGCCACCATCGGCGAAGACCTGCGCGCCGTGACGACCCGGCTCAACAACATCATGGGCGGCTTCAGCTTCACGGACAAGTACATCATCGCGCCGGCGCAGAACGAGAAGCGAGGCGCGCCGCGCGCCCAGAACAGCCTGCGCGTCAAGGTGATCCAGGGCCGTGATGTCATCGAGGCCGTGAGCCGCGATTTCTCGATGACTGGCTTGCGCATCAAACTGACGCGCCCGCTCAACGAAGGCGAGCAGGCCGATCTGGCGCTCTACCTGCCCAGCGACGATCTTGCCGAATACGAGGGCCAGGAGCCGCTGCGCCTCGATGGCCGGATCGCCTGGCAACGCAAGGAAGACGGCGCCGTCGTGTGCGGACTGGAGTTCATCAGCCCGGATGCGCGTGCCCGCGAGCAGCTACGCCAGTGCTTCGAGTTCTTCCGCAAGAACCACGCGTTCTGATCGTTCAGTCGAACGAGTAGCCGACCTGCAGTTGCAGGAAGTTCTGTCCCGGGTTCGGGAGCTTGATGTCGGCGTTCGAATAGTGGATGAAGCGCAGGCCTGCGCTCCATGGCGAGCCGGCGAAGCGATGCCGGATGCCAAGCGCGTCGCCGAACTGGAAGGCCGTCGAGATGCGCTTTTCGCCGATGCGCGTGCCCGAAAACAGGTTGGCACCAATGCCGATTTCCAGCGCCGTCTGCGCCGTCAGCCAATAGCGCGCCGTTGGCGTCAGGCCGACATGCGTAAGCGACTCGTGCGGCAGCCCCGGTGGCGCTGTCGCCAGCCCCGCCGAAACTTCGAGGTGAAAGTCGAGCCTGTCGCCCGCAAACGTTCCGGTCCAGAACGGGTGTCCGGCGTAGGCCAGCGTGACATCGCGATAGCGATGATCCGCACCCGCGTATCCAATTACGTCGCCTGCGCACGCCGCACAAGGCGACGCCAGGATTGTGATCGCGAGCACCACGCGCACGCTTGCACCCCGCAGCAGCTTGTTGTTCTTCACGGCCGCCTCTCGATCGATGACCGGAGCATTTCTCCGATCGCGGACCGAGAATACCCGACGTCATGGCGCCTTTCAACCGCACTGCATGGCCCGAATTCACACCGGCCGTAGTAGGCCCATTCAGTGGCCACGACGCGGCTAGAATCGGCAGGGACGACCATTCCGGGCATCCGATGAACACGCACGATCTTTCCAACTGGACCCACGACCACGTCTTCGACACCGGCAACGTCGCGGCCGAGCGCGGCACGCGCGCCGTGATGTGGATCACGCTGGCGATGATGGTCGTCGAGGTCGCCGCGGGCTACGGCTTCAACTCGATGGCGCTGCTGGCGGATGGCTGGCACATGAGTTCGCACGCGCTGGCCATCGGCCTCTCCGCATTCGCGTACGCCGCGGCGCGGCGCTACGCCGACGATCCGCGCTTCGCGTTCGGCACCTGGAAAATTGAGATCCTGGGCGGCTACACGAGCGCCATCGTGCTGCTCGGCGTCGCGGCGACGATGCTGTTCAGTTCCGTGGAACGCATCTTGGCGCCGCAACCCGTCGACTATCGCGACGCCCTGGTCGTGGCCATCATCGGGCTGATCGTCAATGTCGTCTGCGCGCTCATTCTCGGCCGGGCGCACGATCACGACCACGACAACGGCGATCACGCGCACCATCACGACCTCAATCTGACGTCGGCCTACCTGCACGTCGTCGCAGACGCAGCCACCTCTGTGCTCGCCATCGCAGCGCTGGTCGGCGGTCTCGCGTATGGCTGGTCGTGGCTCGATCCCGCGATGGGAATGGTCGGCGCCGCGCTGGTCGCCGCATGGGCGCGCAACCTGCTCCGCGATACCGGCAACGTGCTGCTCGACCGCGAAATGGACCACCCGGTGGTCGACGAGATCCGCGCCGTGATCGAGGGCGACCGCCCCGACGGCGAGACCCACGTCGCCGACCTGCACGTGTGGCGCGTCGGCAAGCAGTCCTTCTCCTGCGCGCTGACGCTGGTCACGCACCGGCCCGATCTCAGCGCCGACGACGTACGCGATCGGCTGGCGGCGTACGACGAAATCGCCCATGTGACCGTGGAAATCCATCGCTGTCCGACCGCACCCGATTGACCTAGAATGGGCTCGTCGCCGTTTCTGCCCCGTGCGGGTGAAACCATGAACGATCTCGCAAGACTCCCCTCCGTCGACCGCCTGCTCGCCCATCCGGCGATTGTCCCCCTGATCGAAGTACACGGCCGCGCGCTAGTGACGCGCGTGGTGCGTGACACCCTGGCCGAAGTGCGGGCGGATGTGCGCGCCGGCGCGCCGCTGCCCGACGAAGCGACGCTGCTGGCAAAAGTCAGCCGCGGCGGTACGCCACTGCTGCAGCCGAAACTGCGCGCCGTGTTCAATCTCACCGGCACGGTGCTGCACACCAACCTCGGCCGCGCCGTACTGCCCGAAGAAGCCGTCGCCACGCTCGTCGAGGCGGCCCGGCATCCCTGCGCACTCGAATACGACCTCGATTCAGGCGGCCGCGGTGACCGCGACGACATCGTGAGCGACCTGCTGCGCGAACTCACCGGCGCCGAAGCGGCGACCGTGGTGAACAACAACGCCGCCGCGGTGTTTCTGCTGCTCAACACGCTGGCGCAGAAGAAGCAGGTCGTCGTCTCGCGCGGCGAACTGATCGAGATCGGCGGTGCCTTCCGCGTGCCGGACATCATGAAGCGCGCCGGCGCGAAGCTGGTCGAGGTCGGCACCACCAACCGCACGCACCTGAAGGATTCGCCGAAGCAATCGGGCCGCGCACCGCCATGCTGATGAAGGTGCATGCCAGCAACTACGCCATCCAGGGCTTCACCCATGCGGTACCCGAAGCCGAACTGGCCGCGCTGGCGCATGAGCACAACATCCCCTTCGTCGTCGACCTCGGCAGCGGCACGCTGACAGATCTCGCCGCCTTCGGCCTGCCGCACGAACCGACGCCGCAGGAGGCCATCGCCGCCGGCGCCGACCTCGTCACGTTCTCCGGAGACAAGCTGCTCGGCGGGCCGCAGGCCGGCTTGATCGTCGGCCGCAAGGAACTCATCGCCAAGATCAAGAAGAACCCGCTCAAACGCTGC
>DATJQH010000064.1:0-54400 GCA_035505955.1 Rhodocyclaceae bacterium
AGCAATGCCTGGCCCGCCTGCCCATGGCCGATCGATCCGGGACTCGGCGTCACGTTGGCGACCGTGGCGCCGACAGAGGTGCGGCGCGTGCTGGCGACGATCCTCGGCTTCGGCGGCAGCCACGCCAGCGTCGTCCTGGAGAAGGCCCCGTGAGCGGACTCATCATTACCGCGCGCTGCGCCGCAGTCCCGTCAAACTGGCGTGACGAGTTGACGCGCATGCTGGGCGCACGGCCACGCCGGATCGGCCCGTGGGCAGAACTCGCGCTCTACGGCGCGCTGCGCTGCATGGCCGACGCGGGCGAGGCGACACTGCCGGCGGACGCGGTGCTGATCATGGCCAGCCGGCGCGGCACCCACGCCGCAACGGCCCAGGCGCTGGCCCAGATGGCGGATGACCTGCCGATGCCGCTCGCCTTCCTGCAAACGCAGCCGAGCCAGGTCCTGGCGCTGCTGGCGCAGCAACTGGGCTGGCAGGGCAACGCGATCTTCCTTGCCGGGGCCGATTCGTCCCGGGCGCAATCGCTGGCCGAATCGCTCGCCGTGCGCGGCGGGGCCTTGGTCGGCCGGGTCGACGACGGCGGTCGCCAGGAGAGTGAGTGGTTGCGGCTGTGCCGCCGATGAGGCAAGGGCGGTAAAATCTATCCGTTTTGTCTAGTGTTCCCATAGGGCTGCGTGGCTGCATTGAATCCGACCGAACCGCCGATCAACACACCGCGCAAGCGTCTCCTCGTCCTTTCCTATTCACAGACGGGGCAGTTGACCCGAGTCGCGGACCGCATCATCGGGCCGCTGAGCGAGGAACCCGGCATCGAAGTGCACACGGAGGTGCTGAGGCCGATCAAGCCCTATGCCTTTCCGTGGCGCTTTTTCCGCTTCCTCGACGCATTTCCCGAATGTGCACACATGGTGCCGCCGCCGCTCGAACCGCTGTCGCTGAGCGGTGACGAAGAATTCGACCTCGTCATCCTGCCCTATCAGGTCTGGTTCCTGGCACCCTCGCTGCCGGTGGTGGGTTTCCTCAAGAGTCCGGTCGCGCGCAAGCTGCTCGCCGGCAAGCCCGTGATTACCGTGATAGCCTGCCGCAACATGTGGATGCTCGCGCAGGAGAAGATGAAAGGGCTGCTCGCCGAATGCGGCGCGCGGCTGCTCGACAACGTGGCGCTGGTCGACCCGAGCCCGACCATGGTGAGCCTGTTCTCGACGCCGCTGTGGTTGCTCACGGGTCGGCGCGACCTGCTGCCTGGCGCGCCACCGGCCGGCGTGGACGAGGCCAGCATCGATGCTGCGCGCCGCTTCGGCCTGGCTTTGCGCGACGCGCTGCGCGACAACCGGGAGCTCGGTACGTCGCCATTGCTCGCCGGACTCGGGGCAGTGCAGGTCGATCCGCACCTGCTGTTCTCTGAGAAGGTCGCCACGCGCAGCTTCTTCGTCTGGGGCAAACTGTTGCGCGCAGTCGGCGAACCCGGCCAGGCGCGGCGCGTGCCCTTCCTGGTCCTGTATGTCACCTTCCTGCTGACGATGGTCCTGACCGTCGTACCGATCAGCCTCGTGCTCCAGGCCGTGCTGCGCCCGTTCCTGCGCAGCCGGCTGGCGCAGATCAAACATCATTACGAAATGCCGTCCGGCTCGGGATTGGAGAGGATGCCGCAGTATGGGCAATGAAGTCTATCTGACGCGCACTGCGTCCTACCTGCCGCTCGATCCGGTCGAAAACGACGACATGGAGGCGGTGCTCGGCTTGGTCGGCGGACGCCCGTCGCGTGCCCGGCGCGTGGTCCTGCGCAACAACGGCATCCAGCGGCGCCACTACGCGATCGATCGTGCTACCGGCAGGTTCGTGATGACCAACGCCCAGTTGGCGGCGCAGGCCGTGCGCGCCTTGGGCGACATCGGCCCGGTCGACTGCCTGGCCGCCGGTACCTCCCGCCCCGACCAGTTGATGCCCGGCCATGGCGTGATGGTGCACGGCGAACTGGGCTGGCCCCGTCTCGAAGTCGCCAACCTTGCCGGCGTCTGCGTGGCGGGCGCCGCCGCCTTCAAATATGCCTGGCTCGCGGTGCGTGCCGGCGAGGCCCGGCGGTCCGTCGCCGTCGCTTCGGAACTGGCCTCGGCGGCCATGCACGCCCGGAACTTCGAGGCAGAGATCGATCACAAGGTGAATGATCTGGCCGAGCGGCCGGAACTCGCTTTCGAGAAGGATTTCCTGCGCTGGATGCTGTCCGATGGCGCTGGCGCCGTGCTGCTGGAACACGAGCCGCGCGGCAACCTCAGCCTGAAGGTCGAGTGGGTGGAGATGACCTCCGCCGCGAACGAACTGCCTGCCTGCATGTACTCCGGCGCCGAGAAGAACGCCGACGGCACGCTGACCGGCTGGCAGCATTTCTCCCAGAAGGATTGGGTCGATCGCTCGGTGTTCGCCGTGAAGCAGGACGTCAAGCTGCTCAACGAGCATGTCGTGCGCGTGACGCTGACCGAGCCGTTGGCCGCACTGGTGCGCAAGCACGACCTGGCGCAGCGGGGCATCGACTGGTTCCTGCCCCACTACTCGTCGAATTACTTTGCCGCGCCGGTCGCGGCCGGCGTGGTCGAAGCAGGACTCGACATTCCGCCCGAGCGCTGGTTCACCAACCTGACGGAGAAGGGCAATACCGGCTCCGCGTCGCCCTACATCATGCTCGACGAGCTGCTTGGCTCGGGGCGCGTCCGCAAGGGACACAGGATCCTGATGTACATCCCGGAGAGCGGGCGCTTCTCCAGCGCGTTCATCTTCATGGAAGCCGTGTAGTGAACGTCGACGACGTTCCGCAGGAGGGCAATCGCACCATGGCGGGCCACCGGCGTGCCATGTATGCGCGCGACAAGGACGGCCGCATCGTCATCGTGCCATCGCGCGGCGGCGAGGTCGACGAAACGGTCACGCTGCAGGCCCTCGACCGCATCCATGAGTTAACCGAGGAAGCCCGGGCACGCGTGGCGAGCGGCCAGTCGTCGCCGCTGGAATACTGGATGTACGCGCAGCGCCTCGACCTGCCGCAGCTTTCACAGGTCACCGGCTTCTGGCAGTGGCGCATTCGCCGGCACTTCAAGCCGCGGCGCTTCGCCAGGCTGCCTGTCACGACCCTGCAGCGCTACGCCGACGTGATGGGCATCACGGTCGAGCAGCTCAAGCGGCTGCCATGAACGTTCGCATCGAGAGCTTCCACCATCGTCATGCGGCGCACTGCGAGAGCGGCGTCGCCTCGTCGATGCTGACTCACCACGGCGTGCCGATCTCCGAGGCGATGGCGTTCGGCCTGTCCGCGGCGATGACGTTTGCCTTCCTGCCCATCGTCAAGTTCGCCGGCTTCCCGCTGATCGCCTTCCGCATGCCGCCCAAGGCCATCCTGAAGGGCATGATCAAGCCGTTCAGGATGCGCTTCAAGTTCGAGACTTTCCGCGACCAGAGCAAGGGCATGGCGCGGCTCGACGAAATGCTCGCGCAAGGTCGCATCGTGGGCATCCAGGTCGGCGCATTCTGGCTGCCCTTCTTTCCGGCGGAGATGCGCTTCCACTTCAACGCGCACAACCTGATCGTCTATGGCAAGGAAGGCAACGACTACCTGATCAGCGATCCGGTCATGGAGGATCCGCAGCGCTGCGATGCGGAGAATCTGCGCAAGGCCCGGTTTTCCACCGGCCTGATGGCGCCCAAGGGCCTGCTCTACTACGCGGAAGAAATCGGACAGAAGGCCGTGACGAAGGAGGCCGTGCTGCACGCCGTCAGGAAGACCGTGCGCTCGATGCTCGGCCCGGTCCCGATTGTCGGCGTGCGCGGCATGCGCATGCTCGCCCGGCGCGTCGCCAAGCTCGATCCCGCGGACAAACTGAGCCTCAACTATGTCGGCCACGTCGTGCGCATGCAGGAAGAGATCGGCACGGGCGGGGCGGGTTTTCGCTTCCTTTATGCGGCCTTCCTGCAAGAGGCAGCCGAGGTGACCGGCATTGGTCAACTGGCGGTGCTCGCCGAGCGCCTGAACGAGATCGGCGATGGCTGGCGCGAATTTGCCTTGAGGGCAGTGCGCATGATCAAGGGGCGGGAGCCGTTCTCTCCCTTGCACCTGGCAGACATGCTGAACAACCAGGCCGATCGCGAAGCCGAATTCTTTCGCGCGCTGAAGTCGGCGGTGGCTTGATGCTGGCGATCCGGCAGCTCTCGTATCGCTATGCCGGTTCGGAAAGTACGGCGCTGATCGATGTCTCGTTCGATGCGGCGCGCGGCCAGGTGCTTGGGCTCGTGGGTCCGAACGGCGCAGGCAAGACCACCGTCATTGCGCACCTGGCCGGCCTGCTGCCGATCCAGCAGGGCCGGATCGAGATCGACGGCCGGCCGCTTGCCGACGTGCGCAGCGCGACCCCGACGCGCATCGCCATTGCGCCGCAGGAGTACGCGTTCTATCCGACCCTGACCGTTACCGAGAATCTTTCCTGCTTTGCGGGTGTCGGCGGGCTCGCCGGTCGGGAGCGGCAGGAACGCATTGCCGAATGCCTTGCCTTTGCGCAGCTTGAACACCACGCCGGCACGCGCGCCGATCGGCTGTCGGGCGGTCTCAAGCGCCGGCTCAATCTCGCCATCGCGCTGCTGCATCACCCGGAGCTCCTGCTTTTCGATGAGCCGACGGTCGGCGTGGATCCGCAGTCGCGCGCATTCATTCTCGACGCCGTGAAACAGTTGGCGGTCAATGGCTGCGCAGTAATCTACACGTCACACTACATGGAAGAGGTGGAGATGATCGCCGATCGCCTGGTCTTCCTCGATCAGGGGCGCGTGATCCGCCAGGGCGCGCTCGACGAACTGCTCGATGCCGCCGAGGCCGTCGAAACCAGGACCGTGAGCCGTCGGGGCAACCTTGAGCGGCTGTTCATGGCGCTCACGAACCGGACGCTGCGGGACTGAACATGCTTGCCGCGCTGATGAAGAAGGAATTGCTGACCCTCGCACGCGACGTGCACGGCATGGCGGCGCTGTTCCTGATGCCGGTCGTGTTCATCGTCGTCATGTCGATGGCGCTGAAGGACGTTTACGCGCCGGCGAGCAGGCCGCTGGCATATGCGGTGTCCAATCGGGATGCGGGGCCGATCGCGGCGCGGTTGGTCGAGCGCTGGGCCAAGGTCGATGGCGAAGCGCGTGAGCTGCCGGAGAACTGGCAGGACGAGGTGCGCGCCGGGCATCTGCAGTACGTACTACTGATCGACCCCGGCTTCTCGGCCGCGGCCGGCGACATGAGCGCACGTGCCGGCCAGGCCAAGGCGCGGCTGATTGCCGAACCCGGCATGAACCAAGCGCTGTTCGAGGCGCGCCGGACCCGGCTCATCGCCACGGTCGCGCAATTGCGCGCGGAGGTGATGATGGCGCGGCTCGATCTTGGCGTGAACGTCGCGGCCCTGGTGGACAACACGCCGGTCGCGGCCGAACGACTCAGCGCGGGGCCGCGGCCGACGGCGGTGCAGCAGAACGTGCCGGCGTGGCTGGTGTTCGGCATGTTCTTCGTGGTGGCCTCGATTGCCGGATTGTTCGTCGAGGAGCGCGCTTGCGGAGCGCTCGCGCGCCTGCGCAGCCTCGGGGCGCGGCCATGGCAGTTGGTGGTTGGGAAGATCATGCCCTACCTGCTGGTCAATGCGGTGCAGGCGGCCCTCATGCTGGCGGTGGGCGTCTGGCTCATGCCCGTGATCGGGGGCGAAGGTCTGTCGCTTGCCGGCGTGAACTGGGCCGCGTTGGCATTGATGACGTTCTCCGTCGGCCTGGCCGCCGTGAGCCTGGCGCTCGCAGTCGCGAGCCTCGTCAGGACGCACGGGCAGGCGGCCACCATCGGTCCGGTACTCAACATCCTCATGGCGGCCCTGGGCGGCGTGATGGTGCCGACCTTCGTCATGCCGCCCGTGATGCAGCGGATCGCGGCCTACTCACCGATGAACTGGGGTCTGGAAGGGCTGCTCGACGTGATGCTGCGCAATGGCGGCGTCGCGGCCGTTTTGCCCGAGGCAGGGAAACTGCTCCTATTCGCGGTGCTGATGCTCCTTGCCGGTTTCGCGCTGTTCCGCCGGCGCGCATAAAAAAAGCCCCGGCACCAAGGCCGGGGCTTGAACTCCAGCCTGTTGGGGCTGGGAGGAGGAGACAACCGGTGAAGTCGGATTACGCGGCCTTCTTGGCCTTCGGCGCGGCGGCGACGGCCTTCACCGTGGCGCTGGTGGCAGCGGCGACGTTGGCTTCGGCGATTTCGGCGACTTGCTTTGCGGCCTTGGTCATGCTGTCGTAGGCCGAATTCGCGGCTGCAATCGCGGACTTGACGGCGGCGACGGCGACATCCGAACCGGCGGGCGCGTTCTTGACGGCCTTGTCCAGCGCGTTCGTCATCGTCTTGTTGGCTTCGGCGAACTGGGCCTCGAAAACCTTGGTCAGTTCATCGTGGGTTTGCGACGCGATCTCGTAGATGCTGCGCGAGTAGGCAACGGCCTTCTCGACGGTCGGCTGGGCCAGCGAAGCCTGGATGTTCATCAACTCCTGGACATCCTTGGCGCCCATCAGGGCCTTGGCGCTGGAAACCGTGTCTTCCAGCAGGTTGCGGGCCGTGTTCAGATTCAGGGCAGCCAAGCGCTCGGCGCTGGCGAAGGCCGTGTTGGCGAGGGTGAGCAGGGACTCGATGTTGGCCTTGCTGGAAGCGGCGACTTGCTCGGGGGTGGTGCTGTACATATTCAATCTCCTTGAGGTGGGTAGTGGTTCCGCGATCTCATCGTGCGCCTTCGCTCGAAAGCGCAATGTTGCAGTGCATCACGACTTTGATTATAGGGGCGGATACTCGGATGTCAAGAAGAAATTGTGCAACGCAGCAAAACAGCTTTTATCAAGTAAATATTAAATAGATCAAATAATTACATACTTATTGTACCGCTTTGGTACTAATTTGTGCTGCAGTGCATGATTGTCCTGCGGAAAATTATTTCGACGGCTGGGCGCCTTTTTCCGCGCCTGAGTTCTTGGGCTGGATTACCGCCCGCACCCGGTTGGGCGTACCGTCCGCGCCGCCTTCGCCGGGGCTCGCGCCGGTGACCACATAGTTCTCGGTGGTTGCGTCGTAGGAAATGTACTGGCCGTGGACCTCATCGAGGCCGCTCTTTACGTGGGCCTTGTTGAACAACTCCGTCTTTTCTGACCTGCTGTCGTGCTCGATGCGCTCGGCTTCGCCTTCGACGAACTCGTTCTTGCCGTCGCGCTTCTGGCGAAACGTCGCCAAGTGTCCATTGCCCGCGTAGGCGATGCCCTTCTGGTATCCGTTGGCGTCCTGGGTCACCACAACCTTTTCCGCCCGGATAACCAGGGTACCTTGCACGAGCTGCACGTTGCCTTCGAGGACTTGCACCTTCTTCGCGTCGTCGACCGTGATGCGATTCGCCTCGACGTTGACCGGCTGGTCGCGGTCGCCGCGCTCCGCCAGCGCGGGAACACCGGCCTGCAGCAGACCAAGTGCGAGTGCCATCGAGACACTGCGGGCGGTCGCGGTCATTTGTCCTTCTTTCCGTAGATGGTGCCCGTCACCGGCCCGTTCAGCACGGCGATCCTGGCCTTGTTGTTCACATCGAGCCCGCCAGCACCGTGGATGACCGACTGACCCTGTGTGATCGTCGCCGGAGCATCGGTGTGGGCTGTTTCGTCGTCGGGAACGACATCGAGCACGCTGGTCTCGACGATGGTCTCAGGCTCCTTCGGTTCGACCTTGACCAGTCGCACGCCCTCCATGAGGCGGACGTGCTTGCCGCCTTTGTCGAGCCATGCCCTGCGCGCGGTCGCCGTCGTGGTCTGGTCATCACGGAAATAGGCGACCTGAGGTTCGGTGACCTCGGTCGAGTCGTCGTCGGGAAAGTGCTGCATCCTTGCAGCCTTGAGCGTGTTCTGGATGTTGCCGTCCGGACCGAACCGGCGCACGACGAAGTGTTCCACCCAGAAATCCGGATCGTGCCGCAGCTTCGGGCTCGGGCCGATGCCCTCGCCGCGGCTGGCGCGTTCGAGCCACCAGGTGAAGCCCGCCAGCATGGCAAGGATCAGCAGCGGGAAAAGGGCGGACGACCCCGGCAATCTCATCGTCGGTAGGCTGCCAGCGCAGCGCCCCAACTCCCCTGCGCGTCGAGGATCAGTTCGCAGACTTCCCGCACCGCGCCTGCGCCCGCTGCTGCTTTGGCCACGTAGGCCGCCACCTTGCGCACTTCGACATGGCAATCGGGAACAGTGGCCGAGAATCCGCAGGCGGTCATGACGTCGAGGTCGACCACGTCGTCGCCCATGTAACCGGCCTGGCTGAAATCGAAACCCTGCTGCTCCAGCAGCCTGGCCATGGCGGCGCGCTTGTCTTCGACGCCCTGAAGCACGAGATCGATTCCGAGGTTTTCGGCGCGTCGTGCCACGATCGGCGAATCGCGTCCGGTGATGATCGCGAGCCGCACACCCGCCCGCGCGAGCATCTTCAGGCCGAGGCCGTCGCGGCTGAAGAAGGCTTTCATCTCGTCGCCATTCGGGCTGAAGTAGAGGCGGCCGTCCGTCATCACGCCATCCACGTCGAAGCCCATCAAACGGACCCCGGCCGCCCGTTCGCGCATCGTCGTCATACGACCTTGGCCTGGAAGAGGTCGTGCATGTTCAGGGCGCCGACGAGTTCGCCCGTTTCATCGACCACCAGGAGTTGGCTGATCTTGAAGCGGTCCATCATCTCGACCGCCTCGACTGCAAGCTTGTCCGGTCCGATCGTGCGCGGTCTGGCCGTCGCGATGTCGCCGACCGGCAGCGTGCGCAGGTCACCGAGCTTCTCCATGGCGCGGCGCAAGTCGCCGTCGGTGAAGATGCCAAAAACGGAACCCGTGGCGGGGCGAACCGCGACCATGCCCATGCCGCTGCGCGTCATGCCCAGCAGCGCTTGTGGAACGGTGGCGCCGGCATCGACCATGGGCACGTCCGCACGCGGGCGCATGACGTCGCGCACATGCGTGAGGAGCTTGCGGCCCAGTGCGCCACCCGGATGCGAGCGCGCGAAATCCGACGCCGAGAAGCCGCGCGCGTCGAGCAGCGCGACGGCCAGCGCATCGCCGAGGGCGAGCGCCGCAGTGGTGCTTGCGGTAGGCGCGAGATTCAGCGGACAGGCTTCCTCGTCGACGCGGCCGTCGAGATGGACATCGGCTTCCCGGGCGAGCGAAGACTCGGCATTGCCGGTGATGGCGATGAGCCGTCCGCCCTGGCGCTTCACCAGCGGCACGATGGTCAGCAACTCGTCGTTCTCGCCGGAATTGGAAAGCGCAATCAGCACATCCTCGTGGGTGATCATGCCGAGGTCGCCATGCACGGCCTCGCCCGCATGCACGAAGTATGCGGGCGTGCCGGTGCTCGCCATCGTTGCGGCAATTTTGCGCGCGACGTGTCCGGATTTGCCGACGCCGCTGACGATGACGCGGCCCTTGCATTCGAGGATCAGTCCGACCGCGCGTTCGAATTCGGGGCCAACGCGATCGGCCAGCGCGCTGACCGCCTGTGCCTCGATGCGGAGCACGCGCCGGGCCATTTCCAGGCTGCCGCCGGAACTCGCTTCTTGGGCCATGGTGTCCTGTACCGTTATGATGGGCCAAATTATAGCAATCGCCCCCGGCGGAGAAGCCTTGAACACACTGCAACTCGTCCTGCTGCTGCTTGGCGCCTCCGTGCTGGTCGTCACGGTATGCCGCGTCGCCGGCCTGCCGCCGGTGCTCGGCTATCTGCTCGTGGGCGTCGCCGTGGGGCCCCACGCGCTCGATCTGCTGCCGGACGCCGAGGGGGCGAGTTATCTCGCCGAGTTCGGCGTCGTCTTCCTGATGTTCTCGGTCGGGCTCGAATTCTCGCTGCCGCGGCTGTACGCGATGAAGCGGATCGTCTTCGGCCTCGGGCTCGCTCAAGTGACACTGACCGCGCTGGCGATAGGCGCCATGGCAGTGTATTGGGGCGGCGTGTCGTGGCTCGTCGGCTTCGGCCTCGGCGGCGCGCTGGCCATGTCATCGACGGCGGTGCTGTCCAAGCTGCTTGCCGATCGGCACGAACTCGATTCGAACCACGGCCGCGAAGTGATGGGCGTCCTGCTGTTCCAGGACCTCGCCGTGGTGCCGCTCCTGGTCGTCATTCCGGAGCTGACGCGGCCCATGGGCGAACTGGCCGGCGCGCTCGCGCTGGCGACGGCGAAGGCCGTCGTGCTTCTGAGTATCGTCCTCTTCCTTGGCCAGAAACTCATGCGCGGCTGGTTCACGCTGGTCGCACGGCGCCAGTCGGGCGAGCTCTTCATGCTCAATGTGCTGTTGATTACCCTCGGCTTGGCCTGGCTCACGCAGTGGGCGGGGCTGTCGCTCGCACTCGGGGCGTTCGTCGCCGGCATGCTGATCTCGGAGACCGAGTATCGCTACACGGTGGAAGAAGACATCAAGCCCTTCCGCGACGTGCTGCTCGGCCTGTTCTTCATCTCCGTCGGCATGATGCTGGACCTTTCGGCCATTGCCGCGCAGTGGCCGCGCGTCCTCGCCGTGCTTGGCGCGCTGCTGGCGGGCAAGCTGGCGGTGGCGTGGGCGCTGTCGCGCGCGTTCGGCGCCACGCCCGGCACGGCCCTGCGCACGGCGCTGTGGCTGTGCGCCGGCGGCGAGTTCGGCTTCGTGCTGCTCGAACGCGGCGAAGGCGTGGGCCTCCTGGCCGGCGGTCCGCTGCAGCCGGTATTGGCGGCGCTCGTCCTGTCGCTGATGCTGGCGCCGCTGCTGGTGCACTTCTCGGATCGCATCGTGCTCCGCATCGTGGCATCGGAATGGCTGTCGCGGTCCATGCAATTGACGCGGATCGCCGCCGATTCAATGGCCCACGACAAGCACGCAATCCTCTGCGGCTACGGCCGCACGGGCCAGCACCTGGCGCGCTTCCTGGAGCACGAGGGCGTCGGCTACATGGCGCTGGACCTCGATCCCGAGCGCGTGCGCGAAGCCGCCAATGCGGGCGAGCAGGTCACCTACGGCGATTCGACGCGCCGCGAAATGCTGGTTGCGGCAGGCCTCGCGCGCGCCAGCGTGGTCATCGTAACCTTCGCCGACCACGCCGGCGCGCTGCGCACGCTCGCGCATGTACGTGAAGTCGCGCCCGGCGTGCCTGTGGTGGTACGGGCGCGCGAGCAGGATGATGCCGCGGAGTTGATCGCGGCCGGCGCGGCCGAAGTGGTGCCTGAGGCGCTCGAATCCTCGGTCATGCTGGCGACGCATGCGCTGGCCTTCCTCGGCGTGCCGCTGCACCGGATCATCAAGCGCTTGCGCGAACTGCGCGAGCAGCAGTACGGACTCCTGCGCGGGTTCTTCCATGGCGCCAGCGACGTCGGCGACCGCCTCGATGAGGCGGATTTGCCGCGCCTGCATTCGGTCGTGCTCGCCGAGGGCGACTACGGCGTCGGGCGCTGCATCGGCGAACTGGGTCTGAACGAGCGCGGCGTCACGGTGTCGGCGCTACGCCGGCACGGCATGCGCGGCACGCAGCCGGAAGATGGCACGAGGCTATTGGCGGGCGATGTGGTCGTGCTGCTCGGCACGGCCGCGGCGGTGATGGACGGCGAGGCGCGGCTGCTCGGCGGCTGAGCTGCCAAAGTCAGCCCTCGTGGTACGCCGTGCGAGGACAACAAAAAGCCCGCCGAAGCGGGCCTTCTTGCTGCAGGACCTCAACCGATCAGATGTTCTTGCAGATCACGTAGAGGTTGGTACCGTTGTCCTGATAGTTGTTGGCGGGAGCGGCAGACACCGGAGGAGTGCCGGCCGGCAGGGCGACCGCCGTGGGCGGCGACGAATCGAGTTCGCCCCGGACGTTGCCGGTGCGGGCGTCGCCGTCGTCGAACTGGTTGTCGATTGCCTGTGCGATCTTCGCTGGCAGACTACCTGAACAGATGATCGTGCCAGCCAAGCCCATGCCGCCGGCCTGAACACCGATGATGCCGCCGGCTGCATTCAGCGGTTGCGATGCTGCGTTGGCCAAGGTGTCTGCGGCCCCGCCGATGAACCCTGCAAGCCTCAGATGGGCCCAAAAGAGACGCGACTCGTTGGCGTTGTTGGTGGATTCGTATGTCCCGCCCACGACATTGTCCCCGTTGCCCGCCGGTACGGCGCCACCGCCGCCTCCTGTGAACGTCCAGCGGCCGGCGCCAGGGTCGTCACCAGGCAGGCGCTTGTATCGATCCTGGTACGAGTAGATGGCGGACGTCAGACCATTGAAGTCGTTCGCGACGTTCTTGATCTTCGCCTGCGTGATCAGTTCCTGGCCTTTCAGCACGCCGCCGAGCAGCAATCCGATGATGACCAGCACGATCGCGATTTCGACCAGCGTGAAGCCCGACTGTCTTGTTTTCATGGCAACTCCTGAGCTAGTACTTTTGAACTAATAAGCGATAGTCAGCAAATTGTATGCCCGCTTTAAAACCGTCAAGTGCGTCGGGTTTAGGCGACTTTGGGCAAGATTGTGTCGAAATTGTGACATGGGTGTCGAACCGCCGACTGGAAGGCGGCACGCGCGTGGCCGGCCGCCACCGATAGAATGGCCGGATTCTGCGGATTTGCCATGAGTGCGCTCAATCCAATCACGAGTTTCGCCACGGGTCTGGCGCTGCGCTGGCGCAAGCCGCTGCTGGTCGCACTGCTGACGTTGCTGTTCGTCGTCCTGGTGTTGGGCCCGGCCTCTCCGCTCGCACGTACCTTGTTCGTCGCGCATATCGGGCTGTTCATGATCTGGCAGCCGTTTGTGCGCACCGACCAGCGCATTGCCCTGCCCATCCTTGCCATGATGCTGGCGGTAGTGGCCATCGTGGCTGTCGGCCTCAACACATGGCTGCTCATGATCTGGATCACGCTGCTGGCAGGCGTCGTCGGCGGCAAGGTGTTCCTCTACGAAGCCCGATGGAGCAAGCTGTTCTACCTGCTGGCCCTCTTCTGGCTCGTCGCCGCCTTGCTGCTTCTGAGCCTGCCCGAAGCCGTGCCGCAGTTCGTCAACACCGAGTCCGTCGTCATCGTGATAGGCCGCCTGGTTGCACCTGTCGTGCTCGTGCTGATGCTGATCCTGGTGCTGCCCGAAGAACGCGAGAGCGACGGCCAGCCGGAAGTGGTGGACTTCGTCTACAGCGTGATCCTGGTTCTCCTTCTCGCAGTGCTGGTGCTGGGCAGCCTGACGATCATGCTGCTGGCCGGCCACCACTACGCGGAAGCGGTGCTGGAAACGCTGCTCGGCATCGGCGTGGCGCTGCTGATCCTCGGCACGGTCTGGAACCCCCACCTGGGCATGGCCGGCCTGGGCACGGTGTTCTCGCGCTACCTCTTGTCGGTGGGCATGCCCGTGGAGCAATGGCTCCACGCGCTGGCCGATCTGGCGCAACGCCAGGACGACCCGGATGAGTTCCTGGCCGAAGCCGCCCGCGACATGGTTCGGCGCCTGCCCTGGGTGACCGGCGTCGAATGGCGCACGGACGCCGCGACGGGAAGCTGCGGCAAGCTGAAGGGACGGTGCAGCGAGTTCTCGTTCGATTCGCTCGTGGTGCGCATCCACACCCGCTATCCGCTGAGCCCGTCGCTCGCATGGCACTTCAACCTGCTGGCGCAGCTCATGTCCGAATTCCAGGCCGACAAGGTGCGCGCGCGGCGACTCAAGCGCCTGAGCTACATCGAGGCGATCCACGAAACCGGCGCCCGCCTGACGCACGACGTGAAGAACCTGCTGCAGAGCCTGCGCGCGTTGTGCTCGGCAACGGAAGGTGAGGCGGACGGCGTGTCGCCGCAATTTGCGGCTCTCCTGCGCCGGCAGTTGCCGGCGATCACCGAGCGCCTGGGCCAGACCCTGGACAAGCTGCAGGTGCCGCGCCTGGAGGGCAACGAGAACGTGCCCGTGCCGCTCTGGTGGGAGAACCTGCAAGCGCGCTTTGCCCTTGCCGATATCGACTTCTCCGTATCGGGCAGCATTCCGGAAACGGCGCGGGTGCCCGGCGCCCTGTTCGACCTCGTTGCCGAGAACCTGATCGCCAACGCCCTCGACAAGCGCGCCGGCGATCTAACGCTGCGCATCGGCGTGGCCTTGCGTGCGAACGATGGTGTCAGCGTGGAAGTGGCCGACAACGGTGCGGCGATTGCGCCGCACATGGCGGCGGACTTGTTTCGCGGACCGGTTCCTTCCGAGACCGGCATGGGCATCGGCCTCTACCAGGCGGCGCGCTTGCTGCAGAACAGCGGCTTCGAGATGAGCCTCGCCAGCAACGAGCCCGGGCGCGTGTGCTTCCGGCTCGCACCTGCGATCAGATAACGGGCGCTGCCGGCTTGCGCCCAGCCAGACCAAAGATGGCCATGTCGCCCTTGCCCTTCAGATAGACGGTCTGCGGTTCGAGGAACTCGAAGCGGTTGCGCAGGCAGCGCCAGGTCGCCTCATCGCAGTGGATGGTACCGGGCGCGCCTTCGCCGGTGATGCGGCTGGCGATGTTGACCGTATCGCCCCAGACGTCGTAGATGAACTTCTTCTTTCCTACCACGCCGGCGACTACGGGGCCGGTGCCGATGCCGATGCGTATCTCCAGCCGCGCCGAATTGACGGCGAAATCCCGATGCAGAAGATCGCGCATGGCCAGCGCCATGTCGGCGATCGACTCGCTGTAGAGGGCATTCCCCTCGTTGAGGCCGCCGGCGACCATGTAGGCGTCGCCGATCGTCTTGATGCGCTCCAGCCCGTACTTTTCGGCCAGTTCGTCGAAGGCGGAGAACACGCGGTTCAGCATCGAGAACACTTCGTTCGGCGACAAGTGCGCCGCGATGCGCGTGAAATCGACGATGTCCGCGAACATCACGGTCACTTCGGCAAAGCCGTCCGCGATCGGCTCGTCGGAAACCTTCAGCCGCTCCGCCACGGGCTCGGGCAGAATGTTCAGCAGCAGGCGTTCCGACTTCTCCTGCTCGGCTTTCAACAGCACGTGCGCCTCTTCGAGTTTCGCCTTGATCTTTTGCTTCTGCTGGATCGAGTAGCGCAGCAGGAGGTAGATGATCGTGGCAACCGCGAGGAAGTTGAGCGCGAAGAACACGACCGCCGTACGGATCGGAACCGCGAAGGGCGAGTGCGCGTTGGGCGGCGGCGCGAGGTAGAAATCGAAGAGGCCCGACAGCGCGGTCATGAACGTCCACGCGAAGAACCATGCGGCGGACTCGCGCACACCGAAGCAGAGCATGGCCCCGATGGGCGCCAGCAGGCCCCAGAGCACGATGCCTGAGGAGTCAACGAAGCTGCCCATGCCCCACTGCATGGCGAACGGCCCGAACAGGAACAGGCCCAGTTGTGTGACGCGGAAGAAATCGAAGTTGCGCGTCGCGATGTAAAGGAGGAGGTTGCCGACCAGTAGCAGTTCGAACAGCAGTGGCGGGTTCGACGAAATGCTTTGGCCCAGCAGTTGGTAGATTGCCACCCACAGCATCGAGGTCGCGCTGACCAGGCCCGTCGCGAACATCAGCAGCGACTTGTTCAGCCGCTGCTCCTCGCCGTCGCCGGGCTCCACTCCCGCGCTGCGCAGGCGGTCAAGGAAGGTCGATGGGTCGGAAAGGGTGGTCATGCGACGGTCATGGGCAGGCGGGCCGCCGCAGTGTCGCAGGAAGTGCCAGCAGGGTCAAGGCAGACGGCCGGCGGCAATCATCCGATTGAAAAGGATGTTGGGCGAGAGCCAGACGACGATGTCGTCGAAGGCCGGCGTCGGTTCGTGGCTGACGAAGCGATCGACCGTTGGATCGGGATGTGCGCCCGAATTCGGATTCGGGTTCTCACTCTCGTCGGCGCTCACGCCACCCGTGGTCAAGTCGGAACCATTCTTGCCGACCGACCAGATCACGGCCACGGCGGTAGTCGTCAGGTCCGTTGCCGCTGCGGCAGCACTGACGCTGACACGCAGATTGGGCGCCAGCGCCGTCAGCGTCGCGCTCCGCATGCCGCTGGTGGTGGTGAATGCTCCCCCGTTGGCCGATGTGACGGCGTAGCGTATGCGCTGGTTCCACGCATCAAGCGCGTAGCCGTTCTGGTCGACCGGTGAGATGCCGAGCGTCGTCGCGGGCAGGAAGCCGGTTGTCGCCGTACACACTGCGCCGCCCCCGGACGGGGACTCGACGCCGGTGGCACCATCGACCGCCGGGCAAGGAAGCCGGTCGTGCGTCGTCGCGAAACCGATCAGGGCTTCCGATGCGTCGCCCAGCGTGCGCTGAGTGTCCTGTGCCCGTCGAATGTTGTCCTGCGCGCTCAAGGGCAGGATCATCCCGCTGATCAGCAAGGTGACGATGACAAGGACGACAGAAAGCTCGGTCAGCGTGAAGCCCGCGTGGAGAGTCAGTCCTCGTGGTACGCCGCGCATCATTGCAGCCACGTCGCGAAAAAGTTCTGGATGGCCACCTGCTCGTCTTGCGTCCATTGGGAGGCAGTGAATCCGAGTCGGACCGATTGTAGCGGCGGTCGGTGGCAGCGATTGTCCACGCCGCAGGTCTGGCCCGACGGGCATCCGGCCCCGCAGCTTGCGCCAATGATGTCGTGCAGCATGGCCGTGTCGCTGAGCCTCGGGGCATAGCCCGGGTAGCGTTGCGCCATCGGTCGGGTCGTATCCTGCATGGCCTGGATCAATGGCGGCGGGGGCGTGATGCCGGGATCGGGCTCGATCCACGCCTGCGTAGTGAATTTCCGCGCCGCAACCGGCAGCAGTTGCCAGTTCTGCGCATCCGTATCGACAACACCGATCGTATTACTTTGCCACCAATTCCTGTTGGCGTAGCTTCCTTCCGACACGCGCACAACGGCATTAGTGAGTTCAACTGGCTGATCGGCGTCGCCGGAACGCACCATCGGTGTCGTTGCTCCCTGCCACACATAGATTCCACCTTCGTTACGCGCAGATTGCCTAGCCAACAAGACGCGGTTACCGGTTGCAAGTGTAACGCCATCAAGCGATGTTCCGGGCGCGGTGAGGGCAACATTCGAGTCGACAGCGACGCGAACGTTCGCGAGTGTGTCGCCCGGTGAACTCGGTGTGACCTCGACGCGCACATGGTAGAGGTAGCTGTTACCTCCCTGGCTGGCCTTGCTCCGCATATCGACGAATGCGATGCCTGGTGAAGCGGCGCCGAGGTTGTTGGGGTTCTGCGGCGGAGGGACCGATGAAGTTTCGCTGCCCGTGGCGGGGAATCCGTGCACATTGTCATCGTTGTTGGGCAGGGTCACGCCGTCGACGGCATTGGCTGTCTCGTGGCCCCAATAGACAATCGCGGCGTGGCTGTTGAAACCCGCTGAACCGCCACAGCCCGAAGTACCGCAAGGGTCTTCGCGACCTGGGTTGCCGCTGCTTTCACTGAAACCCGCGTTACGGCTCTGGTCGAACTCGATGCCGATCTTTGGGAACGCGATGGGCGGCGCGACGCCGTTGTCGCCCGAGTAGCCAAGGTGCGATCCAGATGCCCCGCAAGGCAGGCCGGAGTTGCTGTCGGCGTCAATCGCGGCAAACGTGAAGCCGGTGTTGCCGACGGTGGTGCCGACCTTGTTGAACTGGAACGTGAAATACGCCCGGAAGCCATTGCCCTGTGCATTGGCTTCGGGTGTCCAGGCACAGCCGAATAGCGTCGCACCGGAGTAACCATCATTCGTCGTGACGCCAGGCTTGCCAAGGGTGAGAACTCGCGTGCCCGGGTCGTAATTTGCCAGTTGCTGATCGGGAGGAAGTAACGGCGAGGGTGTCGTGACAATGCTGGGCGTGCTCGGGATGCAGCGAACGATGTCCTGCTGCGGCACCTGGCCGGAGTTCAGTGTATTGAAAAGAATGTCGCCTGCGAACGTATTGGTGCCCGTCGTGAAGGAGGTTAGATTGGGCTCTTCGAGATACTGAGCGGGATCGGACTGCTCCGCTGGGGTGACGCGTGATTGCGTGCTACTCCGCTGGTTGGCGAACAGGAGGGCGCCAGAACAAGTGGCGCCATTGACTGTCGTGGCGCTGCGTGCGACGAACATCTGATTCTTGTAGTTGGTGTAGTAGCCGACCGGCACCACGGCCAAGCCGCTGAAGCAGCCTCCGGCGTCGTCGGCGATCTTCGAGTTGCCTGTCGGTCCGCCACCAGCGGCGATCTCGTCGCGCAAACAACTGACGATTCGTTCGAGCAAGGAATTGATGTCTGTACGAAAGCTGGCGTCCTTGCGCAAGGTCCCGAAGAATTGGTCCGGCGTGACCGCAAGGGCGCGGTCGTTCGCGACGACCGCGCAGCTGTTGCCTGCCGGGCACGCGCCATCCCAAAGTTTTCCGTTCGTATCCTTGTACGTGTTGCCTTGCGCGGAAATTGCAAGTGCCGCAGTGCTGGTATCGGTCGCTGCGCTACCGTCAAAGTAGCTGCTGGACGTTGTGACGGCGCCAGCGTAGTCCCGCAGCGAGGCGGTGACACTCGCGTCGAGATAAT
Source organism: Rhodocyclaceae bacterium (assembly GCA_035505955.1). GTDB lineage: Bacteria > Pseudomonadota > Gammaproteobacteria > Burkholderiales > Rhodocyclaceae > Fen-999. Next base: position 18,492 of record DATJQH010000064.1, read on the forward strand.
TGGCTGGGCCGTAGTTGCCGCCACATTGAGGAGCTTCAATGGAGGGCGTTCGAGCTTGACCTGGCAGTGGCGAGCCCGGGGCCACAATGATGGCGATGGGACGGGCGTGAGGTGAAGCAATCACACTCTTCAGCGAATCGGCACCGTCGGCAACGACAATATCGAGTTGGCCAACGGTATCCCAGTTCAGCGTGCCCGGATTCTCGATGGACTTGTGGGTCGCCGACACGACGTACCAGAGGCATTCACCGTAGCCATCGCGCAGCGGTTCGATTCCCAGTGTCCGCCATGGAAATCGACCGATGTACGTGCCCGTGCTCGTGGTCCCCGAATTGTTCATCTTTGCGCAGCCTTCCGTGGCGCAGGGCAGGCCCAGGGCTCCGTTCCTGTTAACTGATTCCCCCATGTCGGGCAGCGGCAGGTGTCCATACATGGCGTCGACTACCGGTGGGTCCATCGCCGCCTGCTGATCCCGATATTGCAATGCATACCCGATCAGCGCATCGCGGGCCTGAGCAAGCGCTTCTTGCGTCTTGCGCGCGCGCTCGGCCTCGATCGCCTGGGGCCCAAAGGCCGCCACGGCGAAGTAGAGTGCGCCGGCCAGAAGCAAAGCCAGCAGTGCGATCAGCGCGAAACCGCTTTGGAGATGGTGTTGACGCTGGCGCCGTCTCATGGCGGCGGGTGCTCAGTGACCGGGTTTGACGGTGACGTAGCCGCCGCCCAGGGCATCCGCCTTTTCCCGCGTGCCGCGATTGATGGATTCGCCGACCTTGAGCGAGGCGGGCGCTTCTTCGCCCGGCGTCAGCGTGACCTGGCCGGGGGTCTTCCGCGAGACGATCGCGGAGACGCCGGTGCCGAGCGCGTTTTCGTTTTGCGGCCGCTGGTTGATCCAGACGGTACTGCGTCCGCTCGAACGCGTCACGACGCCGTCCAGGCTGACGGTGGCGCCTTCGATGGTTTGCACTTCTTCAATGTTGAGCTGGCGCTGGCGTTCCAGCATGGCGCGGCGCTCGGGCGTGAGGAACAGCCGGCCCAACGGCTCGGCCCAGGCTGCGTCGGCGGCGAGGAGCGCCAGCGCCAGCAGCGCGAAAGTCAGCCGTCGTGGTACGCCAATCATTGCCGCTTCTCCCGCAGCGTGATCCACTCGATGGTGCAGGCTGCGCGAAGTTGCGCTGTCAGCGTGCGATCCCCGGCAGGCTGCAGGCGCTCCATCGTGCATTCGCGCACCAGCAGGTGGGCACGCACGGCGCGCCGCAGGTCGGAAAGAAAACCGAGAAGGTCATCCTCGTGCAGCAGCGGCATCTGCAGTGTCATGGTGCTGTCCATGAACTCGTAGTCGCCGACCACCGCGCCACCGGGCACGATGCTGTCGCTCGCCGGCTTCTGCGGCGACAACTCGTATTGCAGGTCGAGCAGCCGGCGGGCGTTCTTGATGCGCGCGATCTGCTCCACCCAGTTGAGGCGTTCTTCCTGGCCGATGATGCCGCGGTCGAGCAATTGCCGATAGAGCGCGATCTTGTCGCGCAGTTCCTGCTCTTCGTCGCTGGCGTGGCTGAGCCGGCCACGAATCTCCCGTTGTTGCGCGGTCAACTGCTGCTTTTTTGCCTGCGCCTTGTCGACGAGATCGCGGGACGTGGTGACCATCAGGAACGCGATGATGATCGCCGCGAGGAGGAACAGCAGGCTCCAGCGGATGCGGGCGAGATCCTCGATCGTGATGTTCATAGTGTCCGGGTCAGCTTGACGACGAATCGCGGCGGATCGATCTGGCCGCCGGTTTCCCCGCTCTTGATGGACTTGCCGGATTCGGTCTCGAACGGCAGCGTGACGACCTGGACCTGGGTGTCGGGGCCGCGCAGCGATTCCGCAAACGCATTGACGGCATCCAGTTGCCCGCGCTGGTCGCTCGCCATCGCGAGCGGCAACTGTGCGTACAACCGGACGACGGCAAAGCCGTAGCCCGACGCCGCGGGCGCGCTCGAAGCAGTCTTTCGGGCGCCGGCCGCAGGATCGTCGGGGCTGTTGGCGATCCACCATTCGAGCCTGGTGAGTTCGATCCTGGGGGCCTTGTTCATCGCCTGGCTGATGTGCTGCAGCAGCGGTTCGGGGCCCGGGCTGCGGCGATTCAGGAGTTGGTACCGGTCGGTCAGCGCGCGCAAGCTGTCGAAACCGATCGGCACCGGGGGCAGGCCCTGCAACATGGCGTTGTAGCGCCGCTGGCCCAGATCGACTTCGGCCTTGAGGGCATCGTTTCCTTCCACGAGGTCGACATGCGTCGCCATCTGGATGCCGGTGTAAAGAAGTCCTGCGGCCAGCACGCCTCCTGCAGCGGTGTTGAGCCCGATGCGCGTCTGCCAGCGGCGATACGACCGCAGTTCCGCGGGCGGTGCGAACTGCTCGTGCGGCGTCTGCTTCGCCAGCAGGTGGAGGAACAGGGTTTCTGCGCAGGACTCGACCGGTGTCTCCTTGAGGCCCTGCCGTTTGGCTTCGACCAGAAGGTCCACCATCTGCACCTGCCGTTCCGGCGTGCTCTGGCAGCGGTCGCCGATGATGCCGAAGTGGTTGGGGTGCGCCAGAATCAGCGTCGGCAGCGGTGCATCGCGCGGGATCAACCGCTGTCCGGCAAGGTACTGGTAGATCTTGCGCGTCTCCGTCGCGCAGCCCGTGGCGAGGTCGCCGACCATGCCGGTGGCCATCGGTGTTAGGCGGGAGAAGCGAAGTTGGCCGTGATCGAAGAAGGTCTGCCTTAGGCCCGCGCGAGTGACGGTCATGAGCAGGACCTGCTCCTGGTTGCGCGCCAGCTTGCCCACGATGCGCGCCAGCAGGAACGGCACGGTGAAAATGCCCGCGAGCTGGGCCTCCGCACTGCGCATGGCGTCGAGCCAGGGCTCGAATTGCAAATACCCCGTCAGGCCGGCGAACAGGACCTTCTCGTCGCGGCGCCCGATCTTCGCCCGCCCGAGCGACATTGCCAGGGACAACGGCGTGCCGTAGAAGTATTGCGCAAGCTTACGCTTGAGCATTTCCTGCCGGTCGGAGCCGCTCACGTACGGGACGTCTTCGATCTGGAAGCCTTCCTCGGCGACGTCCGCGAGGAGGTAATACAAGCTCCCGCGCTTCAGCTGCAGGAAATCGGCAAATGCGGCGAGACCGGCCTCGTCGGACGTGAAGGTGGCCTCGATGCGCGGCCCGCCCGGCTGCCAGCGATAGGCAGTGAGGCTCAGCGAATCCAGAAACAGGAGGCGGCGCGCAGTCATGGGGCGGTCACATCTTGAGGCGGGTGATCGTGTCGTAAATCGGTCCGAGCACGGACAGCATGACCCAGCCCAGCACGACGCCGAGGATCACGGTCAGCGTTGGCTCGATCATGGTTTGCACGCGACTGATCGACTCCCGCACGTCGCGGCTGTAGAAGTAGCTGACATTGACGAGCGCGGTATCGAGCGCGCCCGTGTTCTCGCCGACGCGCAACATGCGTACGACGAGGGCGGGGAAAAGGCCCACGCTCTGGAATGCGGTCGTGATGCCCTGGCCTTCTGCGATCAACTCGCTGGCCCGCCGGAGGCCGCCGCGGATCACCTCGTTGCCCACCACGCCCTCCGTGGCGCGCAATGCATCCAGAACGGAAATGCCCGAGCCGTACATCATGGCGAACGTGCCGGCGAAGCGCGAAAGGATGACCTTGCGCAGAATGTCGCCGATTACCGGCAGTTGCAGCTTGGCCTGGTCGACGCGCTGACGGACGTGCGGGTTCGTGCGCATCAGCGTGGCGACGACGACGGCGAACAGAATCGGCAGGCCGACGACGACATACCAGTAGTGCACGAAAAGGTCGGACGTGAAGAGCAATGCGCGCGTATGCAGCGGCAACTCCTGCCCCGAGTTCTTGATGAATCCGACCATTTTCGGAACCAGGTAGATCAGCATGAACAGCACCACGGAGATGACGACCGTGCCCATGAACGCCGGATACATGATCAGCTTCTTGGTCTGCGCGGCGAGTTCGTCCTGCCACTTGAGCGAGTCGACCAGGTTCGTCAGGACCTCCTGAAGCCTGCCGGTGGTTTCGCCGGCGGCGATCAGGGCCGTGAATACGCCGTCGAAGATGCGCGGGTGCTCGCCCATCGCCTGGGACAGCGTCCTGCCGCCATCGATGCTCTCGATCATGGTGGCAACCACTTCCCGGAACTGGGGGTTATCGATGCTGTCGCGCAGGTCCGTCAGTCCGTCGACGATGGACACACCCGCGCGCGTCAGCTGTTCGAGGTGGAAACAGAAGTTGATCAACTCCCGGCGGCTTGCGCCCATGCGGCCGAGTATCCGGGCCTGCCGGACGGGGTTGCCCTTGATGAAGTCGAGGTCCATGCGCTTCAAGCGCATTTCGAGGTCGACCGGGTTGATGGCGTCGAGCCGTCCCATCACCAGTTGGCCGTCCGGATTCATGGCCTTGTAGGCATACAGCGTCACCGCATGCGCTCCGTGAGGTCGACGACGCGCGCCACTTCCTCGATCGATGTGGAACCGTCGATGACGCGTCGCAGGCCGTCTTCCGCGAGCGTGCGGAATCCCTTGGACAACGCGGCCTTGGTGATTTCGCGTGCGGTGGCACGGCGCGCGATCAGTTCGTCGATGTCGCCGTCCAGCCGCATCAGCTCCATGATGGCCATGCGTCCGCGGTAGCCCTGGAAATCGCACTTGTCACAGCCGCTCGGCCGATAGAGCAGGGGAGCCTGTCCACTGCGGTCGAGGCCGAGCAGGCGGCGCTCGTGCGGCTGCGCGGCGTGCGACTTGCGGCAGTGCGGACAGAGCTTGCGCACCAGGCGCTGGGCAACGATGCCGATGATGTTGCCCGCCATGATGTCGGGCAGGATGCCGATGTCGAGCAGGCGCGGCACGGCGCCGATGGCCGAGTTCGTATGCAGCGTCGTATAGACCTGGTGGCCGGTCATTGCGGCGCGGAAGGCCATGTCGGCGGTATCCTCGTCGCGGATTTCGCCGACGAGTATGACGTCCGGGTCCTGGCGCATCATCGAGCGGATGCCGTTGGCGAAGTCGAGCTTGGCCGCTTCCGCCACCGATGTCTGCCTGATCATGGCCATCGGATACTCAACCGGATCTTCAAGGGTCATGATGTTCTGGCCCTCGGAGTTGATGTGGCTCAGCACGGAGTACAGGGTGGTCGTCTTGCCGCTGCCCGTGGGTCCCGTTACCAGGATGATGCCTTCCGGCCGGGCGATCATGAGCTTCAGCGTATCCAGCTGGCTATCGTCCAGGCCGAGCTGGTCGAGCGGCACGATGCCTTTTTGCCGGTCAAGGATGCGCAGGACGATGTTCTCGCCGTGAATCGTCGGCTGGACGGCGACGCGAAAGTCGACCAATCGGCCGCTGATGTTGAGCGAGATGCGTCCATCCTGCGGGGCCCGCGTTTCCGCAATGTTCATGCCGCTCATGACCTTGATGCGTACCGCCATGGCAGCCCAGTAGGACTTGTGCAGCGCCCGGATCTGCCTGAGGATGCCGTCGATGCGATAACGGATGCGCAGGAAGTTCGCTTCCGGCTCGAAGTGGATGTCGGACGCCTCGCGCTTGACAGCGTCGGTGAGCAGCGCGCCGACCAGACGTACCACGGGCTGGCTGTATTCATCCATCGAGGCCGCCAGGCTGCGGTAATCGATTTCGCCGGTCTCGATCTCGTGCAGGATGCCATCGATGGAAAGCTCATGACCGTAATACTGGTCGATGGCCCGGGCAATTTCGGATTCGCCGGCGAGCAAGGTCTCGATCAGAAGCTCGTGCGGCACGAGTGCGCGCAGCTTGTCCAGCGCAACGATGTCGTTGGTATCAGCGATGGCAATGGTCAGATGCCGATGCTCCGGGGAATAGTCCATCGGCAGCAGGCCGTGGCGTTTGGCGACCTCGCGCGGTACCAGGCGCAGCGCGGCCGGATCGACGATGGCGTTCGCGAGGTCGACGGATTTCTGCCCGAGCGACTCGCCCAGCGCGTCGCGCAGCGTGGCTTCCGAAACGAAGCCCAGCGAAACCAGCAGCTTGCCCACCGGCTGGTTCGACTTCATCTGTTCCAGCAGCGCGATGCGCAACTGGTCTTCGCTGATCACGCCCTGCGAGATCAGGATCTGGCCAATCGGGCGGCGATGTGGGGTGGGCGAATTCATCATCTGGTCATCGAGTGCCGGCGCGCGACTGCTGAGGGCCGTTCCGGATCAGGGCTGCAGTTCGCGCAGCCGTCTGGCTGCCTGCGCCCGATCGAAGGCGGGCGAGATCTTCTCCGCGGCAGCCAAGGCACGGCCGTAGTATTGGGCCGCGAGCTTGGGCTGGTGGAGCTGGTCGAGGCTGACCGCCAGGTTGAACAGATAGTCCGCGTTGGCTTCATCTGCAGCAACTGCCCGGAAGTAGGCCTGCTGAGCATCGTTCCAGCGGTTCTGGCGGGCGTACAGGTTCCCCAGCGCAAAGTTCACTGCAGGGATGTCGCCTTGCGTCGCCAGAAGCGACTTCATGCGGTTTTCGCTGGCTACCGGATCCACTTGCGGATTGAGAGCGACGAGTCCGGCCTGTGCTGCGGCATCGCCGGGGTCGGATTCGATTATCTTCAGGTAGGCGGCTTCGGCGTCGGCGGCCTTGCCTTCGCGCAAGGCGACGGCCGCGAGGCCGTGCAGTGCCTCGGCATTGTGGGGATCGGCGCGCAACAGCCGCTCATATGCGGCCCTCGCTGCAGGCAGGTTGCCACTCTGCAGGGCCTGATAGCCCTCGGCGGACGTCGGGTCGACTCCTGCGTGCGTTGAGGTGACGCGCACTTGCGTGTCGCCGGCCGCATAGAACGGTGCGGCTCGCCCGGCGGGAGTGCGAGCGGGTTCGAGTGACGCCTGCGGCGGGATGATCCTCGCGGGCAAGGCGGCAGGTGCGGCGGCTACGGCGGGCGCCGGCGCAGCCCGCGGGGCAGACGCAGTGTCGCCCTGGATGGAGGGGGGCTGTCTGACGGTGTTCGGAATCGAGGCCGTCGGCGCGAGCGCGGTGCCCTGTGTCGGTTTGAGTTCCAGCCAGAGATAGATTGCCGCGCCGGCAATGGCGAGCAGGGCAACCGCGGCCGCCGCCAGCATGAGCGTCTTGTTGCCGCCCGGCTGCTTTACCGCGAACGCGTTCCGGATTGCCTGCCTGTCGGCGGCCGTGCCGGCGCGGGGACCCGCGGACAAGGTCGGAGATGCAGGAGGCACGCCGCCACGAGGCGACGGCGACGCATTCGCTGGTGCGGCCCCGATCGATGGCTGTGCCATTTGCCTCGCGGGTGCCGGCTGTCTCGCGTGCGCAATGAATTCGGCGTCCAGGTCCTCGAGTTTGGACAATTCGGGCAGCGCGGCGGCGCTCGCGGGGGGCATCTCGGGCGGCTGGGTTGGCGCTTCGGCCTCTGCCAAAGCCTCTGCCTGGCCCCTTTGCTTGGCCAGTTCAGCCCGCTTCAAGGCATCCATCAGGAGGCTCACCGCGCATCACCACCGTTGGTGAACTGCGTTGCCGGCATTTCCTTGCGTTCGAAGAAGTCTTCGCCGGGAAGTTGCTTGCGGAAAGAGGCGAAGTCGCCATTCAGGCTCGCATCCTTGATGACCACCGGACGCAGGAAGACGACAAGTTCCGTCTTCTGTGTTCCGTCGTTGCGATGCTTGAAGACCTCCCCGAGGAAGGGAATCGACGACACGAGGGGGACGGCGTCCGTCTTGTCACTGATCTGGTCCTGCATCAGACCGCCCATGACGGCGATCTGGCCGCTCGGGACCCGGATGATCGATTCCATTTCGCGCGTCTGGATTTCTGGCACCTGGTTTACAACACCAGCAGCGGCCAACTGCGGGTTCGGATCATTGACGTAGCCGAGAATCCGCGTCACCGTCGGTCGCACATTCAGCGTCACCTCGTCGCCATCGTCGATCTGAGGCGTCACGGTCATGAAGAAACCGACCGAAACGGCATTGGGGGTGGTCGTGTAGGCCACGATCGCGTTGCTGTTCGTGTTCCCGGGAGTCGTGTCGGCCTTCACAGTGAAGTACACGCGGCTGTCCGCTACCTTCAGGGTTGCCGTCTGGTTATTCATGACGCTCAGCTTGGGGCTCGACAGCACCCTGACGTTGCCGAACGACTGGAGCAGGTCGATCTGGGCCGAGACATTTCCGATCCGCGACGTGGCATTCTTGTAGGCAAGCGTGAAGATGTTCAGCGGATTTACCGTCGACAGATTGGACGTCCCTTGTTGGGTAAGCGTGAAGCCCTTGCTGCCGAGGGGACCGGCCGACCAGTCGATGCCCTGCTTGTAGCCGTCGCTCAAGGTGACTTCGGCAATCGTCGCTTCAATCATGACCTGCCGCCTGGCCGTTCGCATGACCAGGTCGATGAACTGCTGCACCTTTTCGTGCTGCCTGCTCGTTGCCCGGACGAACAGGACGCCGGACTCCTTGTTGGCAAAGACCGACACGGCGGGTTCGTAAGTTCCAACCTTCTTCATCGCCTGCGCTCGTGCGTCTACCGATTGATTGCCGCTGCCGCTCGCAGAAATGCCCGGGCCGGTTTCCGTCTCTGCTCCTTTTGCTGTTTCGGTCTTCCTGCCCGACGTCATGTCAGCCTGGATTCGACCGGCGCCTTGGGTGTTGGCCTGTATTCCGGCCTCAGTCTCCACCGCCTGGCGATAGCGCAGCTTGTCCTCTTCCTTGAGCATGTCGGAGACGTTGCTGATCAGGCTTTCCATCAGATCGTTCTTGGTGGCGCTGGTGACCGAGGTGGTGGCGCTGTTTCCGGTCGTACCGGTCGGTTGCGAAGAACCCGAGGTGCCGCCGGTCTGGGCGCTGGCTATTTGGGTGGCGGTCGCGATCGAACTGCTGACCGACCGCGACATGTTCAGGAAATCGATCTGATACGTCCGCAGGAACGGCTTGTCGGGCATGACGCTCAGGTTCTGGCCGTTCATTTCCCATCGCATATCGACTTGCTTTGCTATGCGGGCGAGCAACTGCGGGAGAGTCTGGTCGATTGCATTCAGCGTCACGAGCCCGGTGAGGCCAGGATGGACGTCGACATTGACCTTCGCGTCACGTGCGAGCGCAAACAGGAGGTCGTGCACCGGAACATTGTTGACGACAACACTGTAGGTCTCCGCCTTTGGCCCTGCTGCAGGTTTTCTCGGCGCGGCCGCGTAAGGAACCGGCTGGGGGATTTCCCCCTTCATGGGGGCCACGGCAGCGGCGCCATCCATGTGGCCTGGCGAAACAGAGGCCGTAGGTACGTGAGTGCAGCCAGCAACGGCAGCAATCGTCAGCGCCAGGAGCGGCGCAGCAAGAAATCGTGGCGTCATCGCGGTTTCGGAGCCTGTTGAGCCTGTCGAGGCAGTTGCGTAAATCCTACTTTAACCATAAAACCTGTCGTGGGAAAGGATTGCTGCTGCGCAGCTCCGGCGCCAGTCGCGCCAGCGCCACGTTGGCGGACGCCAGATCCGGGAAATCCCCGTAAATAATGCCGATTCGTTGTTCCCGGGCGGTATTGGCGACATAAAGCCTGGCCTTTTCGGGCTGAAGCAGGCGGTCGGCCCGGACCAGGAAATTTTCGGCGTAATCGATCTGGCTGGTGTTCGTCGCCACAAGCTGGATGAACCACCGGCTGCCGTCGGTGACGTCGATCCACTGTCTCGTTTCGGCGAGTCGCGCCAACGCTACCGCGCTTAGCCGGGCCGTGGCGTCGGGCACGGGCGTTTCCGTCCTGACTGGGGCGGATGCCGGCATCACCGCGGGGCGCGTTGCGGCCGCCGGGACCGCCCGGCTTTCAGGCTCTGTCGGCCGTGCTACGTCCGCCGGCGGCGCGGCCGAACGGTTCTCCAAAGTCAGCCCCGGTGGTACGCCGTCGGGATTGGGCGCGGAGGCGAGGCCTGCGCTGGAGCCGGTGCGTGGGGCGTGGGCTTCGGGCAGCGCGGCGACGACCAGCGCGATGATCAAGAGTACCACCGCGACACCGGCCGCGAAGACCAAGGCCCGGCGCAGCATCTGGTTGGACGGCTCGTCATACCTCGTATCGCGTATCGCGGCGCCGACTTCCGCCGGCGTGATCTGGTGGCTGCCAGCCGCGAAAGCGGACAGGAGGGACTTCTCGGCCAGGATGTTGACGCGCCGCGTCAGTCCTTGGGACGCGCCGGTGATGAGCTTCACCGCCGGCGCCGAGAAGACTTCGGGCCCGCGGTAGCCCGCCATGCGCATGCGGAAATCGAGGTATTCGGCGATGTCGTCGCGGCGCAGCGGTTCGAGGCTGAAGTTCTGCGTGACGCGCTCCTTCAACTGGCGCATGTCGGCGCGGGCCAGGATGCCATCGAGCTCCGGCTGACCGAACATGACCAACTGAAGCAACTTGTGCTGGTTGGTTTCCAGGTTCGAGAGGAGACGCACCTCCTCCAGCGTCTCGGTTGGCATGGCATGGGCTTCGTCGATCAGTACCACGACCTGGCGGCCCTGCCCGTGCAGTTCGATCAGCTTGGCGAACAGCGCGCGCACGATGATGCTGGCGCGCGTGTTGTCCGGGATGGTAAGCCCGAGGTCGTAGGCGATGGCCAACAGGATGTCGTCGCGTGACAGCGACGGATTGGCCAGATACACGGTCACGACGTGGGGCGGCAGCTTCTCCATGAGCATCCGGCACAGCATGGTTTTGCCGCTGCCGACCTCGCCGCTGACCTTGACGATGCCTTCGTCGTTGATGATTGCGTAGACCAGCGCTTCCAGGGTGGCGCCGCGGTTGCCTCCGGCGAAGAAGAACTCGGTGTGCGGCGTGATGCGGAAGGGCGCTTCGGAAAGGCCGAAATGCTCTAGGTACATGGTTATTTGCCTTCAATGCCGGTGGCGTCGCCGAGGGCGCGGGCGAGCACCTCGATGCGGTTGTACAGGGTGGTGCGATTGATGCCGAGCAGCTTGGCTGCCTGGCTGACATTGCCGTGGGTCAATTGCTGGGCCGCGGCAATGTAGGCCGATTCCCAACGTTGCAGGGTCTCGTCGAGGCTGAAGTGGCTGGTTTCGCGCAGTTGGCGCAGGGCAAGAGTGAGCAACTGCTCGTCGTCGCGCGGCATTCCGGCCGGCGCGGCGTCGGCGGGGCCGGAATCGAGTTCGGCGTCGAGCGCGTCGCGGTCGACGGTACCTCCGCCGTGCTTGGCCATCAGGCGCAGGACAATGTTGCGCAATTCGCGCACGTTGCCCGGGTACTGATACGTCGCCCAGCGTGCCTCGGCCTCGGCTGTGAGGACAAAGGCGCGGCTGTTGGTCGATTTTGCGTACAAACTGCGGAAGTGCTCCAGGAGCAGGAGTCGATCGTTCCCCATGTCCCGCAGGGCGGGTACGCCGATCGTGAACACCGAAAGGCGATGGTAAAGATCGGCGCGGAACTGACCCTCGCGGACCTCCTTCTTCAAGTCCCGGTTGGTCGCGGCGACGACACGGGCACGCGACACACGTTGCTGGGTTTCGCCGACACGCTGGTACTGGCCGTTTTCGAGCACTCGCAAGAGTTTCGGTTGCAGGTCGAGCGGCAGTTCGCCGATTTCGTCGAGGAACAGCGTGCCATCCGCGGCTTCCTCGAAGTACCCGGCTCGACTGCCGATCGCGCCCGTGAACGCGCCCTTGGCGTGGCCGAACAAGGTTGGCTCGACCAGATTGGGGGAAATCGCGGCGCAGTTCAGCGCCAGGTACGGGTGCGACGCGCGTTCCGAAATCCTGTGCAGGGCCTCGGCGGCCAGTTCTTTGCCGCTTCCGGACTCGCCCTCGATCAACACCGGGAAGGGCGAATCTGCATACTGGCGCAGTTGGGCCCGCAGTTTGTCCATCGGCGGGCTCTTGCCGACGAGTTCCATCGCGGCCGGCCGCGTTTCTGTGTCAATCAGTCGGAGCAGTGTTTCGCGCAATCTGTCGGGATCGGCCGGTTTGGCCATGAACTCGGCGGCGCCCAGCGCGCGGGCGTGGCGCGCGTTGCTCTCGTCGTTTTGTCCCGAAAGGATGACGATCGGCATTTCCGGCGCGAGAGTCAGGAGTTCCGTGACCAGCGCAAAGCCCTCGTCCGGACGGTGCGGCGTCGGTGGCAGACCAAGATCGACCAGGGCGGCGGCGGGCAGGCTTGGCAGTTGACGGACCCGGGAGAGCGCGGAGGGCCTGCTGTCAGCCACCACGACCGTGAAGTCGCGACCGAGCAGGTATGCCAGCGTGTCGCCGATCAGGGGATCGTCGTCGACCAGCAGCAGTGCGGGCCGCCCTGCAGCCTGGTGCGGCTTCACGCGAAGTTCCGGCGCATCGGCGCGCCCGCGATCTGCCGCGGCTGGCGTCGCCGTGCGGTCAAGACGTCAATCATGTCAAGATCATCCCATGTCGAGGGAGCAATGCGGCAATTTTGCTAGAATCCGCAGGCTTATTCACCGGCCCAGCGCATGCCCCTCAATTCCACAACCGAACCGTTGGTCGAGCTGGCAAACGTCAATTTCGCCTACGACCGTCGCCCAATCTTAACTGGAATCAACATGAAAATCCCACGGGGCAAGGTCGTGGCGATCATGGGCATTTCCGGCGGCGGCAAGACGACGACGCTGCGGCTGATCGGCGGCCAGTTGAAAGCCACTTCCGGCCAGGTGCGGGTGGGCGGTCGCGACGTGGCGGCGCTGGACAGCAGGGAACTGTACCAATTGCGCCGCCGCATGGGCATGCTGTTCCAGTTCGGCGCCCTGTTTACCGACATTTCCGTGTACGACAACGTCGCTTTCCAGATGCGCGAGCACACCGATCTGCCGGAAGACATGATTCATGATCTCGTCATGCTGAAGCTCGAGGCCGTGGGCTTGCGCGGCGTCGCCAGGCTGATGCCGTCCCAGCTTTCGGGCGGCATGGCGCGTCGGGTCGCCCTGGCGCGTGCCATTGCGCTCGATCCGATGCTCATGATGTACGACGAACCCTTCGCCGGCCTCGATCCCATTTCGCTGGCCATCATCGGCCAATTGATCCGCAGCCTCAACGACGCGCTGGGGGCGAGCTCCATCGTCGTCACGCACGATGTGCAGGAATCGCTGAAAATCGTCGACTACATCTACTTCGTGTCGGAAGGACGAATCGTGGCCGAGGGAACCGCCGACGAGATCCGCAACTCGATCGCGCCATACGTGCACCAGTTCGTCTGGGGCGAGGCGGACGGACCGGTCGGCTTCCACTATCCGGCGCGGCCCTATGGCGACGAGATCCACGCGGTGGCCGGCCATGCTTGAACGTACGACTTCTGCGCTGCGGAGCCTGGGCGGCTGGGTGAACGACCGCGTCTGGCGGCTCGGGTTTGCCAGCCGTTTCTTCGCAATGACGCTCCTGTACTCGGGCAGCGCCTTGCGCCGGTTCTTCCTGACGATCCGCGAGATCTACTTCACCGGCGTGCTGTCACTGGTCATCATCCTGGTCTCGGGCATGTTCGTCGGCATGGTGCTGGGCCTGCAAGGCTACGATACCCTCCAGCGTTATGGTTCCTCCGAGGCGCTGGGTGTTCTCGTGGCGCTGTCCCTGGTGCGCGAACTCGGGCCCGTGGTGGCCGCGCTCCTCTTTGCCAGTCGCGCCGGGTCTGCCATCACGGCCGAGATCGGCCTCATGAAGGCCACCGAGCAGCTTTCGGCCATGGAGATGATGGCCGTGAATCCGATTGCCCGCGTCGTCGCGCCGCGCTTCTGGGCCGGCGTGATCTCCATGCCGTTGCTGGCCGCGCTGTTCTCCGCCATGGGCGTGATCGGCGGCTACCTGGTCGGCGTCAAGCTGATCGGTGTCGACGAGGGGGCCTTCTGGTCGCAAATGCAATCGTCCGTCGACTTCCGCGAAGACATCCTCAACGGCGTCATCAAGAGCTTCGTGTTCGGTGTCATCGTCAGCTGGATCGCCGTGTTCGAGGGCTACGACGCCGAACCGACGGCCGAAGGCGTTTCCGGCGCGACCACGCGTACCGTCGTGACATCCTCGCTGGCGATCCTTGCCGCCGACTTCATTCTTACCGCATTCATGTTCCGGGGTGCCTGATGAACCGATTGACTCTTGATTTGTGGGTGGGCTTCTTCGTTGCGCTCGGCATTGCCTCGCTGATCTTCCTGGCGTTGAAGGTTGGCAATCTGTCGAGTGCCGGCAACGGCGAGATGTATCGGCTCGAGGCAAAGTTCGATAACGTCGGCGCCCTGAAGATCCGGGCGCCGATCAAGAGCGCCGGCGTGGTGGTGGGCCGCGTGGCCGGCATCCGCTTCGATCCCGAGAACTATGTAGCCGTGGTCGACATGAAGATCGATGCGCGCTACAAGTTCCCGCGCGACACGTTCGCCTCGATCCTGACATCCGGCCTGCTCGGCGAGCAGTACATCGGCCTGGACGCCGGCGGCGACAGCGAGATGCTCAAGGACGGTGATGTCATCAAGAAGACGCAGTCGGCCGTTGTAATCGAAAAGCTCATTAGCGAGTTCATGTTCAACAAGGCATCGGAGTCGCCGTCAGGCGACGGCGGGAAGGGTGGTAAGTGAGGAGGGCCTCGGTCAGCGTTGCGGGCTTGCGAACGGCAGTGACGGCCTTCATGGTCGTCTTGGCCGGACTTTCCGGCGGTTGCGCGACAACGGGCGTTGCACGCCAGGACGACCCGCGCGATCCTCTCGAGGGCTTCAATCGGGCGATGTTCTCCTTCAACGAAGGCTTCGACACGGTGCTGCTCAAGCCGGTCGCGAAGGGCTACGACGTCGTCATGCCTTTGCCAGTGAAGACGGGCGTCGCCAATTTCTTCGGCAACATCGCCGACGTCTTTATCGGCGTGAACGATCTCTTGCAGGGCAAGCCGGGCGATGCCGTCGGCGATGCCGGGCGCTTCATCTTCAACAGCACGTTCGGCGTCCTCGGTCTGTTCGACTTTGCCTCCACGATCGGCCTCGACAAGCACGACGAGGACTTCGGGCAGACAATGGGCCGCTGGGGCATGGGGCCGGGTCCCTACCTGGTGGTGCCGGTCTTCGGCCCCCGCGACATGCGCGATGCGGCAGGGCTGGCGCTCGACATCGAGGCAGATCCCGTCGGCCACCTCAGCGATGTTCCGGTACGCAACTCGCTCACTGCCGTGCGCTTCGTCAGCATCCGCGCGGACCTGCTGCCGGCTGACAAGATCATCGAAGAGGCGGCGCTGGACAAGTACTCGTACATCCGCGATGCATACCTGCAGCGCCGCCGCTCGCAGGTTTATGACGGCCATCCGCCGCCGGAACCCGATGACGAGTAATGGTGTCGCCCCAACGTTTGGATAACACGAAGGAAATTACGATGAAGCACCTTTTCGCAGTGTTCGCCGCCTTGCTGTTTGCCAATGTCGCGCTGGCCGAGGACGTGGCGCCGGACGCGCTCGTGCGCGGCGTCGCCAACGACGTGCTGGACATCATTCGCAAGGACAAGGACATCCGCTCCGGCGACACGCGCAAAGTGGTCGAACTCGCCGACGTCAAGGTACTGCCGCATTTCGATTTCACGCGCATGACCCGGCTCGCGATGGGCAAGGACTGGCGCAAGGCGACGCCCGAGCAGCAGCAGCAGCTTACCGCCGAGTTCCGCGCCCTGCTCGTACGCACCTACTCGAAGGCGCTGGTCGAGTACCGCGACCAGACGATCGAGTTCAAGCCCTTCAAGATGCAGCCAGCCGACACCGATGCGTTGGTGCGGACGACGGTGGCGCAGGCGGGCTCGAAGCCCATTTCGATCGACTACAACCTCGAGAAGACCGACCAGGGCTGGAAGGTGTATGACATCGCAGTCGCGGGCGTCAGCCTCGTAACGAACTATCGGAGTTCGTTTGCCGAGGAGGTGACCGCCAACGGAGTCGACGGGCTGATCGCCAGCCTGCGCACCAAGAACAAGAGCGGCGATTCGTCCGCGGCGAAGAAATGATCGACGTTGCCGGCAGCCGCGTCACCGTTCGTGGCGCGATGAACATCGGCGCAGCGGCCGCGTTGAAGGAGGCGGGCGAGGCGGCGCTGGCTGGCGGCGCCTCGGTGGTCGATCTGGCCGAGGTGAGCGAGGTCGACTCGTCCGCCGTGGCGGTCCTGCTCGCGTGGACTCGTTGCGCGCGCGAGCGCAACCTCGAGCTGTCGATCATCGGCGCGCCGCAAAGCCTGCGCTCGCTGGCCGCCTTGTACGGGGTGGGCGAGTTGCTGCCATTGGCCTGAGCACACCGGAAAATTCGAATTGGAAAAACTGCTCATCGAAGGCGGCGTGCCGCTTGACGGCGAAGCCGCAATATCGGGCGCCAAGAATGCGGCCTTGCCGCTGCTGACTGCTGCGCTCCTCACCTCGGAGCCCGTGACGTTCTCGAACGTTCCTGACCTGAAAGACGTGTCGACCATGCTGCGCCTCCTGGCGCAGATGGGCGTCAAGGTCGCGCGTGACGGTGATACGGTGACGCTGGATGCCTCCGGGCTCGACGAGCCGGTGGCGCCGTATGAACTCGTGAAGACCATGCGCGCGTCGATCCTCGTGCTCGGTCCCCTGCTGGCGCGCATGGGCGAGGCAAGAGTCTCGCTTCCTGGCGGGTGCGCAATCGGGGCTCGTCCCGTCGACCAGCACATCCGCGGCCTCTCGGCGATGGGGGCGCAAATGTCGGTGGAGCAGGGCTACGTCCATGCGCGCTGTCCGCGCCTGAGCGGTGCGCGACTCTTTACCGACATGGTGACGGTCACGGGTACCGAGAACCTGATGATGGCCGCCTGCCTGGCGGCAGGCGACACCGTGATCGAGAACGCGGCGCGCGAGCCGGAAGTGGTTGACCTTGCCAACTGCCTGGTGGCCATGGGCGCGCAGATCTCCGGCGCCGGCACGGATGTCATCCGCATACGCGGTATCGAACGACTGCACGGTACGGCGCATCGCATCATGCCGGACCGCATCGAGACCGGAACCTACCTGTGCGCTGCAGCTGCAACCGGCGGCAGCATTCGGCTCACCGGAACGTCGGCTTCCTATGTCGACGCCGTGATCGACAAGCTGATGGACGCCGGTTGCGAGATCGTTTCCGAACGCGACGCGATCAGACTGCACGCGCCCCGGCGACTGACGGCCGTGTCGATTCGCACCGCACCCTATCCGGCGTTCCCGACCGACATGCAGGCCCAGTTCATGGCCATCAACGCGGTGGCCGAAGGTACCGCGATCATCCGCGAGACCATCTTCGAGAACCGCTTCATGCACGCCGTCGAACTGATCCGGCTGGGCGCCGACATCCGCATCGACGGCAACACGGCGATGGTGAAGGGCGTCGACAGGCTGAATGGCGCAACGGTCATGGCCACGGACCTGCGCGCTTCGGCCAGTCTCGTCATCGCCGGGCTTGCCGCCTGCGGCGAGACGCTGGTGGATCGCATCTACCACCTCGACCGAGGCTACGAGGGCCTGGAGCGGAAACTGACGGCGCTGGGAGCACGCGTTCGGCGCGTAAAATAGCGCGCATGAACGCCATTACCATCGCCCTTTCCAAGGGCCGCATCTTCGACGAGACCCTGCCCCTGCTTGCCGCGGCGGGCATCGTGCCTGTCGAGAATCCGGAGCAGTCCAGGAAGCTCATCATCGGCACAAATCGCGCCGACGTGCGCGTCGTGATCGTGCGTGCGTCCGACGTGCCGACCTACGTGCAGTACGGCGCCGCCGACCTCGGCATCGCGGGCAAGGACGTGCTGCTCGAACACGGCGGCACCGGCCTTTACCAGCCGCTCGATCTGGGCATCGCCAAGTGCCGCATGTGCGTGGCGGCGCCGGTCGGGTTCGACTACGCGGCGGCCGTACGGCGCGGCGCGCGCCTGCGCATCGCCACCAAGTACATCCAGACGGCGCGCGAACACTTCGCCGCCAAGGGCGTGCATGTCGATCTCATCAAGCTCTATGGCTCCATGGAACTGGCGCCGCTCGCCGGGCTCGCCGACGCCATCGTCGACCTCGTCTCCAGCGGCGGCACGCTCAAGGCCAACAACCTGGCCGAAGTCGAGGAAATCATGCCGATCTCGTCGCGCCTGGTGGTGAACCAGGCCAGCCTGAAGATGAAGCGCGATTTGCTGCAACCCGTGATCGACAGTTTCGCCAGGGCCGTGCAATGAGCACCATCCGCCGCCTGTCCAGCCGTGAGCCCGAGTTTCTGTCGACGCTGGATGCGCTGCTGCATTTCGACAACCGTACCGATGAGTCAATCGAACGGACAGTGGCCGAAGTGCTGGCCAACGTGCGCACGCTCGGCGACGCGGCGGTGCTCGACTACACGCGACGCTTCGATCACCTCGAAGCGAAGGCGATGTCCGATCTCGAACTGGGCAAGGATTTGCTCAAGGCCGCTTTCGACGGCCTGCCGGCTGCGCAAAGTCAGTCCTTGCGGTACGCCGCGGAACGCATCCGCAGCTACCACGAACGGCAGAAGGCGGAATCGTGGGAGTACACCGAAGCCGATGGCACACGCCTGGGCCAGATGGTGACGCCGCTCGATCGCGTCGGCCTTTACGTGCCCGGCGGGAAGGCCGCCTATCCGAGTTCGGTGCTGATGAATGCGGTTCCCGCCAAGGTCGCGGGCGTCAAGGAACTCGTCATGGTGGTACCGACGCCGGGCGGGCAGCGCAACGAACTGGTGCTGGCAGCAGCGCATCTCGCCGGTGTCGATCGCGTGTTCACCATCGGCGGCGCACAAGCCGTCGGTGCGCTGGCCTACGGCACGCAGACGATTCCGCAGGTCGACAAGATCGTCGGGCCCGGCAACGCCTACGTCGCCAGCGCGAAGCGGCGCGTTTTCGGCACGGTCGGCATCGACATGGTGGCCGGACCCTCGGAAGTGTTGATTATCTCGGACGGTTCCGGCGAGCCCGACTGGGTCGCCATCGACCTCTTCGCGCAGGCCGAGCACGACGAACTCGCGCAGGCCATCCTGCTCTGTCCCGACGCCGCGTTCATCGACAGCGTTGCGGCGAGCATCGAGAAACTATTGCCGACCATGCCGCGCAAGGAAGTCATTGGCGCCTCGCTCAGGGGGCGCGGCGCGCTCATTCAGGTGTCTGACCTTGACGAGGCGTGCCTGATCGCGAATCGCATCGCTCCCGAGCACCTCGAGCTGTCGGTGCGCGATCCGCGCGCGCTGGTCGGCAGGATCAGGCACGCCGGCGCGATCTTCATGGGGCACTACAGTTCGGAATCGCTCGGCGATTACTGCGCCGGCCCGAACCACGTACTGCCGACATCGCGCAGCGCGCGCTTCTCCAGCCCTCTGGGGGTCTACGACTTCCAGAAGCGCACGAGCCTGATCGAGGTTTCCGCGGCCGGCGCGCAGGCGCTTGGCCCGGTCGCCTCGACGCTGGCGCATGGCGAGGGCCTGACAGCGCATGCCCGCGCCGCGGAGCTGCGCATCAAGCGTTGATGAGTTCGGTCAGCGCCGCCAGCAGCGTGTCGCACTGGTCATCGCTGCCCACGGAGATGCGCAGGTAGCGTTCGATGCGTGGCTGCGCAAGGTGGCGCACGACGATGCCGCGATCGCGCAACAGGCGCGCCAGTTCGGCGCCGCCGAAGCGTGGATGGCGTGCGAGGACAAAGTTCGCCAGGGATGGCAGCACCTCGAATCCAAGCCGCCCCAATTGCACGGTGAGTCGGCCACGCGTCTTGATGACGGCCTGGCGCGTGCGCTCAAACCATTCGCGGTCGTCGATGGCGGCGGCGGCCCCGGCCTGCGCCAGACGGTCGAGCGGGT
Source organism: Rhodocyclaceae bacterium (assembly GCA_035505955.1). Classification (GTDB taxonomy): domain Bacteria; phylum Pseudomonadota; class Gammaproteobacteria; order Burkholderiales; family Rhodocyclaceae; genus Fen-999. Next base: position 38,256 of record DATJQH010000064.1, read on the forward strand.
AGGAATTGAAACTGTCCTTGACGCGTTCCAGCGCCTCGATGAGATCGGGCTGGCCAATTGCAAATCCGACACGCAAGCCGGCCAGCGAACGCGACTTCGAGAGGGTCTGCACGACCAGCAGGTTCGGGCAGGCATTGATCAGCGACACGGCCGATTCGGCGCCAAAATCGACATACGCTTCATCGACGACGACTACGGAATCCGGATTGCCAGCGGCGATGCGCTCGATGCTGGCCAGCGGCATGGCGCAGCCGGTCGGTGCGTTCGGGTTGGCAAAGATGATGCCGCCGTTGGTGCGCAGGTAATCGTCGGGCCGGATTTCGAAGCGCTCCGTGAGCGGCACGGTCTCGAACTCAATGTCGTAGAGACGGCAGTACACCGGGTAGAAACTGTAGGTGACGTCCGGGAATAGCACCGGCCGCTCGTGCTTGAGCAGCGCCACGAAAACATGGGCGAGCACTTCGTCGGAACCGTTGCCGACGAAAATCTGCCTGGGTGCAATGTTGCCGAAATAGCCCGCGATGGCGCTCTTGAGGCGGGCACTTTGCGGATCGGGGTAGAGTCGCAGGCTCTCCGAAGCTTCGCGCTGGATCGCGGCGATGACCTTCGGTGAAGGGCCGAACGGATTCTCGTTCGTGTTGAGCTTGACGAGGTTCGGCAACTGCGGCTGCTCACCCGGCACGTAGGGCGTCAAGGCGTTGGCGGTGTCGCTCCAGTAGCGATTCATCGGGGGTCGGGCGGAGTATTGATGCGAATTGTGATGGTATCATGACCGCTGTCCTCACCTGTCGTAGCAGACCGACACATGCGCAGCGCCGAAGTCCAACGCAACACGCTCGAAACCACCGTCCGGGTCAAGCTCGATCTCGACGGCAGCGGCGTTGGCAGGCTTGCCACCGGCGTCGGCTTCTTTGACCACATGCTCGACCAGATTGCGCGTCACGGCATGTGCGACCTCGAGATCGAAGCGAAGGGCGACCTGCACATCGATGCGCACCACACCGTCGAGGACGTCGGCATTACCCTGGGCCAGGCGCTGGCCCGCGCGCTTGGAGACAAGAAGGGCGTGCGCCGCTATGGCCACGCTTACGTGCCGCTCGACGAGGCGCTCTCGCGCGTGGTCGTCGATCTTTCCGGCCGCCCCGGGCTCGTGTTCGACGTACCCTTCGTGCGTGGCGCCATCGGCGAGTTCGATGTCGACCTCGTGCGCGAATTCTTCCAGGGCCTGGTTAACCACGCCGGGATCACGGTGCACATCGACGCCCTGCGCGGCGACAATGCGCACCATCAGGCGGAAACGGTGTTCAAGGCCTTCGGCCGTGCGTTGCGCATGGCTGTCGAAGCCGACACGCGCGCTAGCGGCATCCCCTCGACCAAGGGCAGCCTCTGATTCGATCATGACTGTTGCTGTCGTTGATTACGGCATGGGCAACCTGCGCTCGGTCGCCAAGGCCATCGAGCATGTTGCCGAAGGTGTTTCGGTCGTCGTCACCTCCGACCCCAAGGTGGTCGCTGCCGCCGAGCGCGTGGTGGTGCCCGGTCAGGGCGCCATGCCCGACTGCATGGCCCAGCTTGCGGCCTGCGGGTTGCGTGAGGCGGTGCTCGACGCGGCCGCGAGCAAGCCCTTCCTCGGCATCTGCATCGGCCTGCAGATGCTGTTCGAGCACAGCGAGGAAGGCGACGTCGCTGGCCTGGGCATCCTGCCCGGCAACGTGCGCCGTTTTCCTGAAGCTGCGACCGTCGCGCAAGGCCTGAAGGTGCCGCACATGGGCTGGAACGAGGTCGGGCAGGCAGGGCGCCATCCGATGTGGGAGGGTTTACCCGACCGCACGCGCTTCTATTTCGTGCATAGCTACTATGTCATCCCTGGCGACTCGCAACAGATTGCGGGTTCGACTTCGTACGGTATCCTCTTTACCAGCGCCGTGGCCCGAGATAACATCATCGCGGTTCAATTTCATCCGGAGAAGAGCGCGCAGGCAGGCCTGCAACTCCTCGGCAATTTCATGCGCTGGCGGCCCTGAGCGGCCCCGCGTCACGGCGTACCACCACCACTGACTTTCACTCCATCATCATGCTGCTGATACCCGCGATCGACCTGAAGGACGGGCATTGCGTGCGCCTCAAGCAGGGCGCCATGGACGATGCCACGGTGTTTTCGGAGGATCCGGCCGCCATGGCGCGGCACTGGATCGGCCTGGGCGCACGCCGTCTGCACCTGGTCGACCTCAATGGCGCCTTTGCCGGCAAGCCGAAGAACGAGGCTGCCATCAAGGCGGTGCTGGAGGAGGTGGGCGACGAAATCCCCGTCCAGCTCGGCGGCGGCATCCGCGACCTCGACACCATCGAGCGCTGCCTCGACGACGGCGTCAGCTACGTCATCATCGGCACCGCTGCGGTGAAGAACCCCGGCTTCCTGCACGATGCGTGCACGGCTTTCCCCGGCCACGTCATCGTCGGCCTGGATGCCCGTGAGGGCAAGGTTGCCGTTGACGGCTGGTCGAAGATGACCGGCCACGACGTCATCGACCTGGCCAGGAAGTTCGAGGATTACGGCGTGGAGGCCGTGATCTACACCGACATCGGCCGCGACGGCATGATGAACGGCGTCAACGTCGATGCGACGGTCAAGCTTGCACAGTCGCTGCGTATACCGGTGATCGCCTCGGGCGGCGTTGCCAGCATCAAGGACGTGAAGGATCTGTGCGCGGTCCAGGCGGAAGGCATCATGGGCGCCATCACCGGCCGCGCCATCTACGAGGGCAAGCTCGACTTCAAGAAGGCGCAGGCCGAGGCCGACAAGTTGTCTTCGGCATAACGATGCTCGCCAAGCGCATCATCCCCTGCCTGGACGTGAACGCCGGCCGCGTGGTCAAGGGCGTGAACTTCGTCTCCTTGCGCGATGCCGGCGATCCGGTCGAAGTGGCGCGCCGCTATGACGAGCAGGGCGCCGACGAGATCACCTTCCTCGACATCACCGCGAGTTCCGACGACCGCGACATCATCCTGCACATCGTCGAGGCGTGCGCGGAGCAGGTCTTCATTCCGCTCACGGTCGGCGGCGGCGTGCGCAAGGTCGAAGACGTGCGCCGGTTGCTCAACGCGGGCGCCGACAAGGTCAGCATGAACACGGCCGCGGTGAACGATCCGCAACTCGTCGCCCAGGCCTCGGGCAAGGTCGGCTCGCAGTGCATCGTGGTCGCCATCGACGCCAAGCAGACAAGTCCGGGCAAGTGGGAAGTGTTCACGCACGGCGGCCGCAAGAATGTCGGCCTCGATGCGATCGAATGGGCGAAGGAAGTGACGCGGCTGGGGGCCGGCGAAATCCTGCTCACGAGCATGGATCGCGATGGCACCAAGAACGGCTTCGACCTCGAACTGACGCGGCGAGTCGCCGAGGCCGTGCCGGTGCCGGTGATCGCGAGCGGCGGCGTCGGCAATCTGCAGCACCTGGCCGACGGCGTGCAGCAGGGCAAAGCGGATGCAGTGCTGGCGGCCAGCATTTTCCACTATGGTGAATACACGGTGCGCGAAGCCAAGGAATACATGCGCAGCCGCGGGATCGAGGTGAGACTTTGACTTGCAAGTGGCTGAACGAAATCAAGTGGGACGATCACGGTTTGGTGCCGGTGATCGCCCAGGATGCCGCCAGCGGCCAGGTGCTGATGTTTGCCTGGGCGAACCGCGAGGCGCTGGAGAAGACCGCGGCCATCGGCCAGGCGGTCTACTGGTCGCGCTCGCGGCGCAAGCTGTGGCACAAGGGCGAGGAATCGGGCCACTTCCAGAAGGTGGTCGAGATCCGCACGGACTGCGACAATGATGTCGTGTTGCTGAAGGTGGAACAGGTCGGCGGCATCGCCTGCCATACCGGCCGCAGGAGCTGCTTCTACCAGCGTCTGGAAGACGGCTGCTGGGAACCGGCCGACCCAGTCATCAAGGACCCCAAGGAGATCTACAAATGATCGACCTCGAAGTCATCCATCGCGTCCAGGAGACGCTCGTCGAGCGCAAGGGTGCCGCGCCGGAGTCGTCCTACGTTGCCAGCCTGTACGCCAAGGGCACGGACGCCATCTGCAAGAAGGTGGCCGAGGAGGCCGCGGAAACCATCATGGCGGCCAAGGACGGCGATCGCCTGCACATCGTGCGCGAGGTGTGCGACCTGTGGTTCCACAGCCTCGTCCTGCTGACGCAGTTCGAACTGGGCGTCGACGACGTCATGGTCGAGTTCCGGCGGCGCGAGGGCATCTCGGGCATCGACGAGAAGAGATCGCGGGGCAATCATGAGTGACTGCATCTTCTGCAAGATCGCGCGCGGCGAGATTCCGGCGAAAAAGATTTACGAGGACGACGAGATCTTCGCCTTCCACGACATCCAGCCACAGGCGCCTGTTCACTTCATGATCATCCCGAAACGGCACATCGCCTCGCTCAATGACGCCGACATGAACGACCAGGCGGTGCTGGGCAGGATCCTGGCGAAATCAGGCGAACTCGCCCGCTCGCAAGGCCTGACGGACGGCTTCCGCCTGATCGTGAACACCGGCAGGATCGGCAGGCAGGAGGTGTATCATTTACATGTACATATTCTCGGCGGCCCCGAACCTTTCGGGCGGATGCTGCCGAAGGCATAACAGGAGACGGACATGGGTGGTTTGAGCATCTGGCATTGGTTGATCGTTCTCTTGATCGTCATGCTGATCTTCGGCACCAAGAAGCTGCGCAACATCGGTCAGGATCTCGGCGGTGCAGTCAAGGGCTTCAAGGAAGGCATGAAGGAAGGCACCGCCGACGACAAGCCGGCAGAGCCGGAAAAGGTCGGCCATACGATCGAGGGCGAGGCGAAGAAAGACAAGGTCTGACGCCCGCCGCGCGATCACCGGGACGAGCGGGCCGCCCCGCTCGTTTTTTCTTCTGCGATTGATTGATCCACGATGTTTTCTTCCGGCGAACTGATCCTGATCGGGCTGGTGGCGCTGATCGTCATCGGCCCCGAGCGCCTGCCGCGCGTTGCGCGCACGGCCGGGCATCTGCTCGGGCGACTGCAGCGCTACGTCGGCGACGTCAAGGCCGACATCAACCGCGAAATGCAGCTTGAAGACCTCAAGAAGCTGCAGCAGCAGGTCGCCGACCAGGCGCGCAGCATGGACCAGGCGGTGTCCGAGCACATGAAGACCGTGGAGACTTCGCTCAACGAGTCGATCGCCCAGGGCGCAGCCGACAAGGCCGCGCCGGATGCGACGCTTGGCGTACCACCGGGGCTGACTTCTTCTGCCGGTGGCGAAACGGTGGCGGCGACGCCGGCGGCCGTCGTCGCGCCAGCGACGGCCGAGGACAAACCCAAGGCCTGAGATGCCCGACGTCCAGGAGACCTTCCTTTCGCACCTGGTCGAACTGCGCGACCGGCTGATGCGCGCTCTGCTGGCGATTCTGATCGTCTTTCTCGCGCTCATGCCCTGGGCCGCCAACGTCTACGATTTCCTGGCGCAGCCGATGATCGCCACGCTGCCGCCCGGTACCAAGATGATCGCCACCGGCGTTATCACGCCCTTCATGGTGCCGCTCAAGGTCACGCTGCTCGCGGCCTTCGTGATCGCCCTGCCCGTTGTGCTGTACCAGGCGTGGGCCTTCGTCGCGCCCGGGCTCTACAGCCACGAGAAGAGGTTCGCGCTGCCGCTCGTCATTGGCGCCACCGTGTTGTTCGTGCTCGGCATGGCGTTTTGCTACTTCTTCGTGTTCCGGACCGTGTTCCACTTCATCGCCGAGTTTGCGCCGAGCAGCATCACGCCTGCGCCGGACATCGAGCAGTACCTCAATTTCGTCATGACGATGTTCCTCGCCTTCGGCGTCACTTTCGAAGTGCCGGTGGTCGTCGTGCTGCTGGTGCGCTTCGGCCTTGTCAGCCTGGAAAAGCTCAGGGACATCCGCCCCTATGCCATTGTCGGCGCCTTCGTCATCGCCGCCGTCGTGACGCCGCCGGACGTGACCTCGCAGGTGATGCTGGCCGTGCCGATGTGCCTGCTCTACGAAGCGGGGTTGCTGGTGGCGCGCTTCGTCGGCAAACGGCCCGGGACGGCCGTCGGCGAGAGCGACTACCTGCCGCCGACCGAAGCGGAGATGGAACGCGAGCTGGACAAGGCGGACGGCAAGTCCTGACCGCCTGAAACGATCACTCGCGCGGCGGCTTCGGCCGCTTGCCGATCAAGGTCTTGACCTCGAATTCGCGGCCGTCGCGACGCAGCGTGATGCGACCGGCCTTGCCTGGTTCAAGCGTCGCAATCAGTTCCAGCATGTTCTCGGCATCCTTGATGCGGTGGCCGTCGATGGCCAGCAGCACGTCACCCGGATGAATGCCGGCCTTGTCGGCCGGGCTGTTGCGCATGACGCCCGCGATGAGCGCGCCTTCGGCGGTCGGCATGCCGAAGGACTCGGCGAGTTCCGGCGTCATCTCCTGCACCTCGACGCCAATCCAGCCGCGCGTGACGCCGCCGGTCTTGATGATCTGCTCCATGACGTTGCGCGCCAGCGAAACGGGAATCGCAAAGCCGATGCCCATGTTGCCGCCGGTCTGCGAGTAGATCGCGGTGTTGATGCCGACCAGTTTGCCGTTGCTGTCCACCAGCGCGCCGCCCGAGTTGCCGGGATTGATCGCGGCGTCGGTCTGGATGAAGTTCTCGAACGTGTTGAGGCCCTTGCGGCCAAGCGCCGAGACGATGCCCGAGGTGACGGTCTGGCCGACGCCGAACGGATTGCCGATCGCCAGCACGATGTCGCCGACGCGCACGGAGTCTGCCGCGGCAAACGTGATCGGCACCAGGCGGGCTTCGGCGGGGACGCGCAGCACCGCGAGATCGGATTCCGGGTCGGTGCCTACGACCTTGGCGGCGAAGCGGCGGCCGTCGTTGCTCGCCACCTCGATCTCATCCGCAGCCTCGACCACGTGGTAGTTGGTCAGCACATAGCCTTCGGTGGAAACGACCACGCCGCTGCCAAGCCCGTAGCGGCGCTGCGTCGCCACGTCACCGCGGTCACCGAAGAAGTGGTACCAGAACGGATCGTTGGCCAGCGGATGCCGCGACGAGCGGATTTCCTGGCTCGTGAAGACATAGACCACGGACGGCACCGCCTGCTTCGCCGCGTCGGCGTAGGACGCGACGCGACGGCGGTCGGCCGGCTGCGTCGCCTCCTCCTTCACTTCGACTACGTCGGTCCCTGTTCCGGCGCCGACGAAATCCATGCGGTGGCCGAGCCAGTCCGGCTTCAGCGTTTGCACAACGAACAGCGCCGCCAGCGAGAGCGTGACGGCCTGGGCGAAAATGAGCCAGAGGCGTTTCATGGGGCGTCTACACTATGGGTTCGAACAGGAGCGGGAACATGGATCGGGAACACTTGCGCGACTACCTCGATACGTTGTTGGAAGCCGCACGCTTTCGCGATTATTGCCCAAACGGTTTGCAAGTGGAAGGACGCGCCGAGGTGCAGCGTGTTGTCTGCGGCGTCAGCGCGAGCCAGGCGCTGCTCGACGAAGCGGTGCGCCGCGAAGCGGATGCCGTACTGGTTCACCACGGCTGGTTCTGGAAGGGCGAAGACGGCTGTGTCACCGGCATCCGCAGGACGCGGCTGGCTACGCTGCTCGGGCGCGACATCAGCCTGTTTGCCTATCACCTGCCGCTCGACGCCCATCCCGAACTTGGCAACAACGCGCAGTTGGCGCGTGAAGCGGATTGGCGCGTCGACGGGCGTTTCGGCGAGCAGGACATCGGTTTCATCGGCAGTCCGGCGGCGCCGACGACGGCGACGGTGGTTGCCGAATCCTTGCAGCGGTTGCTGGGACGATCCGTCATGGTGGCCGGCGCCGGCGACCGTCTGGTGACGCGCATCGCGTGGTGCAGCGGCGGCGGCCAGGGCCTGTTCGAACAAGCGATTGCCGCCGGGGCCGACTGCTATGTCAGCGGCGAGATTTCCGAGCATTCGGTGCATCTCGCACGGGAAGCCGGCGTGCCCTATCTGGCGGCCGGCCACCACGCCACGGAACGGTTCGGGCCCATGGCGCTGGCGCGCCACCTGCACGAACGGCTCGGCCTCGACTGCGAATTCGTCGATATTGACAATCCCGTGTGACGGCGCTCAGCCGCGCAGGATGTTCAGCAGGACCAGGATGTCGTCGATCGCGCCCTGCGGGAAGCCGGTGCGCGTGCCGCCGCGGTTGTCGTCGAGCAGGCGGTTCAGGTACTGGGCGCAGGACTTGCGCGGCCACAGTTCCTGGATGCGACCGATGGTGTGGGGAAAGTCCTCGAGCCCCGCACCGCGCATGGTCGGGCGCATCGGCTGCTGCCACGGCGGTGGTGCGACGTTGAAGTGCTGCTGGAGCTCCAGCGCCGCCTTGTCGAACTCCTCGCGCTGGCCGAAGCGGCGATAGACGTCCAGCAATTTCAACCAGTGGATCAGGGCCTGGCGCGGGTGCTGGCGAATATGTCCTTCGAGCGTCTGCGCCGCGCCGCCGGCGAGGCCCATGGTTACCATGACATCGGCAAGTTCGAGCGAGAGGTCGGCTTCGTCGATGGCGAAATCGTCCGCCGACTGGAAGGTCTCCGGCCCGAGCGTCGACTCCATGGGCTCCTCGGGTTCGGGCTTGTCCTTCTTCGCGGTCTTCGCCGACCATTGTTCCTGCAGGGCCGAGACGGTGGAGACATGTGGCTCGGTGGTTTGTTCGAGTTCGTCCGGCGCAGGCGCATCGCCTTCAACCATGCGCGGCCTGCTGCGACGCCGGAGGAACAGCGCCAGCAATGCGAGTCCCGCGACGCCGGCGCCGCCGATGGCGGCCCAAGGCAGGTCCGGTGCGGAAGACGTGTGCTCAGCGGCCGGGCAGGCGGGTGAGAGCGGTGGAGTACAAGTGCTTGCCGGCAGGGCCGAGATGACGCCGTTCAGCTCGGCGATGCTCTTGCCCATGCGGGCCATGCGGATCGTGATGTCGGCCAGCGTCTCGCGTTCGGTGGCCTGGATCTGGGCCGCTCGATATTCGAGGCGCAACAGCTGGCGCTCGGCTTCGCTTGCCGGCGCGACTTTGGCGCACAGGCTGGCGGTGCTGTGCAACACCGGTTCGGGCAGGCTTGGTGCGGCGAGCGCCGGAAGGCTGCACAGGGCGAGCATTGCTGCGGCCCAGTAGGCAAGGAGACTCCTGCCGGTGGTGGCGCCTGACGCGCGTGGCTTCGTCGGCGCGCGCCGCGATGCTTGTCGAACAGGGAATTCCATGCCGAACACTTGCTGGCGGTAGGTGTATTCAAGTGTCGTGGAGTATGCCAGATCGGGGCACGGCCGGTCCGGCGATCCCTTAGCCCGTTAGGGCTATTTTCGAGTCCGTTCGGGCTATTTGAGCCGATCCCGGAACACCTGCCGCAGCTTGTGCGCTTTGGGCGCGACGACGGCCACGCAGTAGGGCTGGCCCGGATTGTTGGCGAGGTAGTCCTGATGGTAGCCCTCGGCCGGCCAGAAGGCGGGCGCCGGCTGCACTTCGGTGACGATGGGCGCGGACCAGACATGTCCGGCCGTCAATTCGGCGATCGTTTCTTTCGCGACGCGTGCCTGCTGGTCGGAATGGGTGAAGATCACCGAGCGATACTGCGTGCCGACGTCGTTGCCCTGGCGGTTCTTGGTGGTCGGATCGTGGATCGCGAAGTAGGCGTCGAGCAGCGTGCGGTAGTCGATTACGGCCGGGTCGAAGACGATCTGCACCACTTCCGCGTGGCCGGTGCTGCCGCTGCACACCTGCCGATAGTCGGGCTCGCCGACATGGCCTCCGGCGTAACCGGAAGTCACCGATTCGACACCCTTGAGTTGTCGCAGCGCCGCCTCCAGGCACCAGAAGCAGCCGCCACCCAGCGTTGCAGTCTCCATCCATTTAGCTTAGACCGCCAGCGGCGGTTCGTCCATCAGCGCGATCTGCTCGCGCAGTTCGAGGATGCGATCCTGCCAGTAGCGCTGGGTGTTGAACCAGGGGAACGCGGCCGGAAACGCCGGGTCGTCCCAGCGGCGCGCGATCCAGGCGCTGTAGTGGATGAGGCGCAGCGTGCGCAGCGCCTCGACGAGATGCAGTTCGCGCCGGTCGAAGTCCGCGAACTGTTCGTAGCCGTCGATGACCTCGCCGAGCTGTCGCTGCATCTGCTCGCGCTCGCCCGAGAGCAGCATCCACATGTCCTGGATCGCCGGCCCGGTGAGCGCGTCGTCGAAGTCGACGAAGTGCGGGCCCGCATCGGTCCACAGCACGTTGCCCAGATGGCAGTCGCCGTGCAGGCGCAGCGTTCGCACCGCGCCTGCGCGCTCGAAACAGTGCGCAACGCCCGTGAGCGCCTGGTCCGCCACGCTGGTCCAGGCCGGTAGCAGGTCGTGGGGAATGAAATCATGTTCCAGCAGGAAGTCGCGCGGCGTACCACCGTGGCTGACTTTGGTCAGCGCGGCCCGGTGCCGGAAGGGCCGGATGCCTCCGATTGCATGAATACGGCCGATGAAGCGGCCGAGCCATTCGCGCACGCCAACCTGGTCCAGTTCCGGTGTGCGCCCGCCCTGGCGCGCAAACACGGCCAAGCGGAAGCCGCCGTGCTCGTTGAGCGTCCTGCCGTTCAGCACTCGCGCCGGCACGGCGGGAATCTCCGCGGCCGCGAGCTCGGCGACGAACGCGTGCTCCTCGAGGATCTGCTCATCCGACCAGCGGGCCGGCCGGTAGAACTTGGCGACGACCGAAGTGCCGTCACCGACGCCAACCTGATAGACGCGGTTCTCGAAGCTGTTGAGCGCCAGCAGGCGGCCGTCGCAGTCGATGCCAACGCTTTCCAGCGCGGTGAGCACGGCATCCGGCGTCAGGCCGGCATAGGGGGGCGCTGCCATCGCAGTTCGTCAGGCGCCTTCGCGTTCGGCGAGCCGGCGAAGCACGAGCGGGAAGGCGCCTGTGAGGAAGAACGCGATGGCCGTGGCGATCATCGCGATGCCCGTGCCGTCATCAGCGAGCAGCGGATGGACCCCGCCCGCGAATCCGGTCAGGGCGACGACGCCGATGACGAGGCTGATCACGCCGAGCACGGTGAAGGCGATGAAAGTGAGGGGCCAGTGGCGGTGCTTCATGGTGTTCAATCCTTGGAACGCAGGTCGACGACACGCTTGGCCTTGCCCTGCGAGCGCTCCACGGTGCCGACGTTCTGCACGTGGATGCGCGTGTTGATGCCGATCAGCGACTTGATATGGTGCTGCAGCTCGCGCGCGGCCGCCTCGCGGTCGTCGGCCGACAGCGTATCGGCTTTCGTCTCGACGCGGACGTCGAGTTCATCCATGTGGCCGCGGCGCGACACCTCGAGCAGGTAGTGCGGCGAGAGCCGCTGCACCTTGAGGATCTGCTCCTCGATCTGCGACGGGAAGACGTTGACGCCGCGGATGATCAGCATGTCGTCGGAGCGGCCGGTGATCTTGCCCATGCGGCGGAAGCTGCGCGCGGTCGGTGGCAGGAGGCGGGTCAGGTCGCGCGTGCGGTAGCGTACGATCGGCAGCGCCTCCTTGGTGAGCGAGGTGAACACCAGTTCGCCGGGCGAGCCCTCGGGCAGCACGGCTCCCGTGTCCGGATCAATGATCTCGGGGTAGAAATGGTCTTCCCAGACCACCGGGCCGTCGCGCGATTCGACGCACTCGGCGGCGACGCCGGGGCCGATGATTTCCGAAAGCCCGTACAGGTCCATGGCCGCGATGCCCAGCCTGGATTGCAGTTCGCCGCGCATCTGTTCGCCCCACGGCTCGGCGCCGAACATGCCGCGCTTGAGCGTGGTGGTTGCCGGATCAATGCCCAGACGTTCCATTTCATCGACGATGTTCAGCACATACGACGGGGTACCGACGATCATCGTCGCCTTGAAATCCTGGATCAGCTGCACCTGCCGTTCCGTTTGCCCGCCGGAGATCGGCACCACGGTGCAGCCCAGACGTTCGGCGCCGTAATGCACGCCCAGGCCGCCGGTGAACAGGCCGTAGCCGTGCGTGACGTGGATGATGTCCGAGCGCGTCGCGCCGGCGGCGCGCAGCGAGCGGGCCACGATGCCGGACCAGGTGTCGATGTCGTTCTGCGTATAGCCCACCACGGTCGGCTTGCCGGTCGTGCCCGACGAGGCGTGGATGCGCACGACGTCGTCCATCGGTACCGCGAACATCCCGAAAGGATAGGTGTCGCGCAGGTCGGCCTTGGTGGTGAACGGGAAGCGTGCAAGATCGGCGAGCGAAGTCAGGTCCGCTGGATGCACGCCGGCGGCGTCGAACTTCGCGCGGGTGTGCGGCACACGCTCGTAGGCCCAGGCGACGGACTTCTTCAGCCGTGCGAGTTGTAGGGCCGCAATTTCGTCGCGGCTGGCGGTTTCGATCGGCTCCAGGGCCGCGACAGCGGGGGCGCCCAAGATCAGGCCGGCCGTTTCTGCGAACCTTCCCAGCGCATCGAGACGTTCTTGTTGTCGCCGATGAAGTCGAGGAATTCCTGCGCGGAGGCGAACTTCTTGTCTTCGAGAATGCCCGCGTCGGGAATCGAGAAAATCGCGATGTCGCGATCGACGATGTCCAGCCCGTTGCCGGCCGCGATCTCGACGATTTGCGCCACCTTCGAGAGCACCGACTCCGGTGTCACGAACGGAATGAGCACCCAGATCGAGGTGCCGCTCCTGGCGACGAGGTCCGTCTTGCGCATGGCGTGCCGCAACCGGCCGGCGAGGTCGATCAGCATCTGCAGCGCGTCCTTGGCACCGTAAGCGTCGCCGAGCCTCTTCTGGTCGTGAAAGTTGATGCAGACCAGGCTGTGGCGCAGGTTGGTGGCGTAGCGCATCTGTACTGCCAGTACCCATTCCAGCACGTAGAGAAACTTTTCCCAGGCGGCGGTATCGTCGTTCATGTTGGCGACCTCGTTTTCGGAAAGGAAGTTCTGGCTCATGGGACGGGTCCCTTCAGTGCGGGCGCCGGTCGATTACCCGCTTGGCTTTGCCGATCGAACGCTCGATGGTGCCGACCGCCCGGATTTCGATGTGCGTGGAAATGCCGATGTAGGACTTGATATGGTGCGCCAGTTCGTGCGCGGTGTATTCCTTCTCGGCGCTCGTGGCGGTGGCGAATTCCGGCTTCATCTCGACGTTGACCGTCATGGTGTCGAGATGTCCGTCGCGCTCGACTTCGAGCAGGTAGTGCGGCGAGAGCTTTGGCGTCTTCAGGATCTGTTCCTCGATCTGCGAGGGGAAGACATTGACGCCGCGGATGATCAGCATGTCGTCGGAACGGCCGGTGATCTTGCCGATCCGCCGCATCGAGCGCGAAGTCGGCGGCAACAGGCGCGTCAGGTCGCGCGTGCGGTAGCGCACCACCGGCAGCGCTTCCTTCGTAAGCGAGGTGAACACCAGTTCGCCGAGTTCGCCGTCGGGCAGCACCTCGCCCGTGACGGGGTCGATGATCTCGGGGTAGAAATGATCCTCCCACACCACGGGACCGTCCTTGGTCTCGACGCACTCGTTGGCCACGCCGGGGCCGATCACCTCCGAAAGACCGTAGATGTCGACCGCATTCATCTCGAAGCGGCGCTCGATCTCCTCGCGCATCTGGTGCGTCCAGGGCTCGGCGCCGTGGATGCCCAGGCGCAGCGAGCACTTGGCCGGATCCAGACCCTGGCGTACGAATTCGTCGCCGATGGCGAGCATGTACGAGGGCGTGACCATGATGATGTCCGGCTGGAAGTCGAGGATCAGTTGCACCTGGCGCTCGGTCTGGCCGCCGCCGAACGGTATCACGGTGCAGCCCAGGGCTTCCGCGCCGTAATGTGCGCCCAGACCGCCGGTGAACAGGCCATAGCCGTAGGAGACATGCACCTTGTCGCCCGGACGGCCGCCGGCGGCATAGATCGATCGCGCCATCAGGTGCGACCACATGTCGATGTCGTTCTGCGTGTAGCCGACGACCGTCGGCTTGCCGGTCGTGCCTGAAGACGCATGAACGCGCACGACCTTCTCGCGCGGCACGGCGAACATCCCGAACGGGTAGGTTTCGCGCAGGTCCTGCTTGGTCGTGAAAGGGAACTTCGCCAGGTCGGCGAGTGTCTTGAGGTCGTCGGGATGGACACCGGCCGCTTCGAACTTGTTCTTGTAGTGGGCGACGTTGTCGTAGGCGTGCCTGAGCGACCAGCGCAGGCGTTCCAGCTGCAGCGCCGTGATTTCGTCGCGGCTGGCGTTCTCGATCGCGTCGAGACCGGTTCTTGTCATCATGTGGCGGGCTCCTTGAACCGCGAATTATCCCTCAGTTCGCGGGGTTTCTTCGCTCTCGAAGAAATGCCCCTTGACGCGCGCGGCTCGCCCGCGGAAGACGGCGATCAGCCTGCCGTCCTGATTGGTGACCTCGATGTCGTAGACGCCGCTGCGGCCGCCCTGATGACGCGCCGCACCGCGGGCCACCAGGCGGTCGCCCAAGTGGGCCGGCGCCAGGAAATTGATGTCCACGCCGGCGGCGACGGCGCGGTGATTGAAGCTGTTGCAGGCATAGGCGAAGGTGGAGTCGGCGACCGCGAAGATGAAACCGCCGTGGCAGGTGCCGTGGCTGTTGACCATGTCCGGACGCACGGTCATCGTCAGCGTCGCCGTACCGGGGCCAACGTCCTTGATTTCCATGCCCAACCCTTGCGCCGCCCGGTCGTCCGGCCACATGATTTGCGCGCAGCGCGCGGCGATTTGCTCCGGGGTCATCGGGTGGGCGGAGTCCATAAGTTGTGCAGTGCGGCAAATAAAATTTAGATATTATGAGCGCCTTTTCGGCAGTTATCGACAGCACCCAACGAGGAAACGCATCTCATGAAGATCCACGAATATCAGGGTAAGGAAATCCTGAGGAAATTCGGCGTAGCGACCCCGCGCGGAGTCCCGTGTTTTTCGGTCGACGAAGCCGTCAAGGCCGCCGAGACGCTGGGCGGCAAGGTTTGGGTCGTCAAGGCGCAGATTCACGCCGGCGGCCGCGGCAAGGGCGGCGGCGTCAAACTCGCCAAATCGCTCGACGAAGTGCGCGCCAATGCAACGGCCATCCTCGGCATGCAGTTGAAGACGCACCAGACCGGCCCCGAAGGGCAGAAAGTGCGGCGCCTCTTGATCGAAGACGGCGCAGACATCAGGAAGGAGTACTACTGTGCCGCGCTGACCGACCGTGCCACGCAGACGGTGGCGATGATGGCCTCCTCCGAGGGCGGCATGGACATCGAGGAAGTCGCGCACAAGACGCCCGAAAAGATCATCAAGGTCTTCGTCGACCCGCTGGTCGGCCTTACCGACGCGCAGGCGAAGGAACTGGCCGTGGGCATCGGTGTGCCGGAGGCATCGCAGGCGCAGGCAATCGACACGTTCAAGAAGCTCTACACCTGTTATATGGAGACCGATGCATCGCTGGCGGAAATCAACCCGCTGATTCTGGAGGGCAACGGCAACATCAAGGCGCTCGACGCCAAGTTCAACTTCGATTCCAACGCGCTCTATCGCCATCCCGAGATCGTCGCTTACCGCGACCTCGACGAAGAGGACGCCGACGAGATCGAGGCTTCCAAGTTCGACCTCGCCTACATCTCGCTCGACGGCAACATCGGCTGCTTGGTAAACGGCGCCGGCCTCGCAATGGCGACCATGGACACGATCAAGCTGTTCGGCGCCGAGCCGGCCAACTTCCTCGACGTCGGCGGTGGCGCCACGACCGAGAAGGTGACCGAGGCGTTCAAGATCATGCTCAGGAATCCCAAGGTAAAGGGCATCCTGGTCAACATCTTCGGCGGCATCATGCGCTGCGACACCATCGCCACCGGCGTCGTCGCTGCGGCCAAGGAAGTGCATCTCTCCGTGCCGCTGGTGGTGCGCATGAAGGGCACCAACGAGGACATCGGCAAGAAGATCCTCGCCGAGTCCGGCCTGCCGATCATTGCCGCCGACACCATGGCGGAAGCCGCGACCAAGATCGTCGCGGCCCTGAAGTAAGGAAACCAGAACATGTCGATCCTGATCAACAAGGACACCAAGGTCATCACCCAGGGCATCACCGGCAAGACTGGCCAGTTCCATACGGAGAAGTGCATCGAGTACGCCAACGGCAAGAACTGTTTCGTCGCCGGCGTGAACCCG
>DATJQH010000065.1:0-34435 GCA_035505955.1 Rhodocyclaceae bacterium
GTGGCGGTATATGCGCACTACCGCAACTGTGACAATGCGCATGCCGCGTCATCACGCATGACGAAGAGCAACGTGCTGATGGTCGGCCCGACCGGCACCGGGAAGACGCTGATGTGCGAGACGCTCGCGCGCGCCATCGACGTGCCGTTCGTTACCGCCGACGCACCCTCCCTCGCGCAAACCGAATACGTGGGCGACGAGATCGAGGCCATGCTGCAGCGGTTGGTCGACAAGGCGGATGGGAATCCGGACCGTGCGCGGCGTGGCATCGTCTTCATCGACGAGGTGGACAAGCTGAAGGCTGCTGGTAGCGGCGGCCGTGGCGCGAGCGGCGAGGCGGTCCAGAACGCGCTCCTGAAGATCATGGAAGGAGCGCCGGTAAAGCTCCGTGATGGACGCTATGTCGATACGACAGACGTTCTGTTCATTTGCGGCGGCGCCTTCGTGGGACTGGATCAGATACTCGCCAGGACTCATTCGTTCGGGTTCATTTCCACGAACGAGGGTGACAACCAGAGGATCCTCGACAGGCTCAATGCGCGCGTCAAGCCAACCGACTTGTTCGAATTTGGCTTGATACCCGAGTTCGCCGGCCGCCTGCCCGTGATCGCCCGGTTGACGGATTTGTCCCGGGGGATGCTGGTCAGGATCGTCACCGAGCCGCGTGACGCCATCTTCAGGTCGTTTCAGGAGATCTTCCGTGCCGAGGGCGTGGAGCTTGAGGTTGCGCAGACGGTGTTCGAGCAGATGGCCGATCTGGCGATCGAGTACAAGATTGGTGCGCGCAGTTTGCGGGGCATCTTTGAGGAAATGATCACGCCGGCCCTGTATGTCGTTCCAGATCGCAAGGATATCCGGAAGGTCGTATTTCGGTCGCTTTTCGAGGACGCCGAATTCGTCTGCGCGTGAAGTAGGCGCTAAAATGGGTCCCTGTTCCTCTGGGCTGGTGGCCTGCCACCGTTGATTTCCGAAGGCGAACCGCGGTTCGCCTTTTCTCATGAAAGTCGAGCATGTTCGATAGCGTTCGCGGCAACAAGAAGGTCGTCCAGATCATTCTTGCCCTGATCATCCTTCCGTTCGCCTTCTGGGGCGTCGAGTCCTACATACGCAACGTCGGCGGGAGCAGCGACACGGTGGCGAGCGTGGGGGGCAGCAAGATTTCGCTGGCCGAATTCCAGCAGGCGCTACGGGAGCAGCAGGATCGGCTGCGCCCCGTGCTCGGCGGCCGTGATCCGGCCATGTTGAACAGCCCCGACGTGCGGCGGGCCGTCCTGGACAACCTCGTTCAGCGGCGCCTCCTGGGGCTGTATGTGGCGAAGGCCAACCTTTCCATCAGTGACGAGCAGTTGGCCAACATCATTGCCGCCGTGCCGCAGTTGCAGGAAAACGGCAAGTTTTCGCCTCAGCGCTACGAGGCCGTGATTGCGGCGCAGGGCATGAGCAAGGCGGCGTTCGAATCGGGAATTCGCCATGACATGACCATACAGCAGGTCATGGCGGCGATCGGCAACGGTTCACTCACGGACAAGGCGGCTGAGGATCGCTGGGTGGCGATGCAACTCGAGGAACGCGAGGTAAGCGAGGCCCTGTTCAAACCGGACGACTACCTTTCCAGAGTCAAGGTAACTCCTGAAGCTATCAAGGCGTATTACGACAGCAACCAGAAGAAGTTCGAACTACCGGAGCAACTGCGTGCCGAATATCTGGTTCTGAGCCGCGACAGGCTGAGCGAACAGACCACGGTCAGCGACGATGACATCAAGTCGTGGTACGCCTCGCACGCCGATCGATACAAGCAGGCCGAGGAGCGTCGGGCGAGCCATATTCTGATTGCGCTCGCGGCCAAGGCCAGTCCCGAGCAAACGAAGGCTGCCGAAGCGAAGGCAGCCGAGGTGCTGGCGAAGGTCAGGAAGGCACCAGGCGAATTCGCGCGTCTGGCGAAGGAGTACTCTCAGGATCCCGGCTCGGCCGAAAAGGGTGGCGACCTCGACTGGTTCGGGCGCGGGGCGATGGTGAAACCCTTCGAGGATGCCGTATTCGGGATGAAAGAGGGGCAGATTTCCGACGTCGTGCGCTCCGATTTCGGACTCCACATCATCAAGGTCACCGGCGTTCGCCCGGAGCGCGTTCGCCCGCTCGATGAAGTGAAAGGCGAGATCGCGGCGGAACTCAGGGCGCAGACGGCGGCCAAGAAGTACGCTGAAGTCGCCGAGAGTTTCAGTAACACGGTATATGAGCAGGCCGACAGCCTTAAGCCGGCAGCGGACAAGTTCAAGCTCGCCACCCAGCAAACGGACTGGATGACACGCAGCGGCGGCAGGGGACCGTTTGCCAACGCCAAACTGATGGCGGCGCTCTTCTCTGACGATGCGATCAAGAACAAGCGCAACACGGAAGCGATCGAAGTCGCGCCGAATGTGCTCGTGTCGGCCCGGGTCCTGGACTACAAGCCGGCGACCCAGCAGCCGCTGGAGACTGTGCGGCCGACGATCGAGAAGTTCCTGGCGCACCAGCAGGCTGCGGATCTCGCCGCCAAGGACGGCGCGGGGAAGCTCGACCGGTTGAGCAGGGGCGAGAAAGTGGGCGTCACCTGGGGCAAGCCGCATGTCGTGGCGAAAGCGGTCGCTCGGGATCTGTCGCCTGAGGTCGTAGGCGCGATATTCACGGCCGACGCGGCCCGCTTGCCTGCGTATGCCGGCGCTTCGGTGCCGGAGGGATACCAGTTGTTCCGGATTTCGCTGGTGAAACCCTATGTGCCCGGAGCAACCGACAATCCTCTGGCGAAGGCACTGCGAGGGCAGTACGCGCGCGTCGTCGCGGAGGAGGAGATGCAGGCCTGGGTTACGTCGCTGCGCGGCAAATACGTGGTTCAGATCAACCAGGGCGCGCTGGAAAGCAAGGAGCGGTAAAGGGAGGTCGCCCCCAGCGCCGAAGCGCGTTAGCCGCCTGGCATCGGGTCCGGGTTGCCCAGGGCGGTCGTGTTGAGGCCGCCATCGACGTACATGATCTCGCCCGTGATGCCGCTTGCAAGGTCCGAAAGCAGAAAGGCCGCGGCATTGCCGACTTCTTCGATCGTGACGTTCCTGCGCAGCGGAGCGTGGTGCGCGTTGTAGGCCAGCAGCTTGCCGAAATTGCCGATGCCTGAGGCGGCAAGCGTTTTGATCGGACCGGCAGAAATCGCGTTGGCGCGTATGCCTTGGGGGCCCAGGCAGAAGGCGAGATAGCGCGTCGCGGCTTCGAGGCTGGCCTTGGCCAGCCCCATCGTGTTGTAGTTGGGCATGGTGCGGTCGGCGCCGAGGTAAGTCAGCGCCAGCAGGGCGGGATTGTGGCCCTTGAGCAGCATCGGTCTGGCCGCCTTGGCCAGGGCGGGATAGCTGTACGACGAAACGTCGTGCGCGATCCGGAACGATTCACGCGAAAGGCCATCCAGGAAGTCGCCCTCGATCGCATCGGTGGGAGCGAACGCGATGGAATGAACCAGGCCGTCCAGCCCTTCCCATCCCTTGCCGAGTTCCGCGAACAAGTTGGTGATCTGGTCGTCGTCCGAGACGTCGCACGGAAACACGAGCGGGCTGCCGAGCTCATCGGCGAACTTCGTGATGCGGTCCTTGAATCTGTCGTTCTGATAGGTGAATGCGAGGCGCGCGCCTTCGCGCTGACACGCCTTGGCAATGCCGTAAGCGATTGAGCGGTTGGACAGCAGACCGGTAATGAGAATGCGCTTGCCGGCTAGAAAGCCCATCGTGAATCCCCTCTTGAATTGACGGCGCGGATTATAGCGGATGCAATACACTAGCCCGCGCTACGGATTGCGCGGCTTGTCGTCGTTCCGCAATGCGCGTCGCATGATCGTAGCATGGCGAGGCGCTGCGGCGCTTCTTGCCCGCTGTCAGTGCGCATACGGAAGGATACGGGAGCGGATGACGAACACGACGACGCGCGGACCCCTTGCGGGGATTCGCATTCTCGAACTGTCGGGCATCGGTCCGGGACCATTCGCGGGCATGCTGCTCGCGGACATGGGCGCTGACGTGATCGTCGTCGAACGCCCGGCTGGAGTGGGAGCGCCCAGCCTCGGTCACAACGCCATCCTGAATCGGGGCAAGCGATCCATCTGCATCGATCTGAAGGCGCCGCGCGGCGCAGACCTGATCCTGCGCCTGCTCGAGAATTGCGATGCGCTGATCGAGGGGATGCGGCCGGGAGTGATGGAACGCCTCGGTTTGGGACCGGAAACGTGTTTCGCTCGTCGCCCCGAACTTGTGTACGGGCGCATGACGGGCTGGGGCCAGAGCGGCCCATTGGCGCAAAGCGCCGGCCATGACATCAACTACATCGCGCTTTCGGGCGCGCTCTGGTACTCGGGGGAACCGGGCACGGTCCCCGTCGCGCCGCCGACGCTGGTGGGTGATCTTGGCGGCGGCGCCCTCTACCTTGCCATGGGCATTCTGGCCGCGCTGCTGCAGGTCCGGGCGGGCGGCCGCGGTCAGGTTATCGATGCGGCCGTGCTCGATGGCAGCGCGAACCTCATGAACCTGCTGCTATCGTTCCACGGCAGCGGCGCCATGCCGGTCGAGCGTGGCCTGGGCCTGCTCGACGGCTACTTCTGTTATGGGGCGTACCGCTGCGCGGACGATCGCTTCGTGGCGATCGGCGCGCTTGAACCGCAGTTCTTCGCCGAATTGTTGCAACGGCTCGGCCTTGGTGACGACGAGGCATTTGCGCATCCGGAAGACAAGTCGACCTGGCCGCGAGCGCGAGCCCGCCTGCAGCAATTGTTCTCGACCGCTCATCAGTCCAGCTGGTGCGAACTGCTTGAAGGGACCGACGCCTGCTTCGCGCCGGTACTCGATCCCCGCGAAGCGGCAATCCATCCGCATCTCGTCGCGCGCAACGTCTACCGCGAGTGCGACGGCGTGCTGCAAACGGCGCCTGCGCCACGGTTTTCCGGATTTCCTGGTGCAAACGTGGGTCCCATCCCACTACCGGGCGAGGACTGGAAGGTGATTCTTGCCGACGTCGGCATGACCGATGCGCAGGCCCAAGCCTGGGTGGATTGCGGCGTGGTGAGCGCCGTTGCCTGAACCGCCGCAACCCCGCATCGGGCTTCGAAAAGCTATGATGCGGTTTGCGTATCCCGCTGCGATGGTGCCCAGGAGAGGACTCGAACCTCCACGGAGTTACCCGCTAGTACCTGAAACTAGTGCGTCTACCAATTCCGCCACCTGGGCAGGCGACAAGAGGCGCGCATTCTAAAGGAAAACCTCCCATTGTCAAACCAGCATTCTGCGTCCGCCAAGCAAAAGAAACTCTCCGCCATCCGACGCGCCGATCCGTACCTGGAGCGCGAACTCGCCAAGTACGATTATCCGCTGCCGAGCCGCGAATACATCCTGCAGGCGCTCGGCGAACAGGGTGTTCCGGTCGCGTTCGAGCGGCTATGCCAACTGCTCGATGTCAAGCCCGCGGAGCATGAAGACTTCGCTCGTCGCCTCGGCGCGATGGCGCGCGCCGCGCAACTCCTGCAGAACCGTCGCGGCGACTGGTTGATACCTGACAAGGCGGACCTGGTGCGGGGTCGCGTCGAGGGACATCCCGACGGCTTTGGATTCCTCATACCGGACGAGAAGGGCAGTGCCGATCTCTTTCTTCCCGAAAAGGAGATGGCCAAGGTCCTGCACGGCGATCGGGCCATCGCCCGCGTTGTCGGCATTGACCGCAAGGGCCGGCCGGAAGGCAAGATCGTTGAGGTCACCGAGCGTGCCAACGCGCGCGTCGTCGGTCGGGTGCACCAGGAACACGGCGTCTGGTTCGTCGTCGCCGAGAACCGGCGCATCAGCCAGGACATCCTGCTGGCGCCGCCCGACCGGAAGACTCCGAAACCCACGCCTGGGCAGGTCGTCGTGGTCGAACTGGTCGAGCAGCCATCGAAGCAGTCGCAGCCGATCGGTCGTGTCGTCGAGGTCCTCGGCAACTACGCCGATCCGGGAATGGAGATTGAAATCGCGCTGCGCAAGCACGAACTGCCATTCGAGTTTTCGCGCGCCGCGCTGGGAGAAACCAGAAAGTTGCCGGACGAAGTACGCAAGGCAGACTGGAAAGGGCGCGAGGACCTGACGCAACTGCCGCTGGTCACGATCGACGGGGAAACTGCGCGCGACTTCGACGATGCGGTCTACTGCGAGCGCCAAGGCAAGGGTTATCGGCTGATCGTCGCGATTGCCGACGTGTCGCACTACGTGCCACCCGGAAGCGCGCTCGACAAGGAGGCATTCGATCGCGGCAATTCGGTCTATTTCCCGCGCCGGGTCATACCGATGCTGCCCGAGAAACTGTCTAACGGCTTGTGCTCGCTGAATCCGAACGTCGAGCGGCTTTGCATGGCATGCGACATGCAGCTTTCAGCGACCGGCGAGATCGGCTCCTATCGCTTCTATCCCGCGGTGATGTGGTCCCACGCCCGCCTGACTTACACGGAAGTCGCCGCGGCAATCTACGATCGCGATGCGAAGACACGCAAGAAGTTGAAGGCCCTCGTGCCGCACCTGGAAACACTCGATGCCGTGTTCCGCGTTCTCCTGAATGCGCGCCACAAGCGCGGTGCGATCGATTTCGAGACGGTCGAAACGCGCATGGTCTTCGACGACCTGGGCAAGATCGAACGCATCGAGCCCTACGAGCGCAACGACGCACATCGCCTGATCGAGGAATGCATGCTTGCGGCAAACGTGTGCGCGTCGGATTTCCTCAAGGAACGCGGGCATCCGGCGCTGTACCGGATACACGAAGGGCCGACACCAGAACGCCTGGCGAAATTGCGCGATTTCCTGGGTACCTTCGGTCTCAATCTCGGCGGTGGCGACAGCCCGGAGGCGAAGGACTATGCCAAACTGATCGACGCGATCCAGGGTCGGCCGGACAAGCAACTCCTGCAGACGGTGATGTTGCGATCATTGCGCCAGGCCATCTACAGTCCAGACAACGTGGGTCACTTCGGCCTCGCCTACGAGAGCTATACGCACTTCACGTCACCCATCCGTCGCTATCCGGATCTCCTGATCCACCGCGCCATAAAGTCAGCCCTGGTGGCACGCCGCTACGAGCCCGGCGACTGGTCGGACATCGGGTTGCACTGCTCGGCAACCGAGCGGCGCGCGGACGAGGCAACGCGAGACGTCGAGGCCTGGCTCAAGTGCTTCTACATGCAGGATCGCATCGGCGAAGTGTTCGAAGGCAGCATCTCGGCGGTCGTGCCGTTCGGCATTTTCGTCGCGCTCGACCGCGTCTTCGTCGAAGGACTGGTGCACGTTTCCGAACTCGGCCAGGACTACTTCCATTTCGACGAAAAGGCGCACGCCATGGTCGGCGAGCGGACCGGCACACGTTTTCGCCTGTCCGATCGCGTAAGCGTGCGGTTGGTGCGTGTCGACCTGGACCAGAATAAGATCGACTTCCGCCTTGCCGGTCGAATTGACGCTCAAGGAAACGTGGGTGTTGACAAGCACAAAACCAAACGTTAGGTTAATAGCCAACAAAAAATAAGAATATCGACCAACTTATGCAGGTTGGTCGCGTAATTGACAAATAGTGTGGCTGGGAGGAGGTCGCAAATGTTGTCAATCATCGGTCTTTTTCGCTTTGTCGCCCGGGCCAACGGATGCCCAGTCGGGCGTGTGCCCACTTCTTGCGAAACATTCCCTTAGAGCATTAGTGGTCAATCGACGTGGCGCCTTTAGCCGTGTCGTCGTTCGAGTGGCCAACTTACGGTAGCTGTCAGTCTCGTTCGTCCGATCAGCGCAAATGGAAGGACTAATGATGCAAGGGCCAATGGCACAAAGAATTGCCAGAGTATTTGGAAAATCCTGGGTAGTAATCACCGTTTCTATTGCAGTTCTGACGTTGCTGCCGGCGGATGGTTGGGCGCTGCCGCTGTTCGCACGGCAGACCGGACAGAATTGTCTCGCATGTCACGCGGGGGGGCAGTTCCCCGAACTGACGCCTTACGGGCGCAAGTTCAAGCTCACGGGGTACACAATGGGTGAGCGCGCCACTGTTCCGCTGGCCGTGATGGGGGTCGCGTCGTCCGCCAAAGTGGCGTCGACTGCCGGAAGTTCCGACATCGAAGCGGACTTCCCGCACAACGGCCGGTTCGAGTTCACCACGGCGAGTGTACTTTGCTGCGGAAAGATCACGGACAACATCGGCACCTTCATCCAGTGGACATGGGATCGGTTCGACCACCTCAACGATCAGGGCAGTTGGGTCAGCAAGTCGCACGCAGATCAGATCGATCTGAGATATGCGGATCGGTTCATCGACAAGAACCAGGACCTGATCGTTGGCTTAAGCCTGAATAACAATCCGGGCGTGGCCGATGTGTGGAATACGCATAACAGCGCGTTTACACCGGTACCGACCTACGTGCCGGTGAGCAATCCAAGCGGAAATGCCGGTGGTCCGTTTGTCGATGTCCCGGCCATGCCGATCATCCAGAGCCTGGGCCAGGCCAGCGCCGGGGCAACTGCGTACGCGTTCTGGAACAACACGATCTATGGCGAGTTCGGCTTGTACAAGGCTGCGGACAAGGCGTTCTCCGCGTTCGGCGAAGTTCCTGCCGGGGAGATCGATTCGTTCCTTCGCCTGAAAGGCCTCAACCCCTATTGGCGATTGGCCCTCAATCATGACTGGGGAGCGAACAGCGCGATGGTGGGCCTACATGGCATGAGAGCGGAGACGTACTCTGACGCCGAAGACATGAGCAGCCCGACGGCACGGTTCACGAATTACGGCATCGACGGCCAATACCAGTACATCCTCGATCCGCACGTTGTGACGGCCATGTTCAGCTACACACACGAGAAGCAGCGCTATGCGGACGCCTTGTGGAACACCAGCAATCCGGAGTATCTGGGCGCCTTCGCCAATTCCTCCAACACGCTCGATTATGTGCGCGCCAAGCTCACGTACGTGTATCGGGCTAAGTACGGTGCGGCACTTGCGTACTCAAGCATTCGTGGCAGCAGCGATTCCATCCTCTACTCGAATCCGGCGGCGGTGCCGAATTCCCGGCTGTGGGCGCCCGAAGTGTTCTGGAACCCGGTGCAGTACGTCCGGGTCGGAGTTCAGTACTTCATGTGGAATCAGTACCTGGGAGCGAAATCGAATTACGACGGCAATGGACGCAACGCTAAGGACAACAACACGCTGTTCCTTTACGTGTGGGCGGCTTACTGACCGCGACTGCACCCTCCCGGGAGGAGACAATGAAAGAAATCTGCTTTGCTTCTGTCGCCATGCTGGCCCTCGCCGGATGTACCAACCTCGAGCGCTCGCGGGATCTGGCCAACCCGGACATCAATCCGGAAGTCACGGCGCTGCAAGTATGTTCGAACTGTCACGGAGTGGACGGCAATTCGGTATCGCCCAACTTCCCGAGGCTTGCGGGCCAGCAGGAAGCCTATCTGGTTGCTCAACTGGAAGGTTTTCGCAGTCACCATCGATCCGATCCCGCGGGCTACGAGTACATGTGGGGGATCAGTCGCAGCCTGACCGACGGCCAGATCAAGGGGCTCGCCGAATACTTCAGCAGGCAGACGGCGAAGGCGAACATCGCGACGACGGAACCGCAAATGGCGGCTGGCCGGAAGATCTTCGAACAGGGCATACCGGAGAAGGAGACTGCTCCTTGTTTCGCTTGTCATGGCGCCAATGCCGAGGGCATGGGAGCGTTTCCCCGGCTGGCTGGCCAGCATGAGGACTACCTGGTGAAGCAGCTTCATGTGTTTCAGGAGACAGAGGGCCGGCCTGGGACACCGATGAAGCAGATCACGCACCTGCTGTCTCACGACGACATGGTTAACGTCGCGGGCTTCCTGCAAGCGTTTCCGGCTTCGCACTAGGCGGGCGGAA
This sequence comes from Rhodocyclaceae bacterium, assembly GCA_035505955.1. Lineage (GTDB taxonomy): Bacteria > Pseudomonadota > Gammaproteobacteria > Burkholderiales > Rhodocyclaceae > Fen-999. Next base: position 9,910 of record DATJQH010000065.1, read on the forward strand.
CAGTTGCGCACAATTTCGAAGAAAGGATAGACATGCTGCCAAGACATCTGGGCGTCCTGCTTGCCGTGGTCATGGTGGGGAGTACGGCCGTTGCGGCCGACAGGTACACGATCGATCCGAACTTCACGGTGCCGACGTTCGAAATCGCTCACCTCGGTATCACAACCCAGCAGGGCCGGTTCAACCGCGCCTCGGGGACAGTTCTGCTTGACTTCGCCGCAGGCAAGGGCAGCGTCGATCTTACGATCGACACTACGTCCCTGGACATGAGTTCGTCCGCCTGGACCAAGCACCTTTCCGACCCGGGCCTATTCGATGTGGAAAAGTACCCGACGATGAAATACAAGTCGAGTTCGCTGGTCTTCAAGGATGGCAAGGTCGTGGGAGCCGAGGGCGAGTTCACCATGCTCGGCGTGACCAGGCCGCTGCACGTCGATGTGATCGGATTTCGCTGCGTCTCAGGCCACGGAAGCAGGTCGAACGTCTGCGGTGGCGATGTGACGGCGACAATCAGGCGCTCCGAGTTCGGGATGACGAAATACATTCCCGAGGTCAGCGACGACATCCGGATCCGCGTTCCCGTCGAGGCATATAGGGACTAGCTGGCCGGATCAGGCGCCGGCTAGAAAATTCACGATTCGAGCTAGCTCGGCCTTCAAGCACCGGTGTTACCATGGCCGCCCGGAATATTCCGGATGGGTCGAGCGTTGTGGCGCTTGACGTGATTCTCAATCGACATGAGTGGAGATGCGGACATGGGACTTCTCGATAGCGTGCTCGGCGGTGTGATGGGTGGGGCCCTCGGCCAGGGTCAGGGACAGGCGCAAGGTGCCGGCGCAAACGCGGGTCTGCTGGCTGCGCTGTTGCCCGTGGCACTCTCGATGATCAACGGGCAGTCGTCCGGCGGCGGCCTGGGCAGCATGCTTGGCAATGTGCTGGGTGGCGGCCAGGGCGCGGGCGCCCTTGGCGGGCTCGGCGGCCTGATCGGCGCCTTCCAGAAGGCCGGTCTGGGGGAGCATGCGGCTTCATGGGTGGGCACGGGCGAGAACATGCCTATCTCCGCCGACGACGTGACCAAGGTCCTGGGCCACGACACGGTGGCGCAGGTCGCGCAGCAGGCGGGTGTCAGCCACGGCGACGCGTCGGCCGGGCTGGCGGCGCTGCTGCCGCAGTTGATCAATCACCTGACGCCCAACGGCCAAATGCCTTCCGGCGATCAGCTGCAGGCCAGTCTGGGCGACCTGCTGAAGAACATCGGCAGGGGCTAGGAACGGTCTGACGGCGCGGGCTTCCCGCCTGCGCCGGTTGCTCGGTCCGGAACTTGCGCCATGATGTACTCCGCGATCGCGGTGATGGACAGCGACGGATTGACGCCGGGATTCGCCGAAATCATCGATCCGTCACACACCAGCGCGTTTCGATAGCCGAGCTTCAGCGGATACTCGGTCCCCGAGCGGCCCCATCCGTTCCAGCGGCGCTCGCCCGTGCCGATGTCCTCGTCCATGTCCTTGCCGTCTCCCCGGGGCAGGTCGTTGGTGGTGGGCAGGATAGCACTGCCGTCAGGCTTTCGATCGCGTGCGCGCACCGCGCCCGTGAATACAATCCACCCTTGTGCCTCGCGGGACAGACCGCATTGAAGGGGAAGCACTCATGACTGAAACCCGCCTGATCCACGGCTTCCACGCCGTCACCGCCAAGCTGCGCCATGCGCCGGAGGACGTGAGGGAACTCTACGTCGCAGAAGGCCGCCAGGATGGTCGCGTGCGCGATCTGCTGAAAGTTGCGGCGGAGGCTGGCGTGCGCGTGCTGCCGGTCGATGCGGCGCGGCTGGACGGCATGGCCGGCGGGGCGCGGCATCAGGGCGTCGTTGCGCGCGTCGCGGCGACGCAGAAGCATCTGACGGTCGATGACGTGCTGGAGAATCTTTCGGAGCCGGCGCTGCTGCTGGTGCTCGATGGCGTTACCGATCCGCACAACCTCGGCGCGTGCCTGCGCGTGGCGGACGCGGCCGGTGCGCACGCCGTGATGGCGCCCAAGGATCGAGCCTGCGGGCTCAATGCGACGGCAATCAAGGTCGCGTCCGGCGCCGCGGATACGGTGCCCTACATCATGGTCACGAATCTGGCGCGTAGCCTGCGCGAGATGCAGGAGCGCGGCGTGTGGGTCGTGGGCGCGGCGGGCGAGGCGGCGAAGGATATTTACGCGGTCGACCTCAAGGGGCCGCTGGCCTGGGTGCTGGGTGCGGAAGGTGCGGGATTGCGCCGGCTGACGCGGGAAACCTGCGACGACCTGGCGCGAATTCCAATGGTTGGCAGCGTCGAGAGCCTGAACGTGTCGGTGGCTTCGGGGATCTGCCTCTTCGAGACGCGCCGTCAGCGCGGCCGCTGAATCACCACAACCGGTACCAGGCCGGCGTCTTCTTGCCGTCGCTGGTCAGGTAGGCGCTCTTCGGGAAGTTCCTGGTCAGGATGCGCTCCGCGTCGGCGCGCAGGTCCTGCATGCCGAGCGTGTCGTAGGCCTTGATCAGGATCGCCAGCGCTTCCTCGTTGGCGGGCGCGTCCGGATAGGTCTTGATGGTGTACTGGGCGCGATTGATCGCGGCAACGTAGGCGCCGCGCCGCATGTAGTAATCGGCGACGTGTACCTCGTGCGAGGCGAGCGCGTTCACGAGGTAGTTCATGCGCTGGATGGCGTCGGGCGTGTACTTGCTTTCCGGGAAGCGCGTCGACAGTTCCTTGAACGTTGCGAAGGCCTCGCGCGAGGCCTTGGGATCGCGCTCAGTGAGGTCCTGGTCGGAAATCGACCCGAAAAGCCCGAGGTCTTCGTTGAAGTTCACGAGGCCCTTGAGGTAGTAGGCGTAGTCGACGCTCGGGTGGTTCGGGTGCAGCGTAATGAAGCGGTCGCAGGCGGAGATGGCAGAGGCGGGCTCCTGCTGCTTGTAATACGCATAGGCGATTTCGAGCTGGGCTTGCTGCGCGAAGCGGCCGTACGGGTAGCGCGCTTCCAGCTTTTCATAGTACTTGATGGCCTTGTCGTAGCTACCGCTCCCCATCGCGTCCTTGGCTTCGCCGTAGAGCTTGCTGGCCGACCAGCCGGCCGTCTCGTCGTTGTCCTCGGGAAACAGCCCACACCCGCCCAGCACGAGCGTGACGGCGGCGAGAAGCGCGGCGAGGAGAGCGGCTAAACTACGCATGATGAACACCGGGGAAACCAAGGCGGGCGATTATAGCCCAGCGGTCACGATCATTCCGGCGGCATGCGCCGGGCTGCGGCTGGATGCGGCGCTGGCGCGTCTGTATCCGGAGCACTCGCGCAGCCGCCTGCAGAACTGGATGAAGGAAGGCCGCATCACGGTCGATGGTGCCGCAGCCGATGCCAAGCGCAAGGTGCTGGGCGGCGAGGCGGTGCGGGTCGACGCCGCGCCCGCGATGGCCGAAGGAGAGCACCGGGCGGAGGCCATCGCCCTGAACGTTGTATACGAGGACGAGCATCTGCTGGTGATCGACAAGCCGGCCGGGCTGGTCGTGCATCCGGGCAGCGGCAACTGGTCGGGCACGATGATGAATGCGCTGCTGCACCACGCGCCGTCGCTTGCCGAGGTGCCCCGCGCCGGCATCGTGCATCGGCTCGACAAGGACACGAGCGGCCTGCTCGTTGTGGCGAAGACGCTGATGGCGCAGACGGACCTGGTGCGCCAGTTGCAGGCGCGCAGCGTAAAGCGGCACTACCTCGCGCTGGTGCATGGCGCGGTCGCCCGTGCAGGCTCGGTGGATGCGCCGATCGGCCGCCATCCGGTGCAGCGCACGAAGATGGCGGTCGTCAAACGCGGCGGCGCCGGGCGCGACGCGCGCACGCATTACGAGCCGCAGGAGCGCTTCGCCGCGGCAACGCTGGTCGAATGCCGGCTGGAAACGGGGCGCACGCACCAGATCCGCGTGCATATGGCGTCGATCGGCCATCCGCTGGTCGGCGACCCGGTCTATGGCAAGCGCAAGTGCGGCGACGCGCGGCTCGACGCATTTGCGCGCCAGGCGCTGCACGCGTGGCGGCTCGCGCTCGTGCATCCGGCGTTGGGCATCGAAATGACATGGGAATCGCCACTGCCTGACGACTTCGAGGCGCTGCTCGCGGCGTGCCGCGATGGCTGACTTTGGACCGCACTTCATCGAACCCGACTGGCCCGCGCCCGCCAACGTGCGTGCGCTTTCGACCACGCGCACGCATGGCAACCTGGCCGATCACGTTGGCGACGCAAAGTCAGCCGTCGTGGTACGCCGTGCGGGGCTGCGCGCCCATCTGCCTGCGGAGCCAAAGTGGCTCACGCAGGTGCATGGCATCCGCTGCGTCGACTCAGAAACGGCGGCGACCGGCGTCGAAGCGGACGCGAGCTTCGCGCGCTCCCCGGGCGTCGTGTGCGCAGTGCTTACGGCCGACTGCCTGCCGGTACTGCTGTGCGATGACGCCGGCAGCGTCGTCGCGGCCGCACACGCGGGCTGGCGCGGCCTTGCCGCAGGCGTGGTCGAGGCAACCGTCGCTGCGACGGGGATCCCCGGGGCCCGGCTGATGGCCTGGTTCGGACCGGCCATCGGACCGACGGCGTTCGAAGTGGGCGACGAAGTGCGCGCCGCATTTGTCGACCACGACGCAGCAGCGGCGGAAGCCTTCGTCGCCAGGCCGAACGGCAAGTGGTTTGCGGACCTCTACGCGCTCGCGCGGCAGCGGCTGGCCGCGCTGGGAGTCACGCGCGTCTTCGGCGGCGATCGCTGCACGTTCACTGAGGCCGACCATTTCTTCTCCTATCGCCGCGAAGGCAATACCGGTCGCATGGCGACGCTGATCTGGACCCTATAATCGCGCAATGAACACCCTTACCTGGATTGTCGGTGCTTCGCTCGCCGGCGGCGCGCTTTCGGTGGCTGCGGCGGCCGGCTTCGCCTTCAACGCGCGCGCGGCCTGGGTGCCGATGCTCGTCAGCTATGCCATCGGCGCGCTGCTGGGAGCGTCGTTCCTGGAAGTGCTGCCTGAAGCCGTGGTGGCGAGCGGCGATGCCACGACCACCTGCGCGATCGTTCTGGCCGGCATCCTCGGCTTCTTCGTGCTCGAGAAACTGGTGATCTGGCGCCACTGCCACATCGAGTCCTGCGAGGGCCACGAACCGCAATTCAGCGGGCATGACCACGACCACGGCCGTAGCGGCATGATGATCGTGGTCGGCGATACCTTCCACAACTTCGTCGACGGCGTGCTGATCGCCGCCGCGTTCATGGAGGATCCGCGCCTCGGGCTGGTGACGGCGCTGGCGATCGTTGCGCACGAGATTCCGCAGGAGGTCGGCGACTTCCTGATCCTGCTGCACTCCGGCTACACGAAGGCGCGCGCGCTTACCTACAATCTGTTGTCGAGCCTGGCAACGCTGGTGGGCGGGCTGCTCGCATGGGCCGCACTGTCGTCGGCGCAGACGGCGGTGCCGGCGCTGCTCGCGATCGCGGCCGCGAGCATGATCTATGTCGCCGTCGCCGACCTGATCCCCGGTCTGCACCGGCGGCCCGAACTGGCGGCCACGGTGCAGCAGGTATTGCTGATCGCGGCCGGCATCGGCTCGATCGCCCTTACCAACTACGTGATAGAGCGGCTCGGCGTCGCCGCCTAAGCGCAACAATCCTCGGCTTGACACCGCCGATGGTGCAACGCAAAATCGGTTTTACAACAATGACAATCGGCGCGTGGCGCCGGGAAGGAAAGAAGGAGATGTCGGAGACTCCGGATTTCGCGGCTGCAATCCAACAGATGGCGCAAGCCTGGCAGCCGCACGGTGAGGCATTGGCTGCCCTGCAGGAAGAGTGGCGCCAGCGCCATGCCACCCTGTGGCAGGCGATGCTCAATCGACCGCAGGGGCAGGCCTCGCCGATCGTGATGCCGGCCGAGGCTGGCGACCGTCGCTTCGACAATCCGGCCTGGGCCGAGAGCCCGGTCTTCGACTACCTGCGGCAGGCCTACCGCATCAACGCCGACTACCTGAAGAAGATGGCCGAGGCGGCGCCGGTGGAGGACGAACGCACCAAGGACCGCCTGCGCTTCGTGACGCGCCAGTTCGTCGACGCCGTGGCGCCGTCGAACTTCGTCGCCACCAACCCTGAGTTCATCCGCAAGGCGATCGAGACCAACGGCGAGAGCATCACGCAGGGCATCAAGAACCTGATCGCCGACCTCGACAAGGGCCGCATCTCGATGACCGACGACGCGGCCTTCGAAGTCGGCCGCAACCTCGCCGTGACGCCCGGCGCGGTGGTGTACGAGAACGAGGTGATGCAGCTGATCCAGTACGCGCCGCTCACCGAGACGGTCGCGAAGCGGCCCTTCGTGATGGTGCCGCCGTGCATCAACAAGTACTACATCCTCGACCTGCAGCCCGAAAACTCCTACGTGCGCTATGCCGTCGAGCAGGGCAATACCGTGTTCCTGGTCTCGTGGCGTAACCCGCAGGCGGCGCAGGGACATCTGGCCTGGGACGATTACGTCGAGCAGGGTGTGCTGACGGCGATCAAGGTGGCCAAGGAGATCTGCAAGGTCGACCAGGTCAACGCGCTCGGCTTCTGTGTCGGCGGCACCATCATCGGCGCCGCGCTGGCCGTGATGAAGGCGCGCGGCGAGGACGACGTCGCCTCGCTGACGCTGCTCACCACGCTGCTCGATTTCTCGGCGCCGGGCGAGCTGGCCTGCTTCATCGACGAAACATCGGTGGCTGCGCGCGAGAACACGATCGGCAAAGGCGGCCTGCTGACCGGGCGCGAGCTGTCTTCCGTGTTTTCGGCATTGCGTGCCAACGACCTCATCTGGCAGTATGTGGTCGGCAACTATCTCAAGGGAGGCAAGCCGGCGGCGTTCGATCTCTTGTACTGGAACTCGGATTCGACCAACCTGGCCGGGCCGTTCGCGGCCTGGTACCTGCGCAACACCTATCTCGAAAACAACCTGCGCGTGCCCGGCAAGCTCAAGGTGTGCGGCGCCAAGGTCGATCTGCGCAAGGTCGACATGCCGGCGTTCATCCTCGCAACGCGCGAGGACCATATCGTGCCCTGGAAGACCTCGTATCTCGGCCGCAAGCTGCTGGGCGGCGAGACGACCTTCGTACTCGGCGCTTCGGGCCACATTGCGGGCGTCATCAACCCGGCAGCGAAGAACAAGCGCAGCCACTGGGTGGGCGACAGCAAATCGGCGAGTGCCGACGAATGGCTCGCGTCCGCCATGGAAGTGCCGGGAAGCTGGTGGCCGCGCTGGGCGGCTTGGCTCAAGCAACATTCCGGCGGTGAAGTGCCGGCGCGCGGCAGCCTGGGTAGCAGGAAATACAAGCCCGGTGAACCTGCGCCAGGTCGTTACGTCAAGGAGAAGGCATGAACTCGCAGCGCGTTGCGTTGGTGACCGGTGGCATGGGCGGCCTCGGTGAGGCCATCTGCGTGAAGCTTGCGGCGCTCGGCGACAAGGTTGTGACGACCTACAGCCCGAGCAATACCAAGGCGCAGGACTGGCTGCGCAAGATGAACGACATGGGCTACGGCTTCATCGGCTATCCCTGCGACGTCACCGATTTCGATTCCTGCAAGGCCTGCGTCGAGCGCGTGGTAAAGGAAGTCGGCTCGATTGACGTGCTCGTGAACAACGCCGGCATCACGCGCGACATGACGTTCAAGAAGATGACCAAGTCCGACTGGGATGCGGTGATGCACACCAACCTCGATTCGGTGTTCAACATGACGAAGCAGGTCATGGATGGCATGGTCGAGCGCAAGTGGGGGCGCGTGATCAACATAGCCTCGGTCAACGCGCAGAAGGGCGCCTTCGGCCAGACCAACTACTCCGCGGCCAAGGCCGGCATGCACGGCTTCACCAAGGCGCTGGCGCTTGAAGTGGCCAAGAAGGGCGTGACGGTCAATACGATCTCGCCCGGCTACATCGGCACCAAGATGGTCATGGCGATTCCGCACGAGGTGCTGGAATCGAAGATCCTGCCGCAGATCCCGCAGTCGCGGCTGGGCAAGCCGGAGGAGGTGGCCGGGCTCGTGGCTTACCTTGCCTCAGAAGAAGCGGCGTTCGTCACCGGCGCCAACATTTCCATCAACGGCGGCCAGCACATGTACTGACCCCAGCCGCCGATATCAACTAGGAGAAGTGAAATGACCCAACGCACAGCTTTCGTCACCGGCGCCATGGGCGGTCTCGGCACCGCGATCTGCCAGGCCTTCGTCAAGGATGGCTACAAGGTCGTCGCGGCCTACCATCCGCAATACGACAACAAGGACGAGTGGCTGAAGGAAATGGCCGCGGCCGGCTACAAGGAGTTCGTCTGTGTTGCTGGCGACGTCTCCAACATCGACGATTGCAAGCGCATGGTCGGCGAGGCGGAAGCCGCGGTCGGCCCGATTGACATCCTGGTGAACAACGCCGGCATCACGCGCGACCGCATGTTCGCCAAGATGGAGAAGGACCAGTGGGACGCCGTCATCTCCACCAACCTCTCCAGCCTCTTCAACATGACGAAGCAGGTTTCGGCGAAGATGGCCGAGCGCGGCTGGGGCCGCATCATCAACATCGCGTCGGTGAACGGCGTCAAGGGCCAGGCCGGCCAGACCAACTACTCGGCCGCCAAGGCCGGAGTGATCGGCTTCAGCAAGGCGCTGGCGCAGGAACTGGCGACCAAGGGCGTGACGGTGAACGCCATCGCCCCGGGCTACGTCGCCACCAAGATGGTGATGGCCATCCGCGAGGATGTCCTGAAGAGCATCGTCGACACCATCCCGATGAAGCGCCTCGCCAAGCCCGAGGAAATGGGCGCGCTGTGTTCGTATCTCGCCTCCGACTTGGCGGGTTACATGACGGGTGCGACGCTGAACATCAACGGCGGCCTATACCTTCAGTAAGCGCGGTCGCGCGCAGCAGCAAGGGAAACCCCCGCCGCGACGGGGGTTTCGCACTATAATTGCTGCGCCGCCACGACATTACCGACATAGAGCGGCGGGGAGACAGAAATGGCCGATGCAGTCAGACTGATCAAGAAGTATCCCAATCGCCGCCTCTACGACACGCGGACCAGTACGTACATTACCCTGGTCGATGTGAAGGACTTGGTGCTCAGGCAGGAGGAGTTCCAGGTCGTCGACGCCAAGACCGGCGACGATCTGACGCGCAGCATCCTGCTGCAGATCATCCTCGAGGAGGAAGCGGCCGGCGCGCCGATGTTCTCTTCCGACGTTCTCGCCCAGATGATCCGGTTCTACGGCAATGCCATGCAGGGCATGATGGGACAGTATCTGGAGAACAACATCCGCGCGTTCACCGAAATGCAGAAGAAGCTGCAGGATCAGGCGCGGCATCTTTACGGCGACAACGCGGGCATGAGCAAGGAGCTCTGGTCGCAGTTCCTGACCTTCCAGGGGCCGGCGATGAAGAGCATGATGGGCGCATACGTCGAGCAGAGCTCCAAGATGTTCCAGCAGATGCAGGACAGCATGCAGGAACAGACGCGCAAGCTGATGGGCGGCTTCACCTTCCCCGGTTTCCCCGCGGGCAGCGCGGAAAAGACCCCCGAAAAAAAGTAGCGTGACGGCGCGTCGCAAACAGGCCCCGACAGTCGGTTTCGTTTCCCTGGGTTGTCCGAAGGCGACGGTCGACGCCGAGCAGATCCTGACGCGCCTGCGCGCCGAAGGCTACGGTATTTCCTCCACCTACGACGGCGCCGATCTGGTTGTCGTCAACACCTGCGGCTTCATCGATGAAGCCGTCGCGGAATCGCTCGAAGCCATCGGTGAGGCGCTGGCCGAGAATGGCCGCGTCATCGTCACCGGTTGCCTCGGCGCCAAGGGCGACATCGTGCGTGCGACGCATCCGAAGGTGCTCGCCGTTACCGGCCCGCATGCGCTGCCCGAGGTCATGGCTGCCGTGCACGAGCATCTGCCGCCACTGCATGATCCCTTCGTGGATCTGGTGCCGCCGCAGGGCATCAAGCTGACACCCGAGCACTACGCCTATCTCAAGATTTCCGAGGGCTGCAACCATCGCTGCAGCTTCTGCATCATCCCGGCATTGCGTGGCGACCTCGTCAGCCGGCCGATCGGCGACATCGTGCACGAGGCAGAGAAGCTGGTCGATGCGGGCGTCAAGGAACTGCTGATTGTTTCGCAGGACACGAGCGCTTACGGCGTCGACGTCAAGTACCGCACGGGCTTCGTCGGTGGCCGACCGGTGAAGACGAAGCTCGTCGATCTGGCGCGCGAACTCGGACAACTCGGCGTCTGGGTACGCATGCATTACATCTACCCGTACCCGAACGTCGACGACCTGCTGCCGCTGATGGCCGAGGGCAGGATCCTGCCCTACCTCGACGTGCCCTTCCAGCACGCGAGCCCGCGCATCCTCAAGCTCATGAAGCGGCCAGGCGATGTCGAGCGCATGCTCGATCGCATCGCCGCCTGGCGGCGGGCGGTGCCGAACCTTGCGATCCGCTCGACCTTCATTGCCGGCTTTCCCGGCGAGACCGAGCAGGAGTTCGACGAGTTGTTGCAGTTCCTCGATGCGGCGGAACTCGATCGCGTCGGCGCCTTCGCCTATTCACCGGTCGCGGGCGCGGCGGCCAACGCGTTGCCGGGGGCCTTGCCCGACGAAGTGCGCGAGCAGCGGCGTGTGCGCCTGATGCAGCATCAGGAGGACATCAGCACGCGCCGGCTCGAACGACGCATCGGCCGAACGATCGAGGTGCTGGTCGACGACATCGACGACGAAGGTGCCATCGCCCGCTCCAGCGCCGACGCACCGGAAATCGACGGCGTTGTCTACGTCACCGACGGCCACGATCTCGAGGTCGGCCAGTTCGCGACGGTCACGGTCACCGACTGCGATGTACACGACCTGTTTGCGACGCTGGAGACGGCAGCATGAAGCCCAAGATCGGCCTCGCGCTTGGCAGTGGTTCCGCGCGCGGTTGGGCGCACATCGGCGTCGTCCGCGCGCTGGAGGAGGCGGGCGTGCGGCCCGACGTTGTCTGCGGCTGCTCGATCGGTTCGCTGGTCGGAGCGGCCTACGCGGCGGGCGACCTCGACGCGCTCGAACAATGGGTGTCGGGCCTCACGTGGAAGGAAGTGGTCGGGCTCATGGATGTCAGCCTCTCGGGCGGCCTGCTGAAGGGCGAAAAGCTGCTTGCCTTCTTCGAGCGGCACTTTGTCGACCGGGACATCCAATCCCTTCCCGTGCCATTCGGTTGCGTCGCCACCGACCTCGGGACGGGCCGTGAGATCTGGCTGCGCGAGGGTTCGGTGGTCGAGGCCGTGCGTGCTTCGATTTCGCTGCCCGGCCTGCTGACGCCGGTGCAGCGGGACGGCCGCTTGCTGGTCGATGGGGCGCTGGTCAACCCTGTGCCCGTATCGCTCTGCCGTGCCCTTGGTGCCGATCTGGTCATTGCGGTCGACCTGGGATCGGACGTGGTCGGCAGTTCGTTGCGCCGCAGTCTCGCACCCGAGGAACGCCACGGCACCGGCTGGAAGAACCGGCTCCTTGCCAGCCTCGGCCTGAAGCGGGACAACGGCCTGCCTTCGCTGGTGAGCATAATGACGACCAGCATTCAGATCATGCAGACGCGCATCGCCAGGAGTCGCCTTGCGGGCGAGCCAGCCGACGTGCTGCTCGCCCCGAGGCTCGCGCACCTCGGCCAGATGGACTACCACCGTGCAGCGGAAGCGATCCCGGAAGGCACAGCGGCGGTGAAGCGTATGCTGCCAGCGATCGAACACGCGTTGAGCCAATGAATTCCCTGATCGATTCGCTGCGCGCGGTCGTCGGTGCCGGACACGTGCTGACCGACGCGGCCGATGTCGCCCCGTTCGTCACCGACTGGCGCGGTCGCTACAGCGGTTCGGCCCTGGCCATAGTCAGTCCCGGTGGTACGCCGGAAGTCGCCGAGGTCGTACGCCTGTGCGCGGGGGCCGGCGTCGCCATCGTGCCGCAGGGCGGCAATACCGGCTTGTGCGGCGGTGCGACGCCGACTCGTGGCGAGGTGGTGGTGAGGATGGCGCGGCTCAATCGCGTGCGCGCAATCGACGTCGCCAACAACACGATCACCGTCGAGGCCGGCTGTACGCTCGCGGCGGTGCAGGAAACGGCCAGGGCGACCGACCGGCTTTTCCCGCTTTCGCTGGCCGCGGAAGGCACGGCGACCATCGGCGGCAATCTGTCGACCAATGCGGGCGGCGTGCAGGTGCTGCGCTATGGGAACGCCCGCGAGCTGTGTCTCGGGTTGGAGGTCGTGCTGCCCGATGGCCGCGTCTGGAACGGCCTGCGCGGGTTGCGCAAGGACAATACCGGCTACGACCTCAAGCATCTGTTCATCGGCGCCGAAGGCACGCTGGGACTCATCACCGCCGCCGTGCTCAAGATGTATGCACGTCCGCGCCAAGTGGCCACCGCGTGGGCGACCGTACCGTCCCCGGCGGCAGCGGTGGCGCTCCTGACTCGTCTGCGCGGGCGTATCGGCGGCCGCATCACCGCCTTCGAACTGGTCGGCCGTCCCCCCCTCGAATTGGTGCTGAAGAACATTCCGCACAGCCGCGATCCCTTGCCTGGCAATTCGCCCTGGCAGGTGCTGATCGAGCTTTCCGACACCATGGAGTCCGAACTCGATGCGGCCTTGCAGGACGTGCTGATCGAGGCCGTCCATGCCGGCGAGGCGGGCGACGCCGCGCTCGCGCGCAGCGGGGCGCAGGCGCAGGCGTTCTGGCAACTGCGCGAGAACATTTCGGAAGCGCAAAAGATCGAGGGTGTCTCGATCAAGCACGATATCTCGCTGCCGGTGTCGCGCATTCCGGAGTTCATCGAGCGCTGCGACGCCGCGCTCGCGAGTGCGTTTCCGGGAGTGCGCGTCGTCTGCTTCGGGCATCTGGGCGACGGCAACCTGCACTACAACCAGTCGAAGCCGCAGGCGCAGGACAACGCCGGGTTCATCGCGCAGACTGCTAGCGTCAACCGCGTTGTCCACGACCTCGTCGCCGAACTCGGCGGCTCGATATCCGCCGAGCACGGACTCGGTCAGTTGAAGCGCGACGAGATCCTGCGCTACAAGAGCGACGTCGAGATGGACATGATGCGCGCGGTAAAAAGGGCCCTCGATCCGAAGGGTCTCATGAATCCCGGCAAGGTGATCTAAAAAAGTTCGCCGCGCGCCTTTACAGCGCTATCTCGGCTCCCTATAATGCGCGCTCTCTTGTGGGGGTATAGCTCAGCTGGGAGAGCGCTTGCATGGCATGCAAGAGGTCCGCGGTTCGATCCCGCGTACCTCCACCAAACGATATGTCCCTATCGTCTAGAGGCCTAGGACAATACCCTTTCACGGTATGAACCGGGGTTCGAATCCCCGTGGGGACGCCAGACACACGCAAGAAGAAAGAGGCCGACGGTCAGCTGTAGGCCTCTTTGTCTCTTGTCGATCGATGCGTCGTCAGGAACCGCGCAGGCAGCGGTCGCCGCCCTGGCGGAACACGAACAGCGTGCCGCCGTTGCCCGTCGTGTCGATCGCACCGGACGGGTTCAGCATGCCGTAGGCCGCCACGCTGGTCCCCGCGGCGATGGTCGCATTGGCCGGCATCGTCGTGCTGTAAAGGACGCTGACCCCGTGCACCATCACCGAATTCGGCGTGCCGGCCGTCGGTGCGCCGTCCGCGGGACCGGCGATGGCGACGACGCTGTTCGGGAACGCCTTGACGACGTCGAAGCCGACGGCCTGCAGGGTGCCGCTTGAATCAACCTGCGCGCGCACGATCACGAACGGCGACGTGAGGCCCTGCAGGTACGTCTGGAAGTTCGTGATGTTGAACGTCGGGCGCGGGAAGACCGTGCGATCGGCGATGAGCGTGGTGGAACTCACGACTACCGCCTGACCAAGGACCGTGACGTTGAACGTTCCCGATGTGCTGCCCGCGGCGACGGTGCCGAGCGGACCGGCCAGCAGGACCTTCGTCGCCGCTGCGGCGCTCTTGCTCTCGATCGACGTTGCGGTAACGCTCGTGCCGTTCGAGGCGATGGTGCCGAGGATCTCGATGCGGTCGCCCACTGCCGGAATCTGGCTGGGAGTGAGGGCGGAACCGTCGACGGTGATGCCACGCACGACGAACGTCGTTCCGCTGACACTCGTGACCTTGCCTTCGACTTCCACGGTCGTGCCGGTCGTCTGCGGCACCAGCGGGCTCAGGCGGGCATGCGCGGGCGCGAAGGTGGCGCCGCTTGGCGCCGTGGTACCGAAGGCGGCGACGACGTCGTTGACGGCAAACGAAGTCGATGTGCATGGGCCGCTGGCACCCTTGTTGGTGCAGGTGGCCGCACTCAGGTCGAGCTGTTCGGCGCCGATTGTCAGCGTGGTGCCGCTGGTCGCGCTGACCTGGCCGAGCACCTTGAACAAGGAAGATCCGCTCGTGTAATCCTGAACGCTGACCAGTGTGGCAACGGGTTGCGCCGAGGTGCCCGCGAACAGGAAGCCGTGCACCACGACGTAGGTTCCCGGCGTGCTGCCCGCGGTCGTGACGAGATCGGCGGGGCCGGACATTGGCGTGCATGGCGACGTCGTGGCCGTGACGCAGGCGCGATGATCGACGAACGCTGCCGATGCCGGCAAGTCGATCGTCTGCCCCATCACGGTGATGGTGTTCGTGGAACTCGACGAGTTGGCCAGGTTGGTCGCATCGACGAAGCCGCGCACCAGCGGATTGATGTGGATGTCCGAGGCGACCGGCATCGACCGGGTGCTGTTGGCTGCGGAATGCACGCTGACCACCATGCCGACATCGAGTGCCGCATTGCCTTGAGTCGTGGCGCCGGAGTCGTCGTCAATGACATTTGCGTTATTGGTGCTGAATTCGTGGCCATTGACGAAGACGCTGCCCATGGCGGTGACGGTGCCGGTCGATACGGCCGCCGTCGGTGTCGACGAACTGGAGGACGAACTGCTGCCCGAACCGCCGCCGCCACCGCAGGCAGCCAGGAACATTGCGAGGGCACCGACCAGAACGGCGCCCGTGAACCTGATGCTCTTGAACATAGGATCCTCCGTCGTTGTATTAGTAGTAGTGGTGACTATGGAGCAGAACCAGCCCGTGCGCCGGGAACAGGACGTTCCTCATTGAGCCATGTGTCTATGATGCAGCCGAAAAGCAGTGGTTCTCGGCGTGTCGTGCTTTACCAACAGGGCGTCATCATGGCATTGTCGGTTTTGCGACAACCGTTACGACAAAGGCGAGCAATTGCCTGAATTTGTGATGCTTTGCCGCGGGCACCGGACTTGCTAATCAGAAGGCATGGACCGTCTGACATCCCGTTGGAAAAACATTGTCATCAACGACACGACGCTGCGCGACGGCGAGCAATCGGCGGGCGTCGCCTTTTCGCTCGAGGAAAAGATCGAGATTGCGCGCCGCCTGGACCGGCTGGGCGTGCCGGAGATGGAAGTCGGCATACCGGCGATGGGCGGCGTCGAGCGGGAGAGCATCCGCGCGCTCGTCGGCCTCGACCTGTCGGCGTCGTTGATGGTCTGGAGCCGCATGAACAGCTCGGACGTCTGCGCCTGCGGGAAGCTCGGCGTGCAGTCGATCGACATCTCGGTTCCGGCATCGGATCAGCACCTGCGTTCGAAGTTCTCG
Organism: Rhodocyclaceae bacterium; assembly: GCA_035505955.1. Taxonomy (GTDB): domain Bacteria; phylum Pseudomonadota; class Gammaproteobacteria; order Burkholderiales; family Rhodocyclaceae; genus Fen-999. The sequence continues at coordinate 25,578 of DATJQH010000065.1, forward strand.
CGTGACCGCGCTTGGCTCCTGGCCGAAATGCCGCGCCACATCCGTCAGGCCTCGGACCTTGGTTTGCAGGTCTGCATCGGCGGCGAGGACGCTTCGCGCGCCGACGTGGATTTTCTCCAGCGCATCGTCGAGGTGGCCCAGCGTGCCGGCGCACGGCGCTTCCGCTTTGCCGATACGCTAGGCGTCCTTGATCCGTTCTCGACTTTCGACCGCATTGCGGCGCTGCGCGCAGGCAGCGATCTGGAGATCGAGATGCACGCGCACGACGATCTCGGCATGGCAACGGCGAACACGCTGGCAGCGGTTCGCGCCGGTGCCACGCATGTCAATACGACGGTGAACGGACTTGGCGAGCGCGCGGGCAACGCGCCGCTGGAAGAGGTCGTTCTTGGGCTGCAGCGCTGCAACGGCATCGACACCGGCGTAGACCTGCGCGAGTTTCCGGCGCTCTCTGCGCGCGTCGAGGCGGCTTCCGGTCGTCCGGTCGGGTGGCAGAAGAGTCTCGTCGGCGCAGGCGCATTCACTCACGAGGCCGGCATTCACGTCGATGGATTGATCAAGGATCCCGAGAACTACCAGGGCTTTGATCCGCATCTGGTCGGACGCGAGCATCGCATTGTGCTCGGCAAGCACTCCGGCCGCCGCGCGGTTCAGCTGGTGATGGCCGGGCTGGGCCACCAACTTGACGATGGCGACGCCGGGCTGCTGCTTGCGCGCGTGCGCGAGTTCGTTGCCGGGCGGAAGCGGCCACCGGAAGATGATGAACTCCTGCAACTCCTGATGGAGACGACATGATGGGTACGGGATACGATTTCGTTGGCGAGACGGCCGATTGCGAAGGTGTCGAGAACTTCCTGGAACATTTTGCGGTGCCATACGAGCGTGCCGTAGTCCAGGTGTATCGCCTGCACATCCTGCAGCGCTTCCACGATTACCTGGCCGCGAACGCACGCGATGGCGAGACGGAATTCGAAGGTTACCGTGGCTGGCTCGTGCGTGCCTACGACGACTTCGTGCGATCGGATGCGCAGACCGAGAAGGTGTTCAGTGTGTTCCAGCGCGCGGCCGGGATTGCCAGGATTCCCGTGTCTTCGATCGGAAGGGGCAAGCCGCCGTGCTGAATGCGTTGTGGGAGCTCGGCGCTGCCGTGCGCGTGACGCGCAACGTGCGCAATGACGGCACCTATCCCGGCGAGGAAACCGGCGCGCTGCTGATCCGGCGCGGCAGCGTCGGCCACGTGGTCGACGTTGGAACCTTCCTTCAGGATCAGATCATCTACTCGGTGCACTTCCTGGATGTTGGTCGCATCGTCGGCTGCCGGGAAGAAGAACTGATCGGGGCTGACGAGGCATGGGTGCCCAGTGCCTTCGAATTCCGGCAGAAGGTGCGCGCGAGCCGGACTCTGGCGGCGCGCGGCGAGGTGCTGGTGGCGGCTGACAGTATCGGCGAAGTCATCAAGGTACTGCGCGACGCGCCCGGCGGCGTGGCCTATCACGTGCATTTTGCCTGCCTGCCCGGGCGGCCGCTGCTGGTGCCCGAGGCAGCGCTGTGCGCACTGGCGCCCGTCACGGCGTGCCACCGTGGCTGACTTCTGCAGTGACGCCTACCTTGCACTCAAGCTCTCGCACGAGCTGTACCGCAAGTCGCCCGATGGGCTGGACGAAGGTGAGCGCAAGCGCGTAACGGCAGTCGCCGCCCGCCAGCACGAAATCGAGCGTCGCATTCTGGCCAGCGACCATGCGGCTCAGGTCCTGCTGCCCGAGGCATCCGTGGCCGCCAGCTTGAAGGACATCCGGGACCGGTATCCGGACGAGGTCGAGTTCGAGAGCGACCTTGCGCGCAACGGACTCGATGTTCACACGCTTCGGGGCGCCGTCGAGCGCGACCTCATGGTCGAGGCGATCCTTGAACGCATTGCCGCAGGGGCCGTACGCGTGACCGAGGCCGACATCGAAATCTTCTACCTGCACCATCGCGAGCGCTTCGTCCGGCCTGAGACGCGGTCACTCAGACACATCCTCGTGACGGTGAACGACGACCTGCCGGGCAGTAGGCGCGCAGTGGCTCTGGCGAAGATCGAGGCCATTCGCGAACGATTGGCGAAGGATCCGGGTCGATTCGCGGAACAGGCGCTCAAGCATTCCGAATGCCCGACCGCGATGAACGGCGGCCTGCTCGGCAAAGTGCCGCGCGGCCAACTCTATGAGGAATTGGAGACGGCAGCATTTCAGCTCGGCGCGGGTGAGTTGTCCGGGGTCGTGGAATCGCCGCTGGGATTCCACGTCGTGCTCTGTGACGGGATCGAGCCCGAAGCAAAGATGCCGCTTGCGGCGGCGGGCAAGCGCGTGCGGGAACACCTTGAAGCGACACGGCGTGCCGCTGCCCAGAAAGCCTGGATCGCCGAACTCTTCAGAGCGGCTTGACAGGCGTTCCCGTGCGCTCCTGTGCGTCGCGAAGAAACGCGCCGAGCAGCTGGTCAATGCCCATGATGTGGTCTCGCAGCCAGTTGTTGAGGTATTGCAGCAGATCGAGTTTTGCAACGGGCCGCCCCTCGCGCAGGGAGTCGCAGACGATGACCACGTGCCGCGAAAACGCCCGGTGTTGCGCGATGTGTTGGCGGGCGACGTCCGGGAATGCCGCTTCGTAGCCATAGCGTTGCATCAGTCCTTCTTCGGTATCGAAGTGCATGATGGCGTAGTTGAGAAGCATCCGGGTGACTTCGGGAAGCAATGTCCCACGGCGATCGCCCGGCAGGTTGGCGTTGGCGTCGCGCAGCGTGTCAATCAGATAACGATGCTGGGTGTCGATCTGGGCGATACCGGTGGCCATCATTTCCGACCACTCGATCTGGTTGAAGGGAAGGTTCACTTGCATAGTGCGACTCCTTGCGCACGAAAATCGATGAGCCATTTGGGAAGGGCGACGGCAGGCATCGGACGGCCGATGCCGTAGCCCTGAACGACCGTGCAGCCAAGTTCCACCAGATCGCGAGCGTGGCGTTCCGATTCAACTCCCTCCGCGACGACACGCAAACCGAAGGCCTTGCCCAGCCCGATCACACCTATCACGATCGCCCGATCGGCGGGGTCGTCGAGCATGTCGCGAACGAAGGACTGATCGATCTTCAGCTCCTCCACGCTCAGGCGGCGCAGGTAGATAAGGGAGGAATAGCCGGTGCCGAAGTCGTCGAGAGAGAAGGGAATGCCCAAATGCAGGCATTCCTTTATCACTTCCTCAATCGGGTCGAGTTCCTCGAGTGCCGAGGTCTCGACGATCTCCATCATCAGGCGATCGCGGGGCATTTGCGGCCAGTGGGCCGATATCGCCCCGCGCAGGTCATCCACGAATGTTGGATACTTGAGGTGCCGCGGGAAGACGTTGATGCTGATCGGCAGGTCGAGGCCTGCCTCGTGCCAGGCCCGTGCCTGGCGTATGGCCTCTTCCATCACCCACCGACCCATGCGGAAGGCGAGGTTGTCCTCCTCGACCAGCGGCAGGAACTCCCTCGGGCTGAGCAGGCCAAGCACCGGATCGTTCCAGCGCAACAGGGCCTCGACCGCGATGATGGAGCCCGAGACACAGTCGACCTTGGGCTGGTAGTACAACTCGAACTGCCGGCTGTCGATCCCGCGCGCCACCTTGCTCAGAAACTCGACGCGCGAGGAAATCTGCCGTTCCAGCCGCGAATCGAACATCTGGTAACGGTTCTTGCCCAACTGTTTTGCCGAGTACATCGCGTGGTCGGCATGGCGCAGCAGGCTGTCGGCATCGACGTCGTCGTCGGGAAACAGCGTCACGCCGATGCTCGCGGACACGGCTACGGGAATGCCATCCAGGGACATGGGCGCCGCCACCTCTGCCAGCACACGATCGAGCGCGTGGTTGCAGTGGGCCTCCGGACCGATGTCGTTCCAGAGCAGCACGAACTCGTCGCCGCCGAGGCGGGCGACGGTATCGTCGCCGCGCGATATGGCCAGCAGGCGTCGTGCGATCTCGATCAGCAACCTGTCCCCACCTTCGTGGCCGAACTGGTCGTTGATCGGCTTGAAACCGTCGAGGTCGAGATAGCAGACTGCCAGATTGCTGCCGTGACGTCGCGCGCGGGCGATCGCCTGGTCGAGGCGGTCGCCGAGCAGGCGCCGGTTGGGTACGCCCGTGAGCATGTCGTAGTGCGCGATGCGGTCAAGGTCGGCCTCGTGTTCCTTGATCACGCTGATGTCGGAGAACGCGCACACATAATGCTTCACGTGCCCGTGGTTGTCCCGGACGGCGACGACTGACAGCAGTTCAGCGAAAACCTCGCCCGACTTGCGGCGGTTCCAGATTTCTCCCTGCCATTCGCCCTTGCTTTCGACATCGCGCCATATCGCGTCGTAGAAGTCCGGACCCTGACGGCCGGCATCGAGGAAGGATGGGCTCCTGCCGAGCGCCTCTTCACGCGTGTACCCGGTCAAGCGCGTGAATGCGGGGTTGACGTCGATGATACGGTTTGCGGGATCGCTGATCACGACACCTTCCTGGCTGGAAGCGAACACGCTCGCGGCCAGGCGCAGGCTGTCCTCGGCCTGTTTGCGCTCCGTGATGTCGATCAGCGAGACAAGGACCTTGGCGAGGTCCCGCTCGTAACCGGGACAGACGGACAGATAGACGGTCACCTCGCGCCTCTTGCCGGCGATCGTCCGCACCACGATATCGAACCGAAGTTCGGTTTCGCCGCGCGAGAGGGCGAGCAGTTCCTGGCGGAACGCCACGTATGACTCATCGGTGAACGTCTTCGTCAGGTTCCTGAACAGTTCTTCCTTGCTGCCTGCCCCATGCAATTCGACGGCAGCGCGGTTGGCATCTGCCACGCGGACAAGTTCGGCGCACTCCCTTACGACTTCCGGATGTTCGAGCAGATGGCGTTCGAGGGTGGCACCATGCACGGCCTTCAGTTCATCCAGGCGCACCTTGACGAGCGAGAAGTCCTCTTCCCAGATGGGCAGCGGCGAGTTCTCGAACACCAGCCGGAAGCGCTCCTCGCTCTCGAGCAGGTTGCGGGCAATCAGCAGGCTGTCGAGACTGTCCGACAACCGGTTGCCGATCTCCTCGAACAGGCGCATTTCCTGAGTTGTCCACCTCCGTTCGTGCGAGCATTGGTGCAAACCGAACTGCCAAGGCTTGCCGGTCTTCGGGCGCAGCGCCATGGAAATGAAGGACTTGAAGCCGAAGCGCTCCGAAGCGGACTTGGGTAGGGGGTGATCCATGCCCGGCCCGAAGATGACGGGACCCGGGTGGTCCAGCAGGACCCGGAGTGTGTCCGCCACATCCTGGTCCATCGGGATCGGCTGGCCGAGTGCCAGCGCACCCGGAAATTCCGGACGTGTACGCTCCATCGGCACGGTCCAATGCGTATCATCGGGATCGCATGGATGTAGCAGAAAGGCCCGATCGGCGTCGAAGACGTCGAGCACGGTCTCAAGGACGTCGCTCAGCATCTGGTCCAGGTCGCGGGTGCTCTGGATGATGCGATTGACCCGATCCATGCTTTCCAGGAAGTGGATGTGTGCCTTGCGCGTCTCCTCCGCCAGTCTTCGCTCCGTGATGTCGTGCGAGACCACCAGTACTGTCGCTACCGTGCCGTCGGCGCCGAACTCGGGCGTGAAGCGCCAGCTGGACCAGCGAACTTCGCCGTCGACGGTCCGGTATGCGCCGTCGTCGGTGCAGTCTGCGGCCGTCTCGATCACGCACCTGATATTGGCCATGTAGCGGTCCGGGTCTACGAGCGGCGACGAAACGGCCGGAGTATTGCCCAGCACGCGCTCGGCCGATTCCTTGAACAGTTTCCGGATGGCCGGGTTAACATAGACGCGGCGCAGATCCCGGTCGTAGCGGGCAATGGGATCGGGAGAGTTCTCGACCAGGGCACGGAACAGCTGTTCGCTGGCCGCCAGCCGGGCGGTCGCCTGCGCGTGCTCGATGCGGGTCCGTAGCGTACTGATCCCGAACGCGAGGTCGCCGGCCAGGCCTTCAAGCAGGCGAACTTCCTCGGGGATGATGGCATTGGCATACCCGGAGTAGACCAGCAGCGCGCCGAACGCATCCTGCCGCCCACCCTTCAGCGGAACGGCGATGGCAGACCGGTAGCCGCGCGCCTCGGCTTTCTCGCGCCATGGCGCCATGCGCGGATCGCAGTCTATGTCCTGGACCACGACGATCTCCTGAGTCCTGATGGCAGTGCCGATCGGGCCGCGGCCCAGGCCACGGTCCGCCCAGGTCAGGGTGGTGCCCGTCAGGTAACCGTCGTCCACGCCGGCCGAGGCGACCATCCGCAACGACTGCTCGGGGTCGTGACCGGCAAAGGCGACAAACGCCGCGCGGTAACCGGCTTCATCGCAGATGATGCGGCAGACTTCGTCAAGGAGGACTTGTTCGTCGTCAGCGCGCATGAGGGCCGCATTGCAGTCACTTATGGCGCGCAATTCGCGCATCAATCGGCGCTGGATACTCTCGGCGTGCTGGCGCTCGGTGATATCGTCAAAAACGGCGATGAGCCCGTCGGTGAGCGTCACGCCTGAAACCTCGAACGCCCTGACTTCGCCGCCCTTGCAGGTGATCCGGTATTCCATCGGCTGGATGTCTGTGCCGTTCTGCAGGGAATCGCGCACGGCGGTTTCCCATTTGGCCATCACCTCCTGCCGGTACTCTGGATCTGGATAGGCCAGCGGCCACCAGACTTCGATTGTCGGCACTTCCTCCTGCGAATAGCCGAGCATCTGTACCAAGCGGTCGCTGGTCGCGATCACTTTCCCGTCGAGGTCGAGACGCACGATGGCGACTGGCAGTCGCTGGATCAGCGACCGGATTCCGGCCTCCCCGCTGCCTTTGCTCGACACCGCGTTGCCCCCTTCAGCCGTGGTTCTTGTCTTTTCGAAAAATGTGCAGTCGATTGGCCATCTTCGCCCCTTGTTACGCGAGCGATGTTGACAATACTCAAGTGGCGTACCGAAATGGCGAAGAGCGACCGAAGCCGCCCTTCAGGAGAGTTCGCGGCGTACGGGAGCTACTCGTCGTCGTCACCCACGCCGTCGCGGCGCGGCACGGTGAGGGGATCGCAGGTGATGGCGCGGTAGATCTCGATGCGATCGCCAGCGCGTAGTCCTGCCTCGAGTTTGACCAGCTTACCGAAGACACCGACCTTCTGCGTCGTGAGGTCGATGTGGGGGAACATCCGGAGGATGCCGGATTTCTCGATGGCCTGCTGCACCGTAGCGTCCTCGGGGACGTCGATGTTGAGCCAGATCTGTTGCGTGGATTCGGAATAGGCGACACCGATTTGCATTTTCGGTCTACCTCTGTGCTTTCAGCGCCACGCCCTTGCGGTCGCGGCCATAGATGCGCGGCTTCACGTAGCTGTCGATGATCGGTGTCACGGCATTCATCAGCAGCACCGCGAAGGCGACGCCTTCGGGATAGCCGGCCCACGTGCGGATCACGTAGGTGAGCAGACCGCAGCCGAAGCCGAAGATCATCTGCCCCTGCGAAGTGTTGGGCGAGGTGACGTAGTCGGTGGCGATGAAGAAGGCGCCGAGCATCGCGCCGCCGGAGAGCAGGTGCGTCGACATGTCGAGGTAGCGAGCCGGATCGATGGTGTGCAGGAGCGCGGCCGGGATGGCAACGCCGAGCAGCATGGCGACGGGCGTGTGCCAGGTGATGACGCGCAGGAACATCATCGCTACGCCGCCGGCCGCGATTAGCCAGGCCGCCGTTTCACCGAGGCTGCCGGCGCGGCTGCCGAACCAGGTCCCGGAGGGTGCATGGCCGAGCGATTGCAGCAGGTCGACCCCGCGCGACATTTCGGTTTTGGCGAAGCCGAGCAGCGAGGCGCTGGCGATGGCGTCGAACTGCGGCGTCATGCCCTTGAGCGTGACCAGCAGTCCGTCGAAAATGCCGGGCGCCATTGCCGAGCCGAGCGGTGCCGGCGCGACCCATGCAGTCATCTGCACCGGGAAGGAAATCAGCAGTGCGACGCGCGCCACCATCGCCGGGTTGAAGAGGTTCTGGCCTAGGCCGCCGAAGGCCTGCTTGGCGAGCACGGTGGCGAACAGGCCCCCGAAGGCGCCGATCCACCAGGGCGCCCAGGGCGGCAGCGACAAGGCGAGTAACCAGCCGGTGAGGATCGCCGAGCCGTCGTAAAGCGCCGGCAGGATCGGGCGGTCCATCAAGCGCAGGCACAGCGCTTCGCCGAAAGCGGCGGCGCCGACCGTGATCGACCAGAGCCAGATCGACGGCCAGCCGTAGAGCCAGAAGCCGAACAGCGTCGCCGGCGCGAGGGCCAGCATGACGGTGGCCATGACGCGCGAAACGCTTTGCGTCGTCGTCGTGTACGGTGCGGAGACCGGTGTGTGGAGTGCGTTCATGCGGTTTCTCCTTCCGGCTGTTGCACCTCGGCGGCTGCCTTGGCCTTGGCGGCGGCGCGTTCCGCCTTGCGGCGCGCGGCGGCTTCGGCCTTTTCCTTCGCTTCGCGTTCGAGGCGCACGGCGCGCGCTTCGACCAGGCGCTTGGTCGCTTCGTTGCGCAGTTTGCCGCGCTCCTTGGCCCATAGCTCACCCTTGGCGTGGTTGAAGTACTGCACGAGCGGAATGTGCGAGGGACAGACGTATGCGCAACAGCCGCAGGACATGCAGTCGCCAAGCATGAACTTGGCGGCGCCATCGAGGTCGCCGGCGCGGACGCGGGCGCCCATCTCGACCGGCAACAGGCCCATCGGGCAGGCGCGCGTGCAGTTGCCGCAGCGGATGCACGGGCCGGCCTCGGGAACATGCGCTTCCTGCGCGTCGAAGGCAAGGATGCCGGAAGCGCCCTTGACCAGAGGGACC
>DATJQH010000066.1:0-5224 GCA_035505955.1 Rhodocyclaceae bacterium
CGCCATCGTCGACGGCAAGGCCGTGATCGAACTCGAATTCCTCGACCTCTCCGGGCTCGACCGTGCCAGCGCCGCGCGACTCGGGCGCGAACTGGCCGACCTGCACCGGCACGTCGGCGATCGTTTCGGTTTCGACACCGATAACTTCATCGGCGACTCGCCGCAGCAGAACGGCTGGGAGCGCGAATGGCCGCGCTTCTTCGCCGAGCGCCGGCTGAAGCCGCAACTCGCCCGGGCGCGCGAACGCGGCATGGAGCGCAGGCTGGCCGAAGCTGGCGAATCGCTCGCCGAACGGCTCAGTGCGTTCTTCCTCGACTACCACCCGCTGCCGTCGCTGCTGCACGGCGACCTCTGGGGCGGCAACGTCTCCGCGCTGCCCGACGGCACCCCGGTGATATTCGATCCGGCCGTTTACCACGGCGACCGCGAGGCCGACATCGCGATGAGCGAACTCTTCGGCGGCTTTCCGGAATCGTTCTATGCGGCCTACCGCGCGGCCTGGCCGCTCGACGCAGGTTTCGAGGTTCGCAAGACGCTGTACAACCTGTACCACGTCCTCAACCACTACAACCTCTTCGGCGCCGGCTACCTGGGCCAGGCGCGCCGGATGATCGAGAAGCTGAGCGCGGAACTGCGCGGCTAGACCGCGTGCGCCTGCTGCGCGCCGAGCAGGCGCTGCTGCAGTTCGCCGGACTCGTACATCTCGGTCATGATGTCGGCGCCGCCGATGAACTCGCCGCGCACGAACAGCTGCGGCCAGGTCGGCCAGTGCGCGTAGTCGCAGATCGCCTTGCACATCTCGGGCGATTCCATCAGGACATTGACATACTTGAACTCGCGCGCACCACAGGCCTTCAACACCTGCGCCGCCCGCGACGAGAAGCCGCAGGTCGGAAACTGCGGCGTGCCTTTCATGAACAGCACCACGGGGTTCGTGGTGACCAGTTCGTGCACTCTCTGTTTCAGGTCTTCCATACGGAGACTCCTAATAATTGATCTATTTTGTCAGCTATTTTAATGCGTGCATTGACGCGCATCAAGCAGCGCGTGGAAATGTGCAAAAACGGGGGGAATTGAGCGGGAATATGGCGGAGAGGGTGGGATTCGAACCCACGGATGGTTTCCCATCGCCTGATTTCGAGTCAGGTACAATCGACCACTCTGCCACCTCTCCGAGCGGCGCATTCTAGCATCGCGGCAGGCACCGGGGCAGAGCGTCGTGGCAAAATGCGCGCCATGCGCGCAACCTCCGCGGCGACTTCGGCGCGAATCTGCCGACGCTGCTCCTGCCTGCTGGTCCTACTGCTGCTTGCGGGCTGCGGCCGGACTTCGTACGACAAGCAGCCGGACGAGTTGCTGGTCGGTGTACTCGACGACCCGGTGTTCTACGTTCCCGCCACCAGCGGACGCGAGGAAAGCGGCTTCGAGTTCGACCTGCTGCAGGGATTCGCCGAAACGCTGCACAAGAAGCTGCGCGTCGTGCGCGCCCGCAATCCGGTCAAGCTGCGCCAGTTGCTGGACGAGGAGGCGATCGACTTCGTTGCTTCGATTCCGATCCAGCCCGGCAACCAGATCCGCTTTACCAAACCGCTGCGCGAGGCGCAGCCGCTGATCGTCCAGCACGCCGAATCGCTGCCCGTGTTCGAGCCCTCGGCGCTGGCGGGCCGCACGATTGAAGTGCTGGCCGGCTCGGTGCAGGAACTGAGCCTGCAGCAGCTCACGCTCAAGCCGCCGGTGGTCATCGAGCGGCCGCGCGTGGCGAACGATATCGACCTCATGCAGCGCGTGTCCGAGTATCACTCCGAACTCGCCGCCACGGATTCGCTCCACTTCGACCTTGGCGTCAATTACTTTCCCGACCTGGTCGTGGCGCAGGACCTGCCCGGCAAGGTCGAGTACGCCTGGGCGTTCCGCCCGACCGACGAGCTGCTGCGCGCGCAGGCGCAGGAATACGTGGCCGAGGTTCATGCCAACGGCTTCCTGGCCAAGCTGCACGACCGCCATTTCGGCCACTTCAAGCGCATCACGCCGATCAACGCCATCCAGTTCATCGACGACATGCGCGCGGTTCTGCCCAAGTACAAGGCGATTTTCCAGGAAGCGCAGAACATCACCGGACTCGACTGGCGCCTGCTGGCGGCGCTCGCCTACCAGGAATCGAAGTGGGATCCGGTCGCCACGTCCTACACCGGCGTGCGCGGCATGATGATGCTGACCGACGACACGGCCGACGAACTCGGCGTCGTCAACCGGCTCGACCCGGGCGAGAGCATCCTCGGCGGCGCGGAATACCTCGCCGATCTGCGTGACCGCCTGCCCGAGAAGGTGCACGATCCCGACCGCCTGTGGCTCGCGCTCGCCGCCTACAACATCGGCATGGGGCACCTCACCGGCGCACGCCAGTTCGCGCAGGCCCTGCGGCGCGACCCGGACTCCTGGTACGACATGAAGAAGGTGCTGCCCCTGCTCTCGCAGCCGGAATACTACGAGCGGCTCAAGGCCGGCCGCGCGCGCGGCGGCGAAGCCGTGATCCTGGTCGAGAACGTCCGCACCTACTACGACATCCTCGTGCGCTTCGAATCGCCGAAGCGCTCGCCGATCCAGACCGGCCTGGCTATGCAGTAAGGCGGTCCGCGCCGCCCATGTACGGACGCAACGCAGCCGGAATCGTCACGCTGCCATCGGCGTTCTGGTAATTCTCCAGGATCGCGACCAGGGTCCGGCCGACCGCGAGCGCGGACCCGTTCAGCGTGTGCACGAGTTCCGGCTTGTTCTTCTCGTTGCGGTAGCGCGCCTGCATGCGCCGCGCCTGGAAGGCCTCGTAATTCGAGCAGGACGAAATCTCGCGGTAGGTGTTCTGCGCCGGCAGCCAGACTTCGAGGTCGTAGGTCTTGGCCGCGCCGAAACCCATGTCGCCCGTGCACAACGCCATGCGCCGGTAAGGCAGTTCCAGCTTGTCGAGGATCGTCTCTGCATGAGCGGTGAGTTCCTCCAGCGCCTGCCACGAGAGGTCGGGCCGCACGATCTGCACCAGTTCCACCTTGTCGAACTGGTGCTGGCGGATCATGCCGCGCGTGTCGCGGCCCGCACTGCCCGCTTCGGAACGGAAGCAGGGCGTGTGGCAGACGAATTTCAGCGGCAGCGCCTCCGCAGCGAGAATCGTGTCGCGCACGATGTTGGTCACCGGCACTTCGGCGGTAGGGATGAGATACAGGCGGCTGCCGTCGGCACGCGGCACACGGAACAGATCTTCCTCGAACTTCGGCAACTGGCCGGTGCCGAACATGCTGTCGGGATTGACGAGGTACGGCACATACACTTCCGTGTAGCCGTGCTCGCCCGTGTGCGTGTCGAGCATGAACTGCGCGAGCGCGCGATGCAGCCGCGCCACGCCGCCCTTCATCAGCGAGAAGCGGCTGCCGGAAATCTTGGCCGCCGTCTCGAAATCGAGGCCGCCGAGTTTCTCGCCGATCTCCACGTGGTCCTTCACCGGAAAGTCGAATGCACACGGCGTACCACGACGGCTGACTTCCACGTTGCCCGTTTCGTCGCTGCCCACCGGCACGCTCTCGTGCGGCAGGTTGGGGATCACCGCGACGAAGGCGTTGTAGCGCTCCTGCAGCGCCGCGAGCGCGTCTTCGTTCTTCTTGAGTTCGTCGCCGATGCCGGCCACTTCGGCGAGCACGGCCGAGGCATCCTCGCCCTTGCCCTTGAGCATGCCGACCTGCTTCGAGAGGCTGTTCCGCTTCGCCTGCAGATCCTGCGTACGGACCTGCAGGTCCTTTCGCTCCGCCTCGAGCGCCCCGAAGGCAGCGGTGTCAAGCTTGATGCCGCGCGTGGCGAGACGCTCGGCGACGAGGGCGAGGTTGGTGCGCAAGAGTTGGATGTCCAGCATGGTCGGTCCTATTTCTTTTTCGCTTTGCGGTCGAGTTCGCGCAGGTGCGCAAGCTTCTCAGCAATCTTCTGTTCCAGGCCACGCGGCGTCGGCTTGTACCACTCGACCTCGGGCATGCCGTCGGGAAAGTAGTTCTCGCCGGCGGCATAGGCCTCCGGCTCGTCGTGCGCGTAGCGGTATTCGGCGCCGAAGCCCAGGTCCTTCATCAGCTTGGTCGGCGCGTTGCGCAGGTGCTCGGGCACGGGCCGCGAGCGGTCCTCGTTGATGAAGCGGCGGGCCGAATTATAGGCGACGTACGTGGCGTTCGATTTCGGCGCCACGGCCATGTAGAGCACCGCTTCGGCGATGGCCAGTTCGCCTTCCGGCGAGCCCAGCCGCTCGTAGGTTTCCAGCGCATCGAGTGCGATGCGCAATGCGCGCGGATCGGCGAGGCCGATGTCCTCCGTCGCCATCCGGATCACGCGCCGCGCGAGGTAGAGCGGATCGGCACCGCCGTCGATCATGCGCACGTACCAGTAGAGCGCCGCATCCGGATTGGAACCGCGCACCGACTTGTGCAGCGCCGAGATCTGGTCGTAGAACGCATCGCCGCCCTTGTCGAAACGGCGCAGGTCGCGCGCGAGCGTCTGCTCCAGAAAGTCAGCCGTGACGGTACGCCGCGCCGCCGCCAGCGCCGCCGTCTTCACGGTCTCCAGCACATTCAGCAACCGCCGCGCGTCGCCGTCGGCATGGCCGACGAGGCGCGCCTTCGCCTCGGCGTCGAAGTCGAGTTCCGGGAATGCCTTCTCGCGCGCCCGGTCGAACAACTGCCCCAGTTCCTCCTCCGTCAGGCTCTTCAGCACATACACCGAGGCGCGCGACAGCAGCGCCGAGTTCACCTCGAATGAAGGATTCTCGGTCGTGGCGCCGATGAAGGTCAGGAGGCCGCGCTCGACGAAGGGCAGGAAGGCGTCCTGCTGCGACTTGTTGAAGCGGTGCACTTCGTCGACGAACAGCAGCGTGCGCCGGCCCGATTGCGCCAGCGTCAGCTCCGCCTGCTCGACCGCGGCGCGGATGTCCTTGACGCCGGAGAACACGGCCGAGAGCGCGATGAACTCGGCGTCGAAGGCATCGGCCATCAGTCGCGCCAGCGTGGTCTTGCCCACCCCCGGCGGGCCCCAGAGGATCATCGAATGCGGCGTGCGCGACTCGAAGGCCAGGCGCAGCGGCTTGCCGGGGCCGAGCAGATGCGTCTGGCCGATCACCTCGTCGAGGGTCTTCGGCCGCAGCAGTTCGGCCAGCGGCGCGTGGGGAGCGGTTGTGAACAGGTCGGACATGCCGCGTTGTACT
>DATJQH010000067.1:0-3266 GCA_035505955.1 Rhodocyclaceae bacterium
GATGTCCTGGAGCAGGAAGATGTGGGCGGCTACCTGGCCGACGGATGGCGCCGCCGGCATACCGTGCGTGCCGGTCAGGCTGCGCGCGAATGCCGCGCAGGCGATCGCGAAGACAAGGGCAGCGACATAGGGCAATGCCAGACGAAGGTAGCGCGACCACAGGCGTCGGGCCAGATTGTTCCTGGCGAAACTTTCCGCCACCGCGTCCGGCCGCGGCGCCAGCGAGCGCGCCGCCAGGAAGCCGCCCACGACCAGGAAGGCCTGCACGGCGAGCCGCGCGTCCCGATACAGCCAGTCGATGACCCCGCGGGCGTGCGGGTATACCGCGTCCGACATCGGGCTATAGACGGCGAAGTGATGCCAGACGATCAGCTGCGAGGCCAGCGCCTTGATGGCATCAATGAGAAATAGGGAGCTACCGTGCATCTTGGAGACGGGATGGTGTTCGACTGGGAACCGGGACACGGGTCATCGAGGATGACCCGGGAAGATGACAATTGGTTCCCGCATTCTACAACCGGAACTGCGAAACGGCATATTTGTCGCCCCGCGGCGACCGTCACATTAGCCGCTATCCCAGTTCTATCAGCAGATCCTTGGGTTCCACGCGGTCGCCCGGGGCCACCAGCACCCGCAGCACGGTCGCGTCGCGCTCCGCGGTGATCGCGGTTTCCATCTTCATGGCTTCGATCGACAGCAGCGGCCCGCCGCGGACGACTTTCTGGCCCGGCGTGACGGAAACCGTGGCCACGGCACCGGGCATCGGCGCCGCGACGTGGTTGGGATTGCCTTCCTCGGCCTTCGGGTGGGCCTTCTTCGCTGCCAGCCCCGCCTTGGGAATGTGCATGGGGCGTGGCTGGCCGTTGAGCTCGAAGAACAGGTGCGCAATGCCTTCGTCATCGGAGTCGGCGCGGCCGGTGAGCTGGATTACCAGGGTCTTGCCGCGGTCGATGTCGATGGCGACCTCCTCCTTCTCGGAGAGCCCGTAGAAGAACACCGGTGTCGGCAGCGCCGAGACGTTGCCGTAGTGGCTCTGGTGTGCAGTGAATTCCGTGAACACCTTCGGATACATGAGATAGGACGCGAGGTCGTTGTCGTCGACCTGGCGGCCGGCCACCTTCTCGGCCGCCGCGCGGGCCGCTTCGAGATCGACATCGGGCAGATGCGCGCCGACGCGCCCTTCGATCGGCGCCTTGTCCTTGAGGATCTTCTTCTGCAGCGCGGGCGGAAAGCCGTCGGCCGGGTAACCCATTTCGCCGCGGAACATGGACACGACCGAGTCCGGGAAGGACACTTCCTTGTCCGGATTGGCCACGTCTGCGGGCGTCAGACCGTTGGCGACCATGAACAGCGCCATGTCGCCGACTACCTTGGACGACGGCGTGACCTTGACGATGTCGCCGAACAACTGGTTGACATCGGCATACGCCTGGGCCACTTCCGACCAACGCGCGTCGAGCCCCATCGAGCGGGCCTGCTCGCGCAGGTTGGTGTACTGGCCGCCAGGCATCTCGTGGCGATAGACGTCGGACGTACCGGCGCGAATCTCGGCCTCGAACGGCGCGTAGTAGTGGCGCACGCCCTCCCAGTATCGGGCGAAGGGCTGGATGTCGCCGTGGGTGATGCCGGGTGCGCGTTCGGAGGATTCCAGCGCGGCGAGGATGGCGCCCATGCTCGGCTGCGAAGTGAGCCCGCTCATGGAGTCCATGGCCGCATCGACCGCGTCGACGCCGGCTTCGATCGCCGCCAGCACGGAGGCGACGCTGCCGCCGCTCGTATCGTGGGTGTGAAAATGTACCGGCAGGCCGACCTCGTCGCGCAACGCCTTGACCAGCGCCCGCGCCGCCAGCGGCCGACAGACGCCGGCCATATCCTTGATGCCGATGACATGAGCGCCAGCCTTCTCCAGTTGCTTCGCCATGTCGACGTAGTACTTGAGGCTGTACTTCGGCCGGCTCTGGTCGAAAAGGTCGCCGGTGTAGCAGATTGCCGCCTCGCAGATGGCGCCGTTCTCGATCACTGCGTCCATGGCCACGCGCATGTTCTCGACCCAGTTCAGGGAGTCGAAAACGCGGAACACGTCCATGCCGCTCGCTGCGGCCCGCTTGACGAAGAAGCGCACGACGTTGTCCGCGTAATTGGTATAGCCCACCGCGTTGGACGCGCGCAGCAGCATCTGGAACAGGATGTTGGGCGCCGCCTCGCGCAGGAGCGCCAGCCGTTCCCACGGATCTTCCTTGAGAAAACGCATCGCCACATCGAAGGTGGCGCCGCCCCAGCACTCGAGTGAAAACAGCTGCGGCAGCAGACGCGCGTAGTGCGGGGCAATCGTCACCATGTCGGCCGTGCGCATGCGCGTGGCGAACAGCGACTGATGCGCGTCGCGCATCGTCGTGTCGGTGATCAGCACCTGATTCTGTTCGCGCATCCACGCCGAGAATCTGGCTGCCCCGAGCGCCTTGAAGCGGTCGCGCGTACCTTCCGGCGGCGTGCCACCGAGGCTGACTTTCGGCATGAGCGGCGCCGCCAGCGGCAGACGCGGCAGCATGCGGCCCTTCATTTCCGGATTGCCGTTGACGTCGACATCGCCGATGAAACGCAGAAGGCGCGTGGCACGGTCGCGATGCTTCTTGTAGGTGAACAACTCCGGCGTCGTGTCGATGAAGCGCGTGGTGCACTCGCCACTGCGGAACATCGGATGCAGGATGATGTTTTCGAGGAAGGCGAGATTCGAGGCGACCCCGCGCACACGGAACTCGCGCAGCGCCCGGTTCATGCGCCGGATCGCTTCATCGGGATCGTGACCCTTGGCAGTTACCTTGACAAGCAGCGAGTCGTAGAACGGCGTGATCACCGCACCCGTGTAGGCCGTGCCGGCGTCGAGCCGGATGCCGGCGCCGGCCGCGCTGCGGTAGGCGGTGAGCTTGCCGTAGTCCGGCGTGAAGTTCTTTTCCGGGTCCTCGGTCGTGACGCGGCACTGCAGCGCGTGGCCATGCAGCGCGATGTCCTTCTGGGCCGGGATATAGGAATCCGCATCGCCGATCCTCGCGCCCTCGGTGACCCGAATCTGCGCTTTGACGATGTCGATGCCGGTGACTTCCTCGGTGACGGTGTGCTCGACCTGGATGCGCGGGTTGACCTCGATGAAGTAGAACTTGCCGGTATCGGCATCCATCAGGAATTCGACCGTGCCGGCATGCGTGTAATCGACGGCCCGCGCCAGCTTCAGCGCCGCGCCGCAGATCTGCTCGCGCTGCTCGGCGTTG
>DATJQH010000068.1:0-3595 GCA_035505955.1 Rhodocyclaceae bacterium
GCGCGCCGGCCGGAAGGCGGGACACGGCCTCCGGCAGCGATGTCGTGCCGGGCGGGATATCGTAGAGCACCCAGTGCACGAACGTCATCTTCGGTGCCGCGGGATCGGGCGCATCGGGATCGTCGACGATCAGCGCGAGACTCATCGCGCTGGCAGGCACGCCGGACCAGGCAAGCGGCGGCGAGATGCCGTCGCCCTGGCAGGTGTACTTGGCCGGGATTTCGCCGACGGCCGCGAAGGCGGTGGACGTGAGTTGGAGTGCCATGGCATGCCTCCTTCGACGGTAGGGGAAAGTCAGCCGCGGTGGTACGCCGCCATCCTCTGCCGCCGGGCCCGGATTTGCAATATGCATGGAGAGGGCGTATAAATGACTCACGAGTCATTTATTTGCATCGATGGCAATGCCTGCACCTCAAACGCCACCCCGCTGGCAGCGTCGCGCCGACGCGCGGCCGCAGGAGCTGCTCGACGCGGCGCTGGCCGAGTTCGTCGAACGCGGCTACGCGGCGACGCGGCTGGAGGAAGTCGCGCGCCGCGCGGGCGTCGCCAAGGCGACGCTGTATCTCTACTACGAGAACAAGCTGGAACTCTTCAAGGCCGTAGTGCGCCATTCGCTGGTCGCCGGTTTCGACGAGCTCGCGCGCCGGCAGGACGGCGCCCGGGCAAGCCCGCGCGCCCAGGTGACGAACCTGCTGCGGGCCTTCGTGCACCGGATCGCCGAGTCGCCGCTGTCGGGCCTGCCCAAGCTCGTGATCGCCGAGGCCGGCAACTTCCCGGAAGTCGCGAAGTTCTACCATGACGAAGTCATCCGCCGCGGGCGGGAGATCTTCACCGGCGTGCTCAAGCGCGGCATCGCCAGCGGCGAGTTCCGCGCGGTCGACGTCGACTACGCCTGGCGCATCGTCATCGCACCGCTCCTGCTGTCGATCATCTGGAAGCACAGCTTCGCCGCGTTCGAGGCGCCGGCGTTCGACTACGAACGCCATCTCGACACGCATCTCGATCTGCTTTTCAACGGCCTGGCGACGGACAGGCGGAAGAGGATTCCACGATGAACAAGAAACTTGTGGCAGTGCCCGTGGTTCTGATCGCGGTGGCGGCGGGAGCCTGGTGGGTGCAGCGCGACCACGGCGTGGCGCCGGGCGAGCTGGTGCTGCACGGGAACATCGACATCCGCCAAGTCGACCTCGCCTTCAACGCTTCCGGCCGCATCGACCAGGTGCTGGTGCGCGAAGGCGATCGCGTGGCCAAGGGACAGCTCCTTGCCAGGCTCGACACGACGCGCCTGCAGCTCGCGCTGGCGCAGGCCGAAGCGCTCGCCGCGGCCCAAAACGCACAGGTGGCGAAGCTGCGTGCCGGCTCGCGACCCGAGGAAATCCGGCAGGCCGAGGCTCAGCGCGATGCCGCGCAGGCGGCCGCCGACGACGCGCGCGACGTGTACGAGCGCCAGCGGGATCTCGTCGCCAGGCACTTCGTGTCGCAGCAGCAGGCCGACAGCGCCAAGCACGCGCTCGATGCCGCGCAGGAACGCCTGAAAGCGGCCGAGGAAACCTATCGCCTGGCCGTGCTGGGTCCGCGCAAGGAAGACGTGGCGGCGGCGCAGGCAAGCTTCGCGGCGCAGGACGCGGCTGCGGCCGGCCTCAAACGCGACATCGCCGAGGGCGAGCTCAAAGCGCCCGAAGCCGGCGTGATCGAGAACCGCATCCTCGAGCCGGGCGACATGGCCTCGCCGCAGAAGACCGCGCTGACGCTGGCGCTCACCGATCCCGTGTGGGCGCGCGTGTTCCTGCCCGAAGCCGCGCTCGGGCGCGTGCCCGTCGGCGCGCGTGCGACCATCGGCACCGACAGCCATCCCGATCGCAAGTACGCGGCCTGGGTCGGCTATGTTGCGCCGAGCGCCGAGTTCACCCCGAAGTCGGTCGAGACGACCGAGCTGCGCACCAGCCTCGTGTACCAGGCGCGCGTCTTCGCCTGCGAAGGCCAGGCCGAGCTGCGCCAGGGCATGCCGGTGACGGTGACCATCGCGTACGACCAGGGGCCGGTGCAGGGCCCGCCCTGCGGCAGCGGCCAATGACTGGTGCACCGGCGGTGCTGGAGGCGGCAGGACTCTCGAAGTCCTTCGGCTCCGGCGCCAAACGCGTCGTGGCGCTCGACGGCGTCGGCCTGCGCATCCGCACCGGCGCCATCACCGGGCTGATCGGCCCGGACGGCGCGGGCAAGACGACCTTCATGCGCCTGGCCGCAGGCCTGCTGGCGCCCGACGGCGGGCGCATCTCCGTGCTCGGCCTCGACGCCACGCGCAATGCGCTCGAGGTGCAGGCGGCGCTCGGCTACATGCCGCAGCGCTTCGGCCTCTACGAGGACCTGAGCGTGCAGGAGAACCTCGACCTCTATGCCGACCTGCAGGGCGTGCCGCGCGCGGAGCGCGCGCCGCGCTACGCGGAGCTGATGCACATGACCGGGCTGGCGCCGTTCACCTCCCGGCTGGCAGGCCGCCTCTCGGGCGGCATGAAGCAGAAGCTCGGCCTCGCGTGCACGCTGGTGCGCGCGCCGCGCCTCTTGCTGCTTGACGAGCCGACCGTCGGCGTCGACCCGGTGTCGCGGCGCGAACTCTGGGCCATCGTCGACCGCCTCGTCACGTCCGAGGGCATGAGCGTGCTGCTATCGACCGCCTACCTCGACGAAGCCGAGCGCTGCACGGAGGTCGTCCTGCTGCACGAAGGCCGCGTGCTCGGCCAGGGCGCGCCCGCCACGGTCAGCGCGCGCGTGGCGGGGCGCACCTGGGCCGTGTCGCAGCCGGATGTGCGCCAGCGCGACCTGCAGGCGAAGCTCGACGGGCAGCCCGGCATCGTCGATGCGCTGGTGCAGGGCGAACATGTGCGCGTGGTCACCGGCGCGCCCGAACTGCCGGCCGCGCTCACGGCGGACGCTGGCATCGCTGCGCGCGCGGTGCCGCCGCGCTTCGAGGACGGCTTCATCGACCTGCTGCGCAGCCGCGAGTCGCCACACCCGCGCGCCGCCGCCGAGCCTGTCAGCGCCGCGGCCAACGACCATGAGATCGTCATCCGCGTCGAAGGCGTGCGCCGGCGCTTCGGCGAGTTCTGGGCCGTGGACGGCGTCGACTTCCAGATCCGCCGCGGCGAGATCTTCGGCCTGCTCGGCGCCAACGGTGCCGGCAAGACGACGACCTTCCGCATGCTCTGCGGCCTGTTGCCGGCCACCGCGGGCCACCTCGAGGTCGCAGGCCACGACCTGCGCCACGCTGCCTCCGCGGCACGGCAGCGCATCGGCTACATGTCGCAGAAGTTCTCCCTCTACGGCATCATGAGCGTACGGCAGAACCTGGATTTCTTCGCCAGCACCTACGGCCTGGACAATGCCGACCGCCGCGCGCGCATCGCCTGGGCGCTGGCCGAATTCGAGCTGGCCGACTTCGCGGACGCCGCGAGCGCCGACCTGCCGCTCGGCTTCAAGCAGCGCCTGGCCTTGGCCTGCGCGCTGATGCACGAGCCCGAGATCATCTTCCTCGACGAGCCGACCTCGGGCGTCGATCCGCTGGCGCGACGCGAGTTCTGGCGCCGCATCAACGCACTGG
>DATJQH010000069.1:0-3268 GCA_035505955.1 Rhodocyclaceae bacterium
CCAGGGCCGCGAGAAGCCGGATTCCGGCGAGATCATCGTCGGCCCGACCGTGAAGGTGTCGTCGGTCGACCAGTCGCGCGAGGGATTGGCCAACGACAAGACCGTCTGGGAAGCCGTCTCGGGCGGCCAGGACATCCTCACTGTCGGCAAGTTCGAAATGCCCAGCCGCGCCTACATGGGCCGTTTCAACTTCAAGGGCGCCGACCAGCAGAAGATCGTCGGCAATCTGTCCGGTGGCGAACGCGGGCGGCTGCACCTGGCCACGACGCTGATCCAGGGCGGCAACGTTCTGTTGCTGGACGAGCCGTCGAACGACCTCGACGTGGAGACGCTACGGGCGCTGGAAGATGCGCTGCTGGAATTCGCAGGTTGCGTGCTGGTGATCTCGCACGACCGCTGGTTCCTCGACCGCATCGCCACGCACATCCTGGCCTGCGAGGGCGACTCGCAGTGGTTCTTCTACGCCGGCAACTACCACGAGTACGAGGAAGACAAGCGCAAGCGGCTGGGGGAGGAAGCGGCCCGCCCGCATCGGGTCCGCTACAGGCCGATCAGCCGCTGACCATCAGTGTTCCGACTTCAGGCTGTCGGCGAAGGCTGCCTGAAGTTGGGTCGGAAAATCGAATTGGGCGAACGTGTTCCAGATCTGCGCGTCGTTGGCGCCTTCGCGGCGGTTGACGAAGCGGATCCCCAGCGTCTTGCCGTTGGCGGCCAGGGTCGCGAAGGCAAAACGCCACCGCTGCGCCTCGGCCAACCGGGCTCGCAGTTCGGGTTCGTTGGTGATCGCGATTCCGGCCCGTTTCAGGGACTCTAGAAACTCCGCGAATGATTCGTTGCTTAGACTGCCCATTTCATACTCTCCGATTTGCAGGGGTGCCTGCCTGATGAACAACAACGCTTGCCGGCATTCAGGGTTGACCAGTCCGTCGCCAGACTTGCTGCCGCCCGTGCACCCGGCTTAGACTGCGCGCTCTTTGCAGGACTCGCCCCGGTACATGACTCAATGAAGCTATTCTTTGCCGCCCTTGCGGTCATCATCGCAATCCTGTTCGCGCCCATGGTCCTGTCGCCGGCACCCGACAACAGCCACGGCAAGCCGGTCGAAGGATTGCCGTGGCAGATCGAGGCACTCCCTGATGGAACATCGCGTGTACTTGGGCTTGCTCTGGGAACTGCGACGCTGAACGATGCCCGCGCACGCTTCGGGGATGGTGAACTCGCGCTGGTCGCGGCTCAGGACGAGACGGAATCGCTCGAGATGTACTTCACGGATGTTACGGCGGGCGTGATCACGGGCAAGGTGGTCGTGACCGGTGCCATGGGTGCTGCGGACCTGGCCGCCCTGCGCCAACGTGCGACCAAGACTGAATACATGGCGAGCGGCACGAAGAAATCGCAGCTTGCGGATCAGGACTTGCCTGCCGCCTATGCCACGCCCGTTCGGGCCCTCGCATTTATTCCATCCGTGAATCTCGACGAGGCGATGGTGATCCAGCGCTTCGGTCAGCCCGGCGAGCGCATCCGCGTATCGGACAAGCTCGAGCACTTCCTCTATCCCGAACGCGGCCTGGACGTCGTTCTCGATGCCGATGGCAAGGAACTGCTGCAATACGTGGCACCGCGGGACTTTGCCAAGTTGCGCGAACCATTGATATCCGAGGGAGCAACCAAATGAGCCGCGACACCGCGCGCCTGCGCGTCGGTATTCCGAAAGGAAGCCTGCAGGACACCACGCAAAGCCTGTTCCAGCGCGCCGGCTACAACCTGCGCATTTCCGGCCGGTCCTATTATCCGGACATCGATGATGCGGAAATCGAGTGCATCCTGATCCGGCCGCAGGAAATGGCACGTTACGTCGGCCAGGGCATCCTCGACTGCGCGATCACGGGGCTCGACTGGATACTCGAGACGGGCGCCGACGTCGCCGAGCTTGCGGACTTGCGCGCGCCATGGCCGAACTACGGCATCGTGCGCTGGGTGATGGCCTCCAAGGAAGGCTCGCCCTTCGACACGGTCAAGGATCTTCAAGGCAAGCGCATTGCCACCGAGGCGGTCGGCATGACGCGCCGCTTTCTCGCCGAACACGGTGTCACGGCGGAGATCGAATTCTCCTGGGGCGCCACCGAAGTCAAGCCACCCATCCTCGCCGACGCCATCGTCGACGTTTCCGAGACCGGTTCCTCCCTGCGAGCCAACAACCTCAAGGTCATGCACGTCGTGCTGGAGAGCACGCCGCGCTTCATCGCCAATCGCGAATCGCTGAATGACGCCTGGAAGCAGAACAAGGTCGATCGCCTGCTGATGATGCTCAAAGGCGCGATCGCCGCCGCCACGCGCGTGCTGTTGTCGATGAACGTACCGCGTCACCAGGTCGATACTGTGTTGAAACTCCTGCCGGCGTTGGGCACGCCGACGGTGTCGACGCTGGCCGATCCGGAGTGGGTGGAAATGTCGACGGTCGTCGACGAAAAGCTGGTGCGCGAGTTGATCCCCAGCCTCTACGCGGCCGGCGCACGCGGCATCATCGAACTGCCGATCAGCAAGATTGTGGAGTAGCGGCAGCCAGCATTGCCGCGCGCGTCTCGGGTGTTTCGAGGCTGATGCGCCCAAGCGCACCGCTGCGGTAGTCGGTAAGCAGGACCAGCGACGCCTTCTCGCGATCGTACTCGCCGCCGCTGCCCTTGATCATGCATCCGCGCTTCTTCGCCACGCCTTCGATCACGCCGGGCGCATCGAGGCCGGCCGTGACGATTCCGTAACGCGCCGCAAGACGGTCGGCATAGCGAGCCAACAGCAACCCCGCGAGAAAGGTTGCCACTTCCTCTTCGATCACGGCATTGACACCGATGGCGTGGCTCGCCGCGAGCATGTAGCCGTCGGAGTCATGCTCGATCTTCGGCCACATCAGCCCGGGCGTATCGAACAGGGTCTGGCGCGGCGAGAGGTCGATGCGCTGCTGCTGTTTGGTCACCGCCGGCTCGTCGCCAACGGCAGCCACACGCTTCTTCGCCAGCGCGTTGAGCAGGGTCGACTTGCCGACGTTGGGGATGCCCATGATCATCATGCGCAGCGGCTTGGTACCGTCGTTGCGATGCGGCGCCAGCGACTGGCAAAGCGACGGCACTTTCGCCGCGTCACCGGCTTTCTTGCACGAAATCGCCACCGCCTTCACGCCCGGTTGCGCGTTGTAGAACGCGAGCCACGATTTGGTCGCGTCGGGATCGGCGAGGTCGGCCTTGTTGAGCAGACGCAGGCAGGGACGTTGGCG
>DATJQH010000070.1:0-3114 GCA_035505955.1 Rhodocyclaceae bacterium
TGCTCGACATGGACGGCACGCTGCTCGACCTGCACTTCGACAACCACTTCTGGCAGACCCACGTGCCGCTGCGTTACGCCGAGGCGCGCGGCCTGCCGCCCGACGTCGCGCGCGAGGAGCTGATGAGCCGCTACCACGCGCTGTTCGGCACGCTCGAGTGGTATTCGGTGGACTACTGGGAAACGGAGCTTGAACTCGACATCATGCGGCTCAAGGAGGAAGTGGCGCACCTGATCGCCATCCACCCGAGCGTGGTCGAGTTCCTCGGCGCGCTGCGCTACGCCGGCAAGCGCGTCGTGCTCGTCACGAACGCGCATCACAAGAGCGTGACGCTGAAGATGGCGCGCACGGGCCTGCGGCCGCATTTCGACGCCGTCATCACTTCGCACGAACTCGGCCACGCCAAGGAGGAGCAGGCGTTCTGGCACCGCCTGCAGGAAGTCGAGCCATTCAATCCCGCACGCAGCGTGCTGGTCGACGACAGCCTGCCCGTGCTCGATTCCGCGCGCACCTACGGCATCCACAACCTCGTCGCCATCCGCCGTCCCGACACCAGGCTGCCCGAGAAGAACACGGCCGACTATCCTGCCATCGCCAGCTTCGCCGAGATCATGCCCACGGCGTACAGCAGCGGCTGATTCTGCGTCGCCCGGCGCCGACAGCGCTGCGCAACGAAAGATTCCGCTAGGATCCTGCCGACGACACACGACAAGGAAAGCGCCGCATGAGACTCGCATTTGCCGCTGCCGCGCTGGTACTGGCCACCAGCGCGTTCGCCCTGCCGGAGCCACCGAGGCCGCCGCGTCCGCCAATGCTGCCGGCACCTCCGGCACCACCCATCCTCGTTCCCGGCGATCCGGCCTACGAGCCCGCTCCGGTGGTGCGTCGGCCGCACCCTCACCATCCCCGTGCGCACGCGCGCGTGCCACCGCGCCCGGTCGTCGCCGCACCGCCGCCCAGACATCACGGCAAGGGGTCGAAGGCGCACGGCCCCGACCGGCGTTAGGTCAGACGCCCCACATCACGGGCTTGTCGGCCTTCAACGAGTACTCGAACATTTCGGCCAGGGGCACCGCGCGCGCCGCGACGCCGACATAGGCGCGCTTGCCGCCGGGCGCCTCCTCGAACTCGGGTCGGTCGTACTCGCCGGCATGCGCGGCACGGTCCGACGCGATCGCCGCCCGCAGCCGCGCGATCGCGTCGGGCAGTTGCGCGACGGTGATGATGCCGCGCGTCGAGAACTCGCGGCCGATGATTTCCATCATGGACTTCGCGACGTCGTCGAACATCATGATGTCGGCCGCGGCATCTGAACGAAAGATGATCATGGCGCCACCTCCTTCACCCAATCGAGTATACGCTGCGCAACCTTGCGCCAATCCCGTTCGAGCATCATGCCGTGGCCCATGCCCGGGAAGATCTCCGCTTCGACGCCGTAGCTGCGCGCGGTCATTTCCGCAGTCGACGCCGGCATCAGATGGTCGTGCTCCGCGCCCAGCACCAGCAGCGGCACGCCGTCGACACGCGACGGCCGCGGCAGGTCGAACATGCTCATGTCCCAGATCGCGCGATGGGATTCCGGCTGCGACGCTCGGTAGAAGCGTGTCAGGTCGTCCACTGCGATCGGCTGGGCGAACAGCGCCTCGCGCAGTGAATCGAGCGCCACCGTGCCGCCCGACATCAGGCTGTTGATTGCCTGGAAGAGGCCGGGGCGCGAGAACATGACGCCCAGCGCCGCCGACATGAGCCCTTGCGGCGGCACCGAGCACATCAGCACGGCGCCGGCGGCCGCATGCGCTTCGAGGTACTTCTGTGTCACGAAGCCGCCCATCGAATGGCCGATCAGCACCGGCGGCACCGGCAGGCGCGCCGCGGTCTCGGCGACATCGGCGACGTAGTCCGCGATCGACAGGTGGTCGAGCCGTTCGCGTCCGCGGCTGCCACCATGGCCCGAGAGGCTGACCGCGTACGCCGCGTAGCCGGCATCGGCGAAGAAGGGCAGGAAGTGCTCTTCCCAGCACCAGGCGCCGGCGAAGGCGCCGTGCACGAAGAGAAGCGGCGTCACGCGCGAGGGCCCGACGGGCGTGCGCGCCAGCACCTCCAGATCCAGGAAACGGTTATGGCTCATCGATCAAATACCTTGGCTACTGCATTCGCGCGCGCCTCGCGCACGCGCAGTGGAATCTGCCCGGGATCGGCGCAGGCCGCCGCGATGGCGCCGGCGTCGACCGCGCGCGCCGCCTGCACGGCGTACCGCCAGGACTGACTTTGCGGGAAGGCGCGTTCCTCGTAGCCGAGCCGGCCACGGTAGTCCGCCTCGCAGGCGCCCAGGAGTTCGTCGAAGCGCTCGGGCCGGCGAAAGACGTCGCAGCGTTCGAGGATCGTCACCACGGTACTCGGCCGCAGATCGTCGATCTTGTACACGTCGCCGTGGTAGCGCGCCACCAGCAGCGCCAGCTCGCGGCATTCGACCGGCACGCGCAGGCGCTCGCAGAGCGGCCCCAGCAGGCTGACGCTGCGCTGCTCGTGGCCGATGTGGCGCGGCAGCACGTCGGCCGGCGTCGTGCCCTTGCCGAGGTCGTGCGTCAGCGCGGCGAAACGCGCCGGCAGCGAGAGGTTCAGGCGCGCGGCCATATCGACCACCATCATCACGTGCACGCCCGTGTCGACCTCCGGATGGTAGTCGGCGCGCTGCGGCACACCCCACAGGCGGTCGAGTTCGGGCAGGATCTTCTTCAATGCGCCGCAGCCGCGCAGCACTTCGAACATGCGCGAGGGCTTCGCTTCCATCAGGCCGCGCGACAGATCCTGCCACACGCGCTCGGCGACCAGGTGGTCCACTTCGCCGTTCGCCACCATCTCGGCCATCAGCGCCATGGTCTCGTCGGCGATCGTGAAGTCGGCGAAGCGCGCCGCGAAGCGTGCCACGCGCAGCACGCGCACGGGGTCCTCGACGAACGCCGCCGAGACATGGCGCAGCACCTTGTGCGCGAGATCGTCGCGCCCGCGGAAGGGGTCGATGAACGAGCCGTCCTCTGCCTTGGCGATGGCGTTGATCGTGAGGTCGCGCCGCGCGAGGTCCTCTTCGATGGTTACGCCGGCATCGGCATGGAA
>DATJQH010000071.1:0-15183 GCA_035505955.1 Rhodocyclaceae bacterium
ACGCCGCAGGAGGCCATCGCCGCCGGCGCCGACCTCGTCACGTTCTCCGGAGACAAGCTGCTCGGCGGGCCGCAGGCCGGCTTGATCGTCGGCCGCAAGGAACTCATCGCCAAGATCAAGAAGAACCCGCTCAAACGCTGCTTACGCGTCGGCAAGCTCACGCTGGCGGCGCTCGAAGCCGTGCTGCGCCTCTACCGCGATCCGGACCGGCTGGCGCAGCGGCTCACCGCACTGGCGCAACTCACGCGCCGCGAAGCCGACATCCGCGCCGCCGCGCAACGGCTGCTGCCGGCGCTGCAAGCGGCTCTGGGCACGCAACCCGTGACAGTCGGCGTCGTCGCCTTGAAATCGCAGATCGGTTCCGGCTCGCTGCCCGTCGACCGCCTGCCCTCGGCGGGTTTCTCGATCAGACCCGCCGGGAAGAAGAGCGGCGTGCTGAACCGCATCGAGGAGACCCTGCGCGCCCTGCCCCGGCCGGTCATAGGCCGCATCGAGGACGGTGCGCTGCTGCTCGACCTGCGCTGCCTCGGCGCGCACGAGGAAGCGGAATTCGCACGGCAGCTCACGCAACTGGCATGTTGATCGAGCCATGCTGATCGGCACCGCAGGCCACATCGACCACGGCAAGACCACGCTGGTGAAGGCGCTCACCGGCGTGGATGCCGACCGCCTGCCCGAGGAGAAGGCGCGCGGCATCACGCTCGACCTCGGCTACGCCTACACGCAACTGCCGGATGGCAGCATGCTCGGCTTCATCGACGTGCCCGGCCACGAAAAGCTGATCCACAACATGCTGGCCGGCGCCACCGGCATCGACTTCGTGCTGCTGGTGGTCGCGGCCGACGACGGGCCGATGCCGCAGACGCGCGAGCACCTCGAACTCGTCGACCTGCTCGGCCTGACGCACGGCGCCGTGGCGCTGACCAAGTGCGACAGGGTCGACGCCGAGCGCATCGATTCCGCGAAGCGTGAAATCCACGACATGCTGGCCGGCACGACGCTGGCCGGCAGTCCTATCTTTCCGCTATCGGCGATCAGCGGGAACGGCGTGCCGGTACTGCGCGAGCACATCGAAGGCGTTGCCGCGAAGCATCGCGCCCGCTCGGCGGGCGGCCGCTTCCGCCTCGCCATCGACCGCGCGTTCACGCTCACGGGCGTCGGCACGGTAGTCACCGGCACGGCCCACGCCGGGAAAGTCAGCCCCGGTGGTACGCCGTGGATATCCCCGCCCGGATTCAAGGCGCGCGTGAAGAGCCTGCACGTGCAGGACCGCCCCGCGGAATCGGGCCAGGCGGGCGATCGCTGCGCGCTTGCGCTCGCGGGCGATTTCGAGCGGCAGGACATCGCACGCGGCATGTGGGTCGTTGCACCCGAACTGCACCACCCGCTCACGCGCTTCCATGCCGAAATTCGCGTTCCCGCCCACCAGCCGCAACTGGAACATTGGCACGCGGTGCATGTGCACCTGGCCGCATCCGACGTCACCGGTCGCGTCGCGCTGCTCGATTGCGACAAGGTACAACCAGGTTGCACGGCACTCGCCGAAATCATCCTCGACCGCGAGATCCTCGCTCTGCGCGGCGACCGCTTCGTGCTGCGCGACGCCGGCGCCATGCGCACGGTCGCGGGCGGCCGCGTGCTCGACAGTTTCCCGCCGACGCGCCGCAAGCGCACGCCCGAACGCCTGGCGCTGCTCGCCGCCCTGCGCGACGACGACCCCGCGGTCGCCCTTGCCTTCATGTCGGCACGCAGCGCCGCGGGTATCGACCTCGTGCGCTTTGCCATCAATTGGAACCTCGACGACGATGCCGCCACCACGCTTTGGCGGCGCGCCGGATTGCGTGTGGTCGACGGCTTCGGCTTTTCCGCGGCGGGCTGGATGGCGCTGCGCACCCGGCTGCTCGACGCCCTGGCGCGCGAACACGAGCGCGCGCCCGACATGGCGGGTGTCGAACGCGAACGCCTGCGCCGCATGACGCTGGCCACCCTGCCCCATCCCGCCTTCGAGGCACTCGTGCACGAGTTGCAGACCGCAGGCGACATCGCGCAGACGCGCGCTTGGCTGCACCTCGCCTCGCACCGCGCCAGCGTCTCTGCTGCCGACCGTGACCTCTTCAATGTCCTGAAGCAGTTGCTCGACGCCCAGCCCTACAACCCGCCGCGGGTACGCGATGTCTTCAAGGCCACAGGCACACCGGAGGACACGGTGCGCCAGCTCTGCAAGCGCATGGCGCGCGCGGGCGAACTCTACCCGGTCGCGCACGACCACTACTTCACCGCGGCTGCGGTCGCCGACCTGGCGGCGATCGTCGCCCGACTCGAAACCGAACACGGTACCGCCCGCGCGGCCGATCTCCGCGACGCCATCTACGGCGATGGCGGCGGCGGGCGCAAGGTGGCCATCCAGATTCTCGAGTTCTTCGATCGTATCGGCTACACTCGCCGGGTGCACGACGACCACGTGTTGCGCGTCGGCAGGACGACCCCGGAGTGGCTGCCCCGATGATCCGCTCTCATGGAAGAGAACGTTCCCCGGTGGGACGGCCGGTCTTCAAAACCGGCAGGGGCGGCCATGCCGTCCCTGGTAGGTTCGACTCCTGCTCTCTTCCGCCAATTTGCCCGGGACGAAGCCATGCGTGAAATTTTCCGCGGCGCGGTGCCCGACGGCCTGCTTTACGACACCAGCCACGACATGTGGGTGCGGCGCGATGGCAACGAGGTGGTGATCGGCGCGACCACTTTCGGCATCCACCTCGCCGGCGCAGTCATCGCCTTCACGGCCAAGCCGCGCGGTGCGGAAGTTGCGCGCGGCCGGGGGCTGGGCACCGTCGAGTGCTCCAAGACCGTGCTCGCCGTGCATGCCCCCGTCGGCTTCGTCGTCGACGAAGGCAACGCGACGCTGGAAGAGCGTCCGTTCATGCTCAACCAGGATCCCTATGACGCCTGGATGGCACGCGGCCGCCCGCTCGCCTGGGCCGAGGACAGCGCGCTGCTGGTGGGCGCCGCCGCGTATCGGGCGCATATCCTGCGCCTCGAACCCGAGGCGCAATTCACATGAAGCGGAAACTCGCCATCCTCTTGTCGTCACTCGATCCCGAACGTCCGGAGCAGTGCGCGGCACCGTTCGTCTACGCCGCGACGGCCGCCGGGCTCGATTGCGACGTGGAAATCCATTTTGCCGGCAAGGCGGTCCGCCTCCTGGTCGCGGATGTCGCCGCGCGCCTCAACACAGGCGCCGATCGCGAAACCACCGTCCACCATTTCATGCGCCAGGCCGCCAACCTCGACGTCCGCTTCCTCGCCTGCGCGATGGCCTTGCACGATCATGTCGGCGCCGACGAACGACTCATTCCGGAATACGCGGGCGCCGCCGGCACGGCGGCATTCGTGCAGCGCGTACTCGACCCCGACTGGGCGACACTGGTCTTCTAGCGCCCTTACCAGGCAAGCACCTGCCGGTCGCGGAAGAAGCCGCCGGTCGGTCCGTCGTCCGCCAGGCCAGCCAGCCACACGACGGTATCCACGCCCTCCGCAGCGGACCTGGGCGCATTCTGCCCGCCCATGTCCGTCCGGCACCAACCCGGACAGACGGCATTGACCTTGATGCCGCTGTCCTTGAGGTCATTCGCCAGGATGCGTGTCAGCGCGTTCAGCGCAGTCTTCGACATCCGGTAGGCCGGCGCACCGGTGCCCATGTCGGAAAGCTGGCCCATGCCCGACGACAGATTCACGACCCGACCCGCCCGGCTCTGGCGCAGCAGCGGCACCAGTGCCTGGGTCACGCGCAGCACACCGATCAGGTTCGTCTCGAACGTTTCCCGCAGGGTCGCGATCGGCAAGTCGAGAACGTTGGTATCGAAGGGTTCCTTGGCGATGCCGGCGTTGTTTACGAGGACATCGATATGGCCGTACTTTTCCGCCATCCAGCGCGCCAGCGCGGCAACTGAATCATCATCGGTAACGTCGAGCTGCTGGCAGTCTATCGGGTGCCCCGCCGAGCGCAATTCGGCCTGCAGCGAATGCAGGTCGGCGACGCGGCGGGCAGTGGCGACGACGCGCTGCCCCATGCCCGCAAGCCGCGTTGCCGCCGCCCGTCCCAGGCCGCGATTGGCGCCGGTGACTACCGCAACGGTCTGTTCGTTCATGTCTCATCCTCCTCGCCCGTCCGCTGCGCGGCTGCAGCGGGGTCCGGGTTTCATCATAGAACGGCTGCGGGCATTCGCAAACCAGTCGACCGACGAGGGAATTTTGTCGGGCCAGGCGACTCCAACCACCGAACCCGACAAAGGTGAGGATTCCCTATGCGAAACATGGATACCGATCTCCCCGGCGTGGCCGGAACTGAAAGCGAGGATCACTTCCTGCGCCTGATGTTTTTCCAGCCGGGCCATCGCCGCGACTACGGGTCCGGCGGCCTCGAACCGGCAGGACTGCTGCGCTTCGAACCGCTGCCCGAGGCAAGGCTCCAGGCGGCCGAATACTGCCTGCCCGATCGCGAACTGACACCGCCGCTACGCGTCCACGCCGGATCGCCCGCGATCGACGTCATGACCGATCTGCACCGCGTGCCCCCGGTCACCATCGGCCGGCTGGCCACGATCGAGGACGCCAACCGGACCATGAAAAGCCGCAGCGTGCGTTCGCTATTCGTTGTCGACCGCGGACGGGTCGTGGGCATGATTACCGCGTCGGACATCCTGGGCGAAAAGCCCTTGCAGGTTGGCCACGAACTCGGCGTCCGCCACGACGAGGTGATCGTGCGCGATGTCATGACGCCGGCCGAGCAGATGAAGGTGATCAGCTTCCGCGATGTCGCGGGTGCCAGCGTCGGCAACGTCGTCGCCACGCTCAAGCGCGCAGGCCGCCAGCACGCGCTGGTGACCGAGGCCGGCGAATCCGGCGCGCGCCAATTCCTGCGCGGCATCTTCTCGCTCACGCAGATCGCGCGCCAGCTCGGCGTATCGCCGGTGGTACCGGACGTTGCCCGTTGCATAGCCGACATCGAGGTTGCGTTCGCCGGCAACTAGAAAGCCTTGTCCGGTCGCCAGTCGCTCGTGCGGCGCAACCGGTCGAGCAGGTCCCGGTAGGCCAGCGGCCGGCTGAACAGGAATCCCTGCCCGATGGCGCAGCCGAGCCGATGAAGGATCTGCGCCTGGTCGACGCGCTCGATGCCTTCGACCACAATGCTCATGTTGAGCGCACGCCCCAGTGCCACCATGGCCTCGACAATGGCGACGCCGTCCGGCTGGTGCGGCAGTTCGACGATGAACGAGCGGTCGATCTTGACGCGGTCGATCGGCAGGTCGCGCAGCACGCTGAGCGATGAATAGCCGGTGCCGAAGTCATCGATGCTGATGGAAAGTCCGAGCCTCTTGAGCTCATTGAGGATAGCCCGGCTACGCTCCACCGTCTGCAAGGTGCTCTCGGTAATTTCCAGTTCGAGCGCGTCGGCCGGGAAGCGCGTCTGCTGCAGGACGTCGCGCACCGTGTTGACGAAATCGTCGCGCGTGAACTGCCGCGGCGACACGTTGACCGCCAGGTGCAACTGCCGTCCCTGCTCGTCGGTCAGCCCGGCGATCTGGCTGCAGGCCCGACTGAGCACCCAGCGGCCCAGGTTGTCGATGACGCCGCTTTCCTCGGCCACGGGAATGAACCGCGCCGGCAGGATTGTCCCTTCTTCACCGCCCTGCCACCGCACCAGGGCTTCGACACCCACGATGCGTCCGTCGGCGAGGCCGACCTGCGGCTGGTAGTCGACGGTCAGGCCGTCGTTGTCCATGGCGCGGCGCAAGCCCTGCTCGAGACGCATGCGGTCGTGGCTGTGCGCCGACATGTCCTCGGAATAGAAGTGGTAGCGGTTGCGTCCCTGGGCCTTGGCTTCGTACATCGCGATGTCCGCGGCGCGCATCAGCAGATGGCGGTCGGCGCCATGGTCGGGAAACAGCGAGATGCCGATACTGCCGGAGACGGTCACCTCCTCGCCGGCCAGGCTGATCGGCTTGCGCAGCGTGTTCAGCACCTTCTGCGCCACATAGATCGCGTAATCGGGATGGGCGCTGCTCGCAAGGATCACAAACTCGTCACCGCCGAGACGGGCGACGGTGTCGCTCTGGCGCAATACGCCTTTCAGGCGCTCGCTCACCACGCGCAAGAGCTCGTCGCCCACCGAGTGGCCCATGGTGTCGTTCACCACCTTGAAGCTGTCCAGGTCGAGGAACAGCAGCAGGCAGCGCTCCTGCTGGCGCTGCGCCTGGTCGATGGCGTGGGCGAAGCGGTCGTCGAACAGCAGGCGGTTGGGCAACCCGGTCAGCGGGTCGTGATGCGCCAGGTGATCGAGCTTCTGCGCCGCCTGGTGAATCTCTGTCACGTCCGAAAAGGCGATGACGTACTGGCTGATCGCTCCCTCGGCGTTGCGCACCGCGCTCAGGTTTTGCCAGGTCGGGAACGGCTCGCCGCCAAGACGGTGACACAGGGCTTCGCCTTGCCAACAACCGTCCGCACTGGCGGCCACCAGGGGTGCAATTTCCCCCGCCTCGCGCCGTACGCGCAACAGGTGGTCGGGGTCCGCGCCCAGCGCCTGGTACTCGGAATAGCCGGTGATGCGCGAGAACGCCTCATTGATGGCAACGATGCGTCCCTCCGCGTCCGTAATCACGATCGCTTCGCCCATGGTCCGAAAGACCGCGGCCGACTGGCGCAGGCGCGCATCGTCGGCGCGTCGCTGGGTAACGTCCTGGACGATGCCGACCACGCGCCGGGCGCCGCCGGGTCCCGGGTATGCTTTGGCATGCGCCTCGAAATCCCGCAGTTCGCCGGCCGCGTTGGCAGCGCGGAACGCGATCGGCGCCGAGTGCCCCGCCTGCAGCGTCTCCTGCAAGGCGTCGCCCACGCGCTGACGGTCTTCCGGCGTCACGCGCTCGATGAACTCTTCCCAGTCCTCGTCGACCGGCATGCGCCTGTCCCGGTACAGCACATTCAGGTGTCCGTCTGCGTGCAGCCGCCCGGAGGCAGGCGTCCACTCGAGGACTCCCAGCGATGCGGCATCCAGTGCAAGTTTGAGCCGCTGCTCGCTGCGCTCGACAGCCACTTCGACCTGACGCCGGGCGAGCGCCATCTGAATCATGGCATGGAGTTCGCGCGCCTCGCACGGCTTGATCAGGTAGCCGAACGGGCGACTTTGCAGTGCCCGCCGCAACGACTCGTCCTCGGCGTACGCAGTGAGGAAGATGACGGGAATCTGATGGTCGCCCTGGATCTTCAGGGCCGCATCGATGCCGTCGATGCCGCCCTCCAGATGGATATCCATGAGGACCAGGTCTGGCGGATCGACGGCGACGGCCTCCAGCGCCTGCTCGCCGCTGGCGACCATCGCGCCCACCTTGTAGCCCAGGGACTGCAGTTGCGATTTGAGGTCGAAAGCGACGATGCGCTCGTCCTCAACCAGCATCAGATTGGCAGGCAGCGGCGCGTTCATCGTCTCAGTCCGCCGCCTTGCCGGCCGGGAAGCGGAGCAGGAAGACGGCACCGCCTCCGGGCTGGACCGCCAGCGCGCCCTGAAGCTGCTCGGCCAGCAACAACACCAGGCGCAGGCCGAGCGATTTGGTCGCTCCCATCTCGAAACCCTCGGGCAGACCAACGCCATCGTCGCCGACGGACAGTTCTATGTCGTTGTCGCCCGCTCCCGCCAGCGCCACGGTGATCACGCCCGGGCGGCCATCGGGAAAGGCGTGCTTGAAGGAATTCGTGACCAGTTCGTTGACGGCCAGGCCGCACGGTATCGCCTTCTCCAGCCCGACATAGTGCCTCTCCGCGGGAAGCACGAGTTCCACCCT
The DNA here is from genome assembly GCA_035505955.1 of Rhodocyclaceae bacterium. GTDB lineage: Bacteria > Pseudomonadota > Gammaproteobacteria > Burkholderiales > Rhodocyclaceae > Fen-999. The sequence goes on from DATJQH010000071.1 coordinate 7,833, forward strand.
GGTGTTGCGCCCGCCGCCGCGATAGGCGCTCAACAGCAACTGCGCGAGGCGGTTGAGATATTCGCCGAGATCGACGCGGGAAAAGTCCTTGTGCTCATACAGCAGCTGGTGCGTAAGCCCCATGGCCTTGACGCGATTCTGGCTTTCCCGCAGCACTTCGCGCAGGCGTTCGTCGTCACTGTTGCTGGCCTGCAGGCTGAGCAGGCTGGAGATCATCTGCAGGTTGTTCTTCACGCGGTGATGAAGCTCGTTGAGGAGGACCGTCTTCTCCTCCAGTGCCATTTCCAGCCGCTCCTGCGCGCGCTTGCGTTCCGTGATGTCGAAGATCGATGCAAGCACCATGAGCCCGTCTTCCGTCTCGATGGGATTGAGGCCAATCTCGACGGGAAATTCGTTGCCGTCCGAACGGCGGGCGAACAGGTCGCGTCCGATGCCCATCGGGCGCGGCGTTGGACTGCTGAAGAAGCTGTCCCGGAAGCCGGCGTGGTGTGCGGAGAACCTCGGCGGCACCAGCTGTTCGACCGGGCGGCCGACCAGTTCGCTGCGCGGGCAGCCGAAGATGTCCTCGGCGGCGGCATTGACGAGCACGATGCGCCCTTCCTTGTCGACCATGAGCATCGCGCTGGGCGACCATTCGACGACGCTGCGAAACGAACGCTCGCTGCGCAACTCGCGCTGGCGCCGTTCCGTGTCCGTCGTGCCTGCCGCATGCGAACTGTCGTCCGCGGGATCATGGCTGCCCATAGGTCGTCCCCCGAAGATCGGCGACGGCGCGAAGCTTCGCCAGGTGAAAGACCCTGCCTGACACGTGGATGCCGCCGCGCAACCGGCGCACATGCGTTAGACACCGTTCGGAGCGAAAAGTATTCACGTCGGCAGATCCCGTTCGCCCCTGCGGTGAGTGGGGAGACGCGCGTCCCCTCGGCATGCAAATGCGTTCGTCGCGGTAACTTTTCCCGTTCGGCACGCTCTAACGGTGCGTGGCCGGAGGCCGGAATGAGGGAGACCGTCATGGACAACATCTTCACGCGATATCAGGCGCGGTTCGATTCAGGCAGGGACGAGGAAATGTCCGTGCAGGAATACCTGGAGTTGTGCCGCCAGGACCGGACCGCCTACGCCACCGTTGCGGAAAGGCTGCTCATCGCGATCGGCGAGCCCGAACTAGTGGACACGCGGCATGATTCGCGGCAGTCCCGGATCTTCGCCAACAAGGTCATCAAGCTATACCCGGCCTTCCAGGAGTTTTACGGTCTCGAGGAAGTCATCGAGAACATCGTCGCCTACGTGCGCCACGCGGCGCAGGGATTGGAGGAAAAGAAGCAGATCCTCTACCTGCTCGGCCCGGTGGGCGGCGGCAAATCCTCGCTCGCGGAGCGGTTGAAATCCCTCATGGAAAAGGTTCCGTTCTACGCCATCAAGGACAGTCCGGTGCACGAATCGCCGCTCGGGCTGTTCCGCGAGGAGGACGCGCCCATCCTCGAAGAAGACTACGGCATCCCGCGACGCTACCTAAACACCATCATGTCGCCTTGGGCCGTCAAGCGCCTGCACGAATACCACGGCGACATCACGCGCTTTCGCGTCGTCCGGCTAAGCCCGTCGGTGCTCCAGCAGATCGCGGTTGCGAAGACCGAACCGGGCGACGAGAACAACCAGGACATCTCGTCGCTGGTGGGCAAGATCGACATCCGCAAGCTGGAAACCTACTCGCAGGCCGACCCGGACGCCTACAGCTACGCTGGCGGCCTCTGCCTCGCCAACCGTGGCCTGCTCGAGTTCGTCGAGATGTTCAAGGCGCCCATCAAGGTACTGCATCCGCTGCTCACGGCGACGCAGGAGGGCAACTACAAGGGCACGGAAAGCTTTGGCGCCATCCCCTTCGACGGCATGATCCTGGCGCACTCGAACGAAGCCGAATGGCTGTCTTTCAAGAACAACCGCAACAACGAGGCCTTCCTCGACCGCATCTTCATCGTCAAGGTGCCCTATTGCCTGCGCGTCTCCGACGAGATCCGGATTTACGAGAAGCTGCTGACGAACTCGTCCCTGTCGAATGCGCCCTGCGCGCCCGACACGCTGCGCATGATGGCGCAGTTCTCGGTGCTGTCGCGCATCAAGGAGCCGGAGAACTCGAGCATCTACAGCAAGATGCGGGTGTACGACGGCGAGAATCTCAAGGATCGCGATCCCAAGGCCAAGAGCTACCAGGAATACCGGGACTACGCCGGCGTCGATGAAGGCATGAGCGGGCTGTCGACGCGCTTTGCGTTCAAGATCCTCTCGCGCGTGTTCAACTTTGACCACCGCGAGGTCGCCGCCAACCCGGTGCACCTGATGTACGTGCTCGAGCAGCAGATCGCCCAGGAGCAGTATCCGCCGGAAGTCGAGGCGCGCTACGTGCAGTACATCAAGGAATTCCTCGCCCCGCACTACGCCGAGTTCATCGGCAAGGAAATCCAGACTGCCTATCTGGAAAGCTACAGCGAATACGGCCAGAACATCTTCGACCGCTATGTCACCTACGCCGACTTCTGGATCCAGGACCAGGAGTACCGCGACACGAACACCGGCGAAATCCTCGACCGTTCCGCGCTCAACGACGAACTGGAGAAGATCGAGAAGCCCGCCGGCATCAGCAATCCGAAGGACTTCCGCAACGAGGTCGTGAACTTCGTGCTGCGCGCCCGCGCCAAGAACGACGGCCGCAATCCGGCGTGGACGTCGTACGAGAAGCTGCGCAGCGTGATCGAGAAGAAGATGTTCTCGAACACCGAGGAACTGCTGCCCGTCATTTCCTTCAACACCAAGGCCAGCGCCGAAGAACAGAAGAAGCACCAGGATTTCGTCGACCGCATGAAATCGAAGGGCTACACGGACAAACAGGTACGGCTGTTGGCCGAGTGGTATCTGCGCGTGCGGAAGTCTTCCTGAATTTCGGCCTCCGGCCGGGGAGGACCACCCCATGACGGCGCGCATCATCGACCGGCGCTTCGACAGCAAGAACAAGAGCGCCGCCAATCGCAGCCGCTTCCTGCGCCGCTTTCGGGCGCAGATCCGGCAGGCGGTCGCCGACGCCGTGGCCCGTCGCTCGATCAAGGAGATCGACAAGGACGAGCGCATCGGCATTCCGGCCAAGGACATTTCCGAGCCGCAATTCGCGCACGGCCAGGGGGGTCGCCGCATGCGCGTGTTTCCGGGCAACGACCGCTTCGCCAGGGGCGATCACGTGCAGCGCCCGCCCGAGGGCGCTGCCGGGAAGGGCAGCAGCGCCAGCCCCGACGGCGAGGGCACGGACGACTTCAGCTTCACGCTCAGCAAGGACGAATTCCTCGACATCTTCTTCGACGACCTTGCCCTGCCCGACCTCGTGAAGAAGCAACTGGCGCGCGTGCAGGAATACCAACGCGTGCGCGCCGGCTACACGCAGACCGGCGTACCCACGAACCTGAGCATCCTGCGCTCCATGCGCGGCGCCGCGGGCCGCCGCATCGCCGTCGCAGGTCCCTATACGGCGCGCATCGCCGAGCTCGAGGCTAAGCTCGCGCGCATGCTCGACGAGCGTGACGAGCCCGACAACGACATCGACGCCCTGCGCAAGGAAATCATGCGCCTGCGCCTCAGACGCGATGCGATTCCGTTCCTCGACACGTTCGACCTGCGCTACAGCAACCGCGTCCTGGTGCCGCAACCGTCGACCCAGGCCGTCATGGTTTGCATCATGGATGTCTCGGGATCCATGGACGAACAGAAAAAACTCATCGCCAAGCGCTTTTTCATGCTGCTGTACATTTTCCTGACACGCAACTACGAGTCTGTCGACGTGGTCTTCATACGGCACCATACGCAGGCAGTCGAGGTCGATGAGGACGAGTTCTTCCATTCCCGCGAGACCGGCGGCACCGTCGTGTCGACGGCGCTGCACCTGATGCAGCAAATCATCCGCGAGCGCTACAGCAGTTCGCTCTGGAACATCTACGGTGCGCAGGCCTCCGACGGCGACAACTGGGACAACGACTCCGCGCCATGCCGCAGCTACCTCGGCGAGAAGATCCTGCCGCTCGTGCAGTACTTCGCCTATGTCGAGATCGCCGACGAGCCGCAGAACCTGTGGCAGGAATACGAGAAGCTCATCGACGGAACGGACAACTTCGCACTGCAGCGCATTCGCACGCTGGAGGACATCTACCCGGTGTTCAGGGCGCTATTCCAGAAGAGGCAGGCATGAGCGAACCGCCGTCGCCGCTGCCGCAGGGCTCGGAATGGAACGAGGAGGCGCTGCGCCGCTACGACGAGGAAATCGGCCGCGTCGCGGAGGCCCACGGCCTCGACTGCTATCGGCACCAGTTGGAGATCATCACGGCCGAGCAGATGATGGACGCCTACGCCAGCACCGGCATGCCCGTCTTCTACCACCACTGGTCCTTCGGCAAGCACTTCCTCGCCACCGAGCGCAACTACCGCCGCGGCCAGATGGGGCTTGCCTACGAGATCGTCATCAATTCCGATCCTTGCATCGCCTACCTCATGGAGGAGAACACGCTGACGATGCAGGCCATTGTCATCGCCCACGCCGCCTACGGGCACAACTCGTTCTTCAAGAGCAACTACCTCTTCCGCGCCTGGACCTCGGCCGACACGATCGTCGACTACCTCGTGTTCGCGCGCAACTACATCGCCGACTGCGAGGAGCGCCATGGCCACGACGAGGTCGAGCGGCTGCTGGACGCCTGCCATGCGCTGATGAACGTCGGCGTCAACCGCTACAAGCGGCCGCCGCGTCTGTCGCTGGCCAAGGAGAAGGAACGACAGCGCGAACGGGCCGAGTACATCCAGTCCCACGTCAATGACCTCTGGCGCACCCTGCCCAGGCGCGAGTCCGCGGCCGCCGACGAAGCGCCCAAGAAGCGCTTCCTCGACGAGCCGGAGGAGAACCTGCTCTACTTCATCGAGAAAAACGCGCCGCTGCTGGAACCGTGGCAGCGCGAGATCGTGCGCATCGTGCGCAAGGTCGGGCAGTATTTTTACCCCCAGCGCCAGACCCAGGTGATGAACGAAGGCTGGGCCACGTTCTGGCACTACACGCTGCTCAACGACCTCTACGACGAGCACCTGCTCTCGGACGGCTTCATGCTCGAATTCCTGCAGTCGCACAGCAACGTGATCCACCAGCCGGCCTACAACTCGAACTGGTTTGGCGGCATCAATCCCTATGCGCTCGGCTTCGCCATGTGGCGCGACCTGCGCCGCATCTGCGAGGAACCGACCGAGGAAGACCGCGCCTGGTTTCCAGACATCGCCGGCAGCGAGTGGCATGCGGTCCTCGACTTCGCCATGCGCAACTTCAAGGACGAGAGCTTCGTTGCCCAGTACCTGTCGCCGAAGCTGATGCGCGACATGCGCCTGTTCTGCGTGGAGGACGACGATCTCGAGCCGATGCTCGCTGTGAACGCGATCCACGACGACTCGGGCTATCGCGAACTGCGCGAGACCCTTGCCGAGCAGTACAACCTGGGCAACCGGGAACCCGATCTCCAGGTGTGGGACGTCGACTTTCGCGGCGACCGCTCGCTCACGATCCGCTACGCGCTGCGTGACCGCCGGCCGCTAGCAGCATCCATGGAAGCAGTCATGGATCACCTCGCCTGCCTATGGGGCTTCTCGGTGCGCCTGGAAAGTGTCGACGCCGACGGCAACGTCGAGCTGCTTTGCGAGCGCCAACACGAGAAGCGACAGCGCGCGTGACCGACGCCGCGAGCGTCAGGCCGCGACAAAGCTGAAGCAGCCCTTCGGACAGGTGCGGCCACAGGCGCCGCAGCCGATGCAGTCCATCGGGTCCTTCACCGTCATCATGGCCTTGGCATCCTCGTCATCCCAATCGTCTTCGTCGATCTCGTCGTCCTCGCCGCGGTCGACGAGCGTCAGCACGTCGCGCGGACAGACCTTGAAGCAGCGGCCGCAGCCGATGCAGACCTTGGGGTTGATGCCCTCCACGTACTGCGGAGTCCAGGGCGTGCCGCCCCGCGTGGTTGCTGTCGCCGACATTTCCTATCCTTTCTGCAAAGTGATCAAACGGGTATTGGCTTCGGCCCAGGCACGACACGCATCGAAGGTCGATCGCGCCAGCGCCGGAATTTCCTCGTAGGCGGCGGGCAGCCGCTCCTCGACCAGGTCGTGCATCTGGCCGGCCCACTCGCTGGCGACGCGCTTGAGCCGCTTCACTTCCTTTTCGAGCTCCTTGATCTCACCGTCACTCACGGTCACATCCCCGCGACTTCCGGATACTTGCCGATGATTTCAATCGCGACGGAAAGCAGCTTGTCCGACTCGGTCTTCATCTTCGACAAGCTCTCGAAGCCGAAGCGATGGACATCGCGCAGCGTGCGGTCGAGCGCGATCAGCTTGCCCACCGAGATCAGCACGCGGCCGAAGCCCTCGTGCGTCAGGTGCACCAGCGGCACAGCCATCATTCCGCACTCCTTCTCGATCAGCACCGCGATGGCGTTGTAGAAGGCCTTGACGCGCGAGAGCGTCTCCTCGTCCGGGTCGCCGATCAGCGGAATCTCGGCCTTGCGCTCCTTGGTCAGCACCAGCGGTTCCAGGATCGCCTCGGCCGGCTTGCCGTCCCAGGTGCCATAGCTGTCCAGCGCACGCAGCTGGCGCAGCATCTCCTTGACGAAGTCGGTCTCGTAAATCGGATCGCGCTCGGCGACGGCAGTAGTCATGGCAAATCTCCCTGATTGAAGTTCATTCCTGCCAGCCCTCTTCCGCCATGCGGTCGAAACGGCCATCGTCCTTGTTGCGCCCCAGCGCCTTCTCGACCCAGGGCACGCCGCCTTCGCGCACGGCCTTCTGCAGTTCGCCCAGCAGGCGCTCGATGTTCGCTTCCTCTTCCAGGCGGATGGGTTGCACGCCCGCGGCGATCAGCTGCTGCACCGCCGAGCCGCCCACGGCCAGGCAGTACACCGCCGCACACCCCGAAAGCGCGGCGATCTTGCTCTTCAGCTTGTCCTCGTTGCCATCCATTGATTCCACGGCGAACTCGGCTACCGACACGAGCTTCGTGCGCTCGCCGTCGAGCGCGTGGATGGCAAAACCCACCGAAGCGCCGAAGTGCTGGTTCACGCGTACGCGGTCGTCGGTGGCAAAGGCGACCTGGAGCATGGCGGGCACCGTGTCAGTGCTTGACCACGCCAGGTCCAGCTTCCTCGACCGGACGGAAGATGGAGCGGTAGGCAGGGATTTCATGGTGCTGCCCCAGGATGAGGTTGGCGAAATCGAACAGCGCCTGGCGGGCGCCGCGATAACCGATCCACGGACGGGCATAACCGCCCACCCAGTCGTACTGCGG
>DATJQH010000072.1:0-4841 GCA_035505955.1 Rhodocyclaceae bacterium
TGACAGTTATGTCGTACCCGGCCTCCCAGACCAGTGCCAGGCGGGGATTGGTGGTACCGCCGACATCCGAGTATGCATCGCGGCGTACCCCGGCGGTCAGCGTCCAGTCAGAAGCGAAGTTCCATTCGTCCTGCGCGTAGGCGTAATTGACGAAGCGGCGTTGCGGCCGCATGAAGGGCTGGATCTCCGAGTAGTCGGAAACCGCCCCCATGTAGGTATACGTGCCAGTCGCCTGGTTGATCAGATAGTTCTTGTAGGTGGCCGTCCTGTACATGTTCAAGTCTTCATGCCCGCCACCGAGTCGCACGTGGTGGTCGGCGATGCCGCCGTAGGTGGCGTAGCCGGAAAGCCGGAACTGCCGCTCCCACTTGTTCGGCCCGCCGATCAGGCCGTCCGGAAAATAGGCGCCGCCTACCCGCGATCCGGGCGGCGACAACTGCAGGTTTCCCGGCGTGGTATCGATGTATTGCAGATAGGCACCCGTGAATCCGAGGCCCCAACCGGGCCACACATTCGGGTCGACCCAGGAAAGATCGGCTGTGGTGCGCTCGCTGCGCCCGACGCTGGTCGGGTCGAGCGCGGAGGCAACGCCAGCGCCGAGGCCGACGTTGTCCCGCAGCTTGTAGCCACCGCGCAGGCGCCATTTGTCATAGGCGAGATCGAGACTGGCATCGGCGGCATCTCGCCCCAGGCTCATCGGCCCGGGCGCCAGTGAAGCATGGGTTCCCGCCTTGGTATCGCGCTGGGTCTGGGCGTCGGCGGTGACGGTTTCCTTGAAGCCGTCGGTGCTGCCAAGGCGCAGGTAGGCGGCAACATCGATCGGCCCCATCTTGCCGCCATGTTGCACCCAACTGTCCCAAGTACGGAAGGAACCGGCGCGCAGGCCGAATTCGGTGCCGGGCGTGTCGGCCGCCGTCTTCGTGATCACATTGATGACTCCGGAATAGGCGTCAGCACCGTAGAGCGCCGAACCGGGGCCGCGGATGATCTCGATGCGGGCGACGTTCTCCAGCGGCAGGCCGCCCCAGACGCCACCTTTGTTGCCAAGGAACATGGTGGTCATGGGGATGCCGTTTTGCAGCAACAGGATATGGGTATTGTTTAGGTCGTACATACCCCGCATGACGTAGTTCGCGGTGTTGCTGATGTAATTGCGCGCCACGTGCATGCCGGGGACGGTTTCCATGACTTCGTCGAGGTCCACCGCCCCCATGGCCCGGATATCTTCGCCAGTGATGACAGTCGCAACGGCGGGTGCGCGGCCCAGTGGTTGTAGTGCCCCGGTGGCGATGCTGACCATACTCTTGTCGCCGTAGAGCTGTAGTAGTTGCTCTTCGCTGGTTTCCTGGCTCATGGCGGCACTCGCACAAACCAGCATCACTACTGCGCAGGCCGCATTGACTCGCGGTCCCATTGTCGCGCCTCCCTTGCCTTGTTTTCGCCCGACGGCGCACGGCTGGTGGCAATCATAGTCTTCGGTACGTCCCGGAGCAAACGTCGCGTTGCTCGCGCGTGGCCGCCTGCGAGCAATTGAGCTGACCGCCGCCGGCGAGCAACAGGCAAAAAGTAACAGCGAGAGGCTGGTTGTGGCCGTTGTGCGCCGTGCCCAACTTCTGCTTCGGAGCATTCCAATCGCAGAAATGGGTTTTGGCGGAATGGCAGCTTTGGAGAAAGCTGACCGACCGGAATGGCCACCTTGCCACCGCTCGTGGGCCAATCCCAATGGCCGTCCATGGGTCGGACCGACCCGTTGGGTGGCGCCCCGTCACGGCGTACCACCACCACTGACTTTCCCTTTCGTCATGACCGCATTTGCATCCGCGGCTTTTCGCATTCGCGCTTTCGATTGGCGGGGCGGCAATTGCCGACACCATAATGAACTTCGCATCGCTCACCGACGGAGAGGAGAAAAACCATGTCAAGCTTCATGCTCGTCCGGCACAAAGTCATGAACTTCAAGGAGTGGAAGGGCGGCTACGACGACCACCTCTCCAAGCGCGTCGAAGCCGGCCTGACCGAGAAGTATCTGCTGCACGGGATTTCCGACCCGAACGAAGTCGTCATACTGTTCGAGGCGAAGGACCTCGACCGCGCCCGCAGCTTTGCCGCGTCTCAGGACCTGAAAGACCGAATGCGCGTGGTCGGCGTGGTGGACAAGCCGGACATCTACTTCCTGGAAAGCTGACTTCACGCCGCCGTTCGCCCCGCACGGCGTACCACCGGGGCTGACTTTCGCGGAGGTCCGCCGCTCAGTACATCCGGTGGCGGAACAGCCAGCCGGCGAGCGACAGCGCGACCGTGCCGATCAGCGCCATGGGCCAGAACTGGTCGATGAGCAGCGCGAAGCCGGCGCCTTCGAGGAAGACCTTGCGCAGGATGATCAGGAAGTAGCGCAGCGGATCGATCAGCGTCAGCGTCTGCACGAACTCCGGCATGTTCTCGATCGGCGTGGCGAAGCCCGAGAGGATGACGGCCGGCACCATGAACAGGAAGGCGCCGAGCAGGCCCTGCTGCTGCGTCGTGGCAAGCGAGGAAATGAGCAGGCCGGCGCCGACGCTGGAGAGCAGGAACAGCGCGAGGCCCGCATAGAAGGCGGCCAGGCTGCCGAGAAAGGGCACGCGGAACCAGGCCGTCGCCAGGAGCAGGATCACGGTCGCCTGCACGAAGCCGATGACGAAGCCGGGCACGGTCTTGCCGAGCAGCATTTCGCCGGGCGTGAGCGGCGTCACCAGCAGCTGGTCGAACGTGCCCTGCTCGCGTTCGCGCGCGACCGTGAAGGCGGTCACCAGCATCGTGACGACGAGCGTGAGCATGCCGACGATGCCGGGAATGAAGAACCAGCGGCTTTCGAGGTTCGGGTTGAACCACGCGCGCATGACCAGGCGCGCCGGCGGACCCTGGCTGTCGTGGGCGGCAAGCCAGTCGTCGTTGTAGCGGTCGACGATGCTGCGCACGTAGTTCTGCGCGACCATGGCGGTGTTGGAATTGCGCCCGTCGACGATCACCTGCAGCGGTGCCGGCCGGCCGGCCTGCAGGTCGGCCGTGAAGCGCGGGCCGACGTGCAGCACGACCAGGACTCGGCGCGCGTCCACCAGTGGCGCGATCTCGTCTTCGGCATGCAGTTCGGCCACCTGCCGGAAACTCGGCGCGCCGGCGAAGGCGGCCAGCAGGTCACGCGACGCCACGCCACGATCCTCGTTGTACACCGCGTACGGCACCTCCTTGAGGTCGAAGGTGGCCGCATAGCCGAACACCAGCAGCTGGACCAGCGGCGGCACGATCAGCACGGTGCGGCTCTTCGGGTCCTTGAGCAAGGCAAGGAACTCCTTGCGTACCAGGGCGAGGATGCGCTGCCACATCAGTCGAGCCGCTTTCTCGACTTGCGCCAGGTAATGCCGAGGAAGATCGCCGCCATCAGCGCCAGCGCCGCGGCGTTGGGCAGGATCACCGACCAGACGTTGCCGGCCAGGAACAGCGTCTGCACGATGGCGACGAAGTAGCGGGCGACGATGACGTGCGTGATGACCTGCACGACCGCCGGCATGCTGCCGATGTCGAAGATGAAGCCCGAGAGCAGGAAGGCCGGCAGGAAGGTGGCGATGATGGCCACCTGCCCGGCGACGAACTGGCTGCGCGCCAGCGTCGAGATCGTCAGGCCCATGCCCAGCGCGGCGAGCAGGAAGAGGCTGGAGCAGCCCCAGAGCAGCCAGAACGAGCCGCGCAGCGGCACCTCGAACAGCCACACGGCGAGGCCCACCGTGAGCAGCATGCCGCCGGTGCCGAGGATGAAGTAGGCGCCGAGCTTGCCCAGCAGCACTTCGGTCATCGAAGCCGGCGTCACCATCAGCGCCTCCATGGTGCCGCGTTCCCATTCGCGCGCCATCACCAGCGCCGTGAGCAGGGCGCCGATGAGCGTCATGATGATGGCGACGAGGCCCGGCACCAGGTAATTGCGGCTGCGCAACTCGCCGTTGAACCAGATGCGCGGCTGCAGATCGACCGGCATGTGCAGTTCCTGCCCGTGGCGCGCCGACTGCGCGGTGAGCCAGCTCGCCCAGGCGCCGGTGACGTAGCCTTCGACGAGGCGCGCCGTGTTGGCGTCGACGCCGTTGACCAGCACCTGGATCGGCGCGCCGTCTTCCTGCCGCATGCGGCGCGAGAAATCGTCGCGCAGGCGGATGATGCCCCTGACCTTGCCCTCGCGCAGCGCCAGTTCCGCCTCCGGCATCGAGTTGGCTGCCTGCGGCACGAAGAAGTGCGACCCCTGCAGCGCGGCCAGGAAGTCGGCGCTGTCCTGCGATGGCGACTCCGCCACCAGCGCCACCGGGACGTGGTCCGCATCGAGCGAAACGCCGTAACCGAACAGGATCAACAGGAAGATCGGCATCAGGAAGGCGATGGCGATGCTGCTGGGGTCGCGCACGATCTGCAGGAACTCCTTGCGCAGGAGGCCGCGCAGGCGCATCGCCGCACCGCCGCGTCCCGCGTTCACGTTGTAGCCCCCGAGGCGTTCTCGATCAGGCGGATGAAGGCATCCTCCATGCTCGGCGCGGGATGTTCGGCGGTACGCGCCAGGCTCTTGATGGCAACGGGCTCGTCGGTCGCGAGGATCTTGCCGGCGGCCATGATCGCCAGCCGGTCGCAGTACTCGGCTTCCTCCATGAAGTGCGTGGTGACGAGGACCGTCACGCCGTGTCGGGCCAGTGCGTTGATGCGGCGCCAGAACTCGCGTCGCGCCAGCGGATCGACGCCCGAGGTCGGCTCGTCGAGGAAGATGATCTCGGGCTCGTGCATCAGCGCGCAGGCCAAGGCCAGGCGCTGCTTGAAGCCGAGCGGCAGGT
>DATJQH010000073.1:0-7031 GCA_035505955.1 Rhodocyclaceae bacterium
GAAAAGCAGCCGGGGCGACCAAGTACATCATCAGCCGCCCCTGGGACGCGAGGCCGGAACCGAATGGGCCGGACCGCTCCCGCACTGGATAAAGGAGAACAGCACGGTCGAATCTAGAGGGCTCGGCTTACGTTGCCCTTACAAGTAGAATTGATGCCCTTATGAGAATCCTGCTGGCCGAAGACGATACGATCATTGCCGACGGGCTCGTGCGGGCACTGCGCAAGGCCGGATACGCGGTGGACCAGGTCGGCAATGGCCAGGATGCGGATACCGCAGTGCTGGCGCAAGGGTTCGACCTGTTGATCCTCGACCTCGGCTTGCCCAGGCTTTCGGGCATCGAAGTGTTGCGCCGCTTGCGCGCCCGCAAGAGCACGATGCCGGTCCTGATCCTGACGGCGCAGGATGGCGTCGAGGATCGTGTGCGCGGCCTTGATGCCGGCGCGGACGACTACCTGACCAAGCCCTTTGCGCTGCCTGAACTCGAGGCGCGCGTGCGCGCACTGACGCGTCGCGGTACGGGGCAGGCAACGCGCATCGAAGTGGGTGCGCTGAGCTACGACCAGAGCGAGCGCATCGTCAAGGTAGGTGGACAACTGGTGGACCTTTCGGCGCGCGAAATGGCCGTGCTGGAAGTCCTGCTGCTGCGCACGGGCCGCCTGGTGGGCAAGGAGCAACTCGTGGATCACTTGTGCGGCTGGGGCGAGGAGGTCAGCACCAACGCGATCGAGGTCTACGTACATCGCCTGCGCAAGAAGATCGAATCGGCCGGCGTGCGCATCTCCACAGTGCGTGGATTGGGCTATTGCCTGGAGAACGCGGGTGACGCCGACGCGGCGGTCTAGGCGACCGCCGGTATTTGGTTCGTCGAACGAACCGAACTCCCTCTTTGGGGAGATCCTGGACTGGATGCTGGCGCCGCTCTTGCTGCTGTGGCCGATCAGCATCGCGGTCACCAATCATGTCGCCAGCAACATTGCCAACGAGCCGTATGACGAGGTGCTGGCGGAAAGCGTCGAGGACATCGCCCACCGGGTCCGGCTCGTCGACGGCCGCATCGCCGTCGAGCCGCCACTGTCTGCGATGACAGGACAGCGCGCCGACGCGCAGGATGCCGTCTACGTCCAGGTGCGCGGTCCGGACGGGGAAGTGATGGCCGGGGACGACGTGATCGGCAGGCCGCCGGCCGACGAAGGGGCGAGCGCGGACAGCGTCCACTTCCGCGACGACCGCGTGGAGGGCGAGGCGATCCGCGTCGCCTACCAGTTGGTGCCGCTGTCGCCGAACGGTCAGGCTGCGCTGGTGCAGGTCGCTGAAACGCGCAAGAAGCGGGAGGCGCTTGCCTCGCGCATCATTTCCGGCGTGCTGCTGCCGCAGTTCGCCATCATCCCGCTTGCGGTGGTGCTGGTCTGGCTCGGGCTGTCGCGCGGCTTGCGGCCCCTGTCGCGGCTGCGCGAACGCATGGCACGCCGCCGTCCGGGAGACCTGTCGCCGCTCGACATCCGGCGCGCACCCGAGGAACTGCAGCCGATGGTACGTTCGTTCAATGAACTGATGGCCCGGCTGGAAGAGAACCTGCATGCGCAGCAGCGCTTCATCGCCGACGCCGCGCACCAGATGAAGACGCCGCTGACCGGTCTGCGCATGCAGGCCGAACTCGCTACGCGCGAGAGCGATCCCGACCAGTTGCGGCGTTCAATCGATCAGATCGCGCTGGGGGCGGAGCGGGCGGGACACCTGATCCGCCAGCTCCTGACCTTGGCGCGCGCGGAGTCCTCGCACGAGAAGCTGCATCGCTTCGAGATCGTCGACCTCGAAGCCGTCGCGCGCGACGCGACGCTCGAATGGGTGGAGCGGGCACGCGCAAAGCGCATCGACCTGGGCTTCGAAGGCAGCGACTGGCCGCTGGCGATCGACGGCGTCCCGCTGCTGCTGCGCGAGATGATCAACAACCTGCTCGACAATGCCATCAAGTTCACCTCCGAGGGTGGCCGGATCACGGTCCGGCTGGTGGCCGGCGAGAATGCCATGCTCGAAGTCGAGGACAATGGCATCGGGGTCGTCGAGGCCGACAGGGAACGCGTGTTCGAACGCTTCTATCGGGTCCTCGGCACGGATGTGGAGGGCAGCGGACTCGGCCTGGCGATCTGCCGGGAGATCGCCGAACAGCACGGGGGCAGCATCAGGCTGCTGGCGGGTTCGGGTGGCCAGGGCTCGCGCGTCGTGGTCGAGATTCCGCGCGCCGGAACGCTGACGTAGGCGGAGGGGCTGGGGCACCATGCAACTTTCGGACGGACATCGCGACTACTGGCGGCGCAACCGGAGGCTGACGCTGGCGCTGCTGCTTGTCTGGTTCATCGTCACGTTTGTCGCCAGCTGGTTCGCGCGCGAGCTCAACGAGTTGACGATCATCGGCCCGATGGGTTTCTACATGGGTGCGCAGGGGGCACTCATCGTATATGTGCTGATCGTCTGGTACTACGCGCGACGCATGGACAAACTCGACCGCGAATTCGGCGTGGCCGAACCGGAGGACGACTGATGCCGGATCGTGGGCGCAAGTTCTTCCGCAGCCAGCTCAAGAGGTACTACATCCTCTACACGGGCGGTTTCCTGTCGTTCGTCGCTTTCGCCGGCGTCCTGGAAATCGTCGGTGTGCCCAACAGGATGCTTGGCTACCTGTTCCTGTTTTCGACACTGCTCTTGTACGCCAGCATCGGCTTCATGTCCAAGACAGCCGAGGTGTCCGAGTACTATGTCGCCGGGCGTCGCGTGCCGGCCTTCTTCAATGGCATGGCGACAGGGGGCGACTGGCTTTCAGCGGCGTCGTTCATCGGCATGGCCGGCACGCTCTACGCAAACGGCTACGATGGCCTCGCCTTCATACTGGGATGGACAGGCGGATTCTGTCTCGTTGCATTGCTGCTTGCGCCCTACCTGCGCAAGTTCGGCCAGTTTACGATTCCGGATTTTCTCGGCGCCCGCTATGGCGGCAACCTGCCGCGCCTGATAGGCGCCGGCGCGGCGATCATCTGCTCGTTTACGTACGTCGTCGCGCAGATCTATGGCGTGGGCCTGATTACGAGCCGGTTTACGGGACTCGAATTCGGCATCGGCGTTTTCGTCGGCCTGGCCGGCATTCTGGTCTGCTCGTTTCTCGGCGGCATGAAGGCGGTGACCTGGACGCAGGTCGCGCAGTACATTGTCCTGATCGTTGCCTACATGATCCCGGTCGTGTGGCTCTCGGTGAAGGACACCGGGAATCCGGTCGCGCAGATCGCCGCGTACACCTCGGCTCTGCCCAAGGTGACGGAACTGGAGAAGGAATTCAACGACAAGACCACGCCGCGCGGTGCGGCGGAGGAATCCGTGCGCGCCATTTTCCGGGAGCGCGAGGCTGCCGCCGAGGCACGGCTCGCAGCACTGGATAGGGGTGGCAACACCTACCTGCTCGCGGAACGCAAGAAGCTTGCGGATCGCCTGGCACATCTGAAACAGGTCAGCCCGCCCGACGCCAAGGCGGTGTATGCCGCCGAACGGGCGATACGCGACTTCCCGAAAGACGAGGCGCGCGCGCGCGAACTCTGGCAGCACGACCGGACCACGGCAAGCGCCAAGACCGTACCGGTACTGGCCCACGCAGAGCCGTTCTCGGCCAGCGACGATCTTGAGCGCGGACGGAAGAAGAAGAACTTTCTGGCCCTGGTGTTCTGCCTGATGGTGGGCACGGCGGCCCTGCCGCACATCCTGATGCGCTACTACACCACGCCGTCCGTGCGCGAAGCCAGGGCATCCGTCTTCTGGTCGCTGTTGTTCATCTTTCTTTTCTATTGCACTGCGCCGGCCCTGGGCATATTGGTGAAATACGAGGTGTACAACAGTCTTGTCGGCTCGAGCTTTTCGCAACTGCCGGCCTGGGTCTCGAACTGGGCGGCGGTCGACAAGACTCTCATGGCGATCACGGACGTCAACCGGGACGGAATTGTCCAGCTCGCCGAGATCACGATCGGCAGCGACCTGATCGTTCTTGCGACCCCCGAGATTGCCGGCATGCCCTACGTGATTTCAGGCCTCGTGGCAGCTGGCGGTTTGGCAGCGGCACTATCGACTGCCGACGGTCTGCTGCTGACCATTGCCAATGCGCTATCGCACGACGTGTATTACAAGATGATCGACCCCAACGCGCCGAGTTCAAGACGTCTCGTGGTGTCGAAAGCCGTCCTGCTCGTGGTTGCGCTGGTGGCCGCGTATGCGACGAGCCTCAAGCCCGGCGACATCCTGATACTGGTTGGCGCCGCGTTCTCGCTTGCGGCCTCGGGCCTTTTCCCCGCGCTCGTCCTTGGCGTGTTCTGGCAGCGCGCCAACAAGCTTGGCGCCATCATCGGCATGCTCTCCGGACTGGCCGTTTGCATCTACTACATGTGGGCCACCTACCCGCTGTTCGGCGTCAACGCGCCGCTTTGGTTCGACATCCAGCCCATCTCGGCGGGAGTCTTTGGCGTCCCGGCGGGCATCGTCGGCGTGATTGTCGGTTCCCTGCTGTCGGCGCCGCCACCGGTCGAAGTGCAAGAATTCGTCGAGTCGGTTCGATATCCCCGTCTGTCGGCCGAGGTCGCGGCCGACGTGCCAAAGCGGGACAGTCGTCCTCTTGGCCTGTAAGAAACCCGTCAGCGTTGCGTAAGCGGGGCGTCAGCGCCCGTCTCTACCATAAGCAATAACCCGCAATCTGGGTTGTTCGTCAACCAACAATACGGAGGAGACTCATGGCAGCAGACCTCTACGCGAAAATTCGGGCCAACCCGAAGTTTCACGAGTTCGTCAGTCATCGCAACCGGTACTCGATCATCATGTCGATCATCGGCGCGCTGGCCTACTACGGCTTCATCTTGCTGGTCGCCTACGACAAGGCGTTTCTGGCGCAGAAGATCGGTGAAGGCTACACGATGAGCATCGGCATTCCGATTGGCGTGGGCGTCATCGTCTTCACGATCATCCTCACCTGGATCTTCGTTCGTCGCGCCAACAGCGAATTCGACGATACCACCGCAGACATCATCAAGGAGGCGCAGAAGTAACATGACCTCGCAAATCAAACGCATCATCGCTGCGGTTGCGGCGTTCGCCATTGCCGGCCTCGTCTACGCGGCGGGTCCCGATGTCGGCCAAACGGTGAAGCAGGACTTGAACGTCACGGCCGTCATCATGTTTGCCATCTTCGTCGGCATTACGCTCTGGATCACCAAGTGGGCGGCCTCCCGCACCAAGACGGCGGCGGACTTCTACACCGCCGGCGGCGGCATTACCGGTTTCCAGAACGGCCTGGCGATTGCCGGCGACTACATGTCGGCAGCTTCGTTCCTCGGTATTTCCGCGCTGGTGTTCGGCAGCGGCTTCGACGGCCTGATCTTCTCGATCGGCTGGCTGGTGGGCTGGCCCGTCATCACCTTCCTGATGGCGGAACGGCTTCGCAACCTTGGCCGGTTCACTTTCGCCGACGTTGCCTCCTACCGCTTTGCCCAGACGTCCACCCGCACCTTCGCGGCAATCGGCACGCTGTGCGTCGTGGCGTTCTACATGATCGCCCAGATGGTTGGCGCCGGTCAGCTCATCAAGGTGCTGTTCGGCCTCGACTACCTGTACGCAGAGATTCTGGTCGGCTGCATCATGCTGATGTACGTGTTGTTCGGCGGCATGACGGCGACCACCTGGGTGCAGATCATCAAGGCCTGCATGCTGCTTGGCGGTGCCACGTTCATGGCACTCGCGGTGTTGTTCCACTTTGGTTTCAGTCCGGAAGCGCTGTTTACCAAGGCTGTCGAATTGCACCCGAAGCACGATGCAATCATGGGCCCGGGCGCGCTGATCAAGGATCCGATTTCGGCAATCTCGGTCGGTATGGCGCTGATGTTCGGCACGGCTGGCCTGCCGCACATCCTGCAGCGCTTCTTTACCGTGCCTAACGCCAAGGAAGCCCGCAAGTCGGTGGCCTGGGCCACGACCTGGATCGGCTACTTCTACATCCTGACCTTCATCATCGGCTTTGGCGCCGTCGAGTTTCTGATCAGCGACGCCGATACGTTCTTCGCCAAGCCGCTGGCCGAGTGCACGTCGGGGCCGTTGCAGAACTGCCTGCGGGGTGGTGGCAACATGCCCGCCGTGCTGTTGGCCAAGGCCGTCGGCGGCGACGTGTTCTGGGGCTTCATCTCGGCCGTGGCATTCGCCACGATCCTGGCGGTGGTGGCAGGCCTGACGCTCTCGGGCGCCTCGGCGGTGTCGCACGACCTGTACGCCTCGGTCTGGCGTCACGGCAACGTCGATTCCGCCACCGAACTGCGCGCGTCCCGGATCACCGTGGTTTGCCTCGGCATATTCGCGGTGGTGCTCGGCATCTCGTTCGAGAAGCAGAACGTCGCTTACATGGTGATGCTGGCCTTCACGGTCGCCTGCTCGGGCAACTTCCCGGTGCTGTTCATGTCGGTGCTGTGGAAGAACTGCACGACCCGCGGCGCGGTTGTGGGCGGCTACGTCGGGTTGATCATGGCGATCGTCCTCACGATCGGCTCCAACTCGGTGTGGGTTGCCGTGATGGGCAATCCGAAGGGTTCGGCCTGGTTCCCGTACGACTCCGCGGCCCTGTTCTCGATGACCGCTGCCTTCCTGACGATCTGGCTTGTCTCGAAGCTGGACAACAGCGAGCAGGCCCGCAAGGAACGCGCACTGTTCGCCGACCAGCACACCCGCTCCGAAACGGGCGTTGGTGCGTCTACCGCGGCGGCGCACTGAAGCAACCAATAACAAGAGTACCAAAGGAGGGGCGGCCCCGCCGAATCGGCGGGGCCGTTTTTTTTGTGCCACGTATCCCGAGGCTGCCGCAGTTGGCTATAATTCGCGACCTTCTGGCCAGGTAGCTCAGTTGGTAGAGCAGCGGATTGAAAATCCGCGTGTCGACGGTTCGATTCCGCCCCTGGCCACCATAAATAATTAGATACAGGGGCTCTTCGGAACCCCTGTATTTTTTTATAATTACTACG
>DATJQH010000074.1:0-3427 GCA_035505955.1 Rhodocyclaceae bacterium
CGGGCATCTCACGCCTTCCATTCTCGCTGAAGGTCCTGCTGGAAAACCTGCTGCGCTTCGAGGACGGCCAGTCGGTGACACGGGCTGACATCGAGGCGATGGCGCGATGGCCGCAAGACCGCGGCGCGGCCGGTACCGAGATCGGCTTTCGTCCGGCACGCGTGTTGATGCAGGATTTCACCGGCGTCCCGGCCGTGGTCGATCTGGCGGCAATGCGCGACGGCATGGAGAAGCTGGGCGGTGATCCCTCGCGGATCAACCCGTTGGTGCCGGTCGATCTGGTCATCGATCATTCCGTCGTCGTCGATCATTTCGGCAATTCGCGCGCGCTTCACGACAATGTCGTGCGTGAATACCAGCAGAACGGCGAGCGCTACAATTTCCTCAAATGGGGACAAGGTGCCTTCACCAATTTCCGCGTGGTGCCGCCCGGTACCGGTATATGCCACCAGGTCAACCTCGAATATCTCGCCCAGACGGTCTGGACCTCGAAGCAGGGCAGTAAGACCTACGCCTATCCCGACACGCTGGTCGGCACCGATAGCCACACGACCATGGCCAATGGCCTTGCCGTGCTCGGATGGGGTGTCGGCGGCATCGAGGCCGAGGCGGCAATGCTCGGCCAGCCCTTATCGATGCTGGTGCCGCAGGTGATCGGCTTCAAGCTGACCGGAAAATTGCGCGAAGGCGTTCTTGCGACCGATCTCGTGCTCACAGTCACACAACTGCTGCGCAAGAAGGGCGTAGTCGGCAAGTTCGTCGAGTTTTTCGGATCCGGCCTCGATCATATGACCCTGGCTGACCGCGCCACCATCAGCAACATGGCACCGGAATATGGCGCGACCTGCGGCTTCTTCCCGATCGACCAGGAAACGTTGAACTATCTCAACCTGTCGGGACGAGCGAGCGAACGGATCGCCCTGGTAGAGGCCTATGCCAAGGCGCAGGGCTTGTTCAGGACGCCGGGCGTGCCAGACCCGATCTTCACCGATACGCTGGAATTGAATCTCGATGACGTCGTTCCATCGCTTGCTGGTCCTAAACGTCCCGAAGGCCGTGTTGGCCTCAGCGATGCCAAGTCCAATTTCCTTGCGGCTCTGGAGAGCGAGTACCGCAAGGCGGGTGAATCCAAAAAGCAGTTTGCCGTCGAAGGCAAGGACTTCAAGCTGGGGCACGGCCACGTCGTCATTGCGGCCATCACATCCTGCACCAATACATCCAACCCTTCAGTGCTGATCGGTGCAGGCCTGCTGGCGCGCAATGCGGCGCGAAAAGGCCTGACGGCGAAACCTTGGGTCAAGACGTCGCTCGCACCGGGCTCGCAGGTGGTTGCCGAATATCTGGAAAAGTCAGGCCTGCAAAAGGACCTCGATGCGCTCGGCTTCTATCTGGTCGGCTTCGGCTGCACGACCTGCATCGGCAATTCGGGTCCGTTGCCGGCCGAGATATCTAAATCGATCAATGACAATGAGGCTGTCGCTGCGGCCGTGCTGTCCGGCAATCGCAATTTCGAAGGACGCGTCTCGCCTGACGTCCAGGCCAATTACTTGGCCTCGCCGCCGCTGGTCGTCGCCTATGCGCTCGCGGGCTCGCTGCAGGTCGATCTCCTGAATGAACCGCTCGGCACCGGTTCGGACGGCGCACCGGTCTATCTGAAGGACATCTGGCCCTCGAATGCGGAAATCGAGTGTTTCATCCGCGATAACATCACGCGCACGATGTTCGAGTCGAAATATGCCGGCGTCTTCGAAGGCGATGCGAACTGGAAGGCGGTCAAGGTGGCGACCGGCCTGACCTATCGCTGGAACATGTCATCGACCTATGTGCAGAACCCGCCTTACTTCGAAGGCATGACCATGACGCCGACACCGATCCGCGACGTCGTCGGCGCCCGCATCCTTGGCCTGTTCGGCGACAAGATCACGACCGATCACATTTCGCCGGCCGGCTCGATCAAGGCCGCTTCGCCCGCGGGTCAGTTCCTGCGTGACAAGCAGGTACGCGTCGAGGACTTCAATCAATACGGCACGCGGCGCGGCAATCACGAGGTGATGGTTCGCGGCACATTCGCCAACATTCGCATCAAGAATTTTTCCGTGAAGGACAAGGACGGCAATCCGCCCGAAGGCGGTTGGGCGGTACATCAGCCGTCTGGCGAGCGGATGTCGATCTTCGATGCGGCGATGCGATACCAGAACGAGGGTGTGCCACTCGTGGTTTTCGCGGGTGTCGAATACGGCAACGGCTCCTCGCGCGATTGGGCCGCCAAAGGGACAAAGCTGCTCGGCGTGCGCGCAGTCATTGCGCAGAGCTTTGAGCGCATCCATCGCTCCAATCTCGTCGGAATGGGCATCATACCGCTTATCTTCGAACAGGGAACTTCTTGGAAAAGCCTCGGTCTGACTGGCGCGGAGACAGTATCGATTCGCGGGCTGGCGGATATCTCACCGCGTCAGAAGATGACGGTCGAAATCACCATGACCAACGGCGCCGTGAAGGAGGTCCCGCTGACATGTCGCATCGATACGGTCGATGAGCTGAACTACTTCAAGCACGGTGGCATCCTGCCCTACGTGCTGCGCCAACTCGCGGCATGAAGCGTGGAGGAGGGCGAAACGTACTTTCGCAAAGTGCTGGCGCCCTACGGTTATCCGTCCGACGAGCATTGGCGTCATCCGACAGTCCACAGCCTTCGTAGCGACGCGGAACGTAAGCAACACGTTGTGCTCTGCGACCCCGCCATCGCAAAAGGGTTCGAGCTGCCATGGTACTACCCGGCGCTGGACCTATGGAAATATTGGGAGGCGATCAGCCTGCCAATATTGGTGCTGCGTGGGGCGAGTTCAGATCTGTTGTCGCGCGCTTTGATGCTTGAGATGAGGAAGCGCAACCGGCAAGCGTAAGTTCTTTCAGTTCGACAACTGTGGGCACGTGCCGCCGCTGATGGCGCCGGATCAGATGATATCGTGACGACCTTCTTGGAATCGGGGTCTGGACTGAAACACGATCAGTCTTAGGAGTGAGCTGTGGCATTGGGTATTGAAGAGTCAGTTTACGACGTGCCGGCTGATTGGGCGAAACGCGCCTGGGTCGATCAGGGCAAATACAAGGAAATGTACGCACGCTCGCTCTCGGACCCCGACGGCTTCTGGGCCGAACAGGCCAAGCGGCTGGACTGGATGAAGACCCCGCACAAGATCAGCAACTGGTCGTTCGCGCCGGGCAACATCTCCATCAAATGGTTCGAGGACGGCGTGCTCAACGTCGCCGCCAACTGCATCGACCGCCATCTCCACACCCGCGCCAACCAGACCGCGATCATCTGGGAGGGCGACGACCCCTCGCAATCCCGGCACATCACCTACAAGGAATTGCATGACGAAGTGTGCCGGATGGCCAACATCCTGCGCACCCGCAATGTCAAGAA
>DATJQH010000075.1:0-10044 GCA_035505955.1 Rhodocyclaceae bacterium
GAGGTCGACGTGCGGCGGGTCGTGGGCATGCTCAAGAAGAACGAGTACAAGCGGCGCCAGTCGCCGGTGGGCATCCGCGTCTCGCAGCGGGGTTTTGGCAAGGATTGGCGTTATCCGATAACATCACGATATTCCGACGAATGGTAACCGGGAGTTCGCAATGAAGAAGATCGAAGCCATCATCAAGCCCTTCAAGCTCGACGAAGTTCGCGAGGCGCTGTCGGAAGTCGGCGTCACCGGTCTCACCGTCACCGAAGTCAAAGGCTTTGGCCGCCAGAAGGGCCACACCGAGCTTTACCGCGGCGCCGAGTACGTTGTCGACTTCCTGCCCAAGATCAAGCTCGAGATCGTCGTTGCCGAGAAGGTCGTCGAGACCGCCATCGAAGCCATCGTCAAGGCGGCACGCACGGGCAAGATCGGCGACGGCAAGATATTCGTCACGGCCGTCGAGCAGGTCGTCCGCATTCGCACCGGCGAGACCAACGAAGCCGCGATTTGATCGCAGTTTCGTCACGCTTCCAGGGCGATCTTCTCGAGCACGGGCAGGTCGCCGCGGAAGTAGCGGTTGGCAAAGCTCTTGCCGCCCTTGACGAGGATTCCCTCGCGCACGAAGTCGGAGATCACCCGGCTTACGGTCTCCGCCGTGATGCCGAGGATTGCCGCCATGTCCTCGACGCCGAAGCGATGGATGCGGTCGCCGTCCTCGCTCACCTTCAGCCGCAGCAGCAGCCGGGCCATGCGCGTGCGCGCCGGCAGGCTGCCGACGGTCAGTTCGGAAAGCCAGCACTCGGTCTCGCGCAGCGTGTCCTGTGAAGTCTGCAGCAGCCGCATCTGCAGGTTGCCGTGCTTGGCCACGAAGGCACGGAAGTACTCGATGGGCACGCGACAGGCACGCACGTCGCCGACCGCGACCGCAGTGTGTTCGTGGTGGGCGCGGAAGGCGCACTCGATGCCGGCAACGTCGCCCTTCTTCAGCACGCGCACGATGCGCTGGCTGCCGGTCGGGTCCTGCGTGACGATCTTGACTGCGCCGTGGCGGATGCAGTAAACGCCTTCCGTCGGCTGGCCCATGCTGAACAGCGCGGCACCGTGGTCGTAGTCGAAATCCTCGATGCCGGTATGGAAGTCGATCAACTCGTCGAGGGTGACTTCGGCGCAAACCATCTCATGGCGCAACGTGCAATCGAAGCAGTTGCTGCGACCCTGACAGCGGATCGTGGGAGGCAGGCGCGCCATGATGGTTACTCTACAACGGACTCTGACATCTTTGAATGTGGGCGAAGACGTCTCATCGTATCACGCGCCGCGGCGGCCAAGCGCGTCGATGAGAACGACGACGGCGCCCGCGCCGCCCTCGGCGGGACGCGCCTGGCAGAAGGCCAGCACTTCCTTGCGCTGGGCGAGCCAGCCCAGCACCAGCTTCTTGAGCACGGGTTCGCGCCGCGGCGAGCCCAGACCCTTGCCATGCACCACCCGCAGGCAGCGTTGGCCGTGCGCCGCGCTTTCGGCGAGGAACAGGGCCACGTGATGCCGCGCTTCGTCCCGGTTCATGCCGTGCAGGTCGAGGTGCGCCTGCACCACCCAGCGGCCGCGGCGCAGGTCGCGCAGCACCGTCGGCGACATGCCGGGCTTGAGCCACGCCGCCTCGTCGCCGCCTTCGAGGTGCAGGTCGGCCAGATCGGGCGCGGCGATGGATTCGGCGAGCGCGGCTTGTTCGTCACGCTCGCGGTGGCGGGGGATCGGCGGCGCGGGCGGCGGTTCGTGATGCACACGATCGCTCGTGAGCGGCATGGCATCCGCCACCGCGGCCCGGAACACACTGGCCGCGTCGTCGTCAGGACGCGCGCCGCGGGTCATGTCACCCCTTCAGCGCATCGAGGTACTTCTCGGCGTCGAGCGCCGCCTCGCAGCCGCTGCCTGCCGAAGTGACGGCCTGCTTGTAGATCATGTCCTGCACGTCTCCCGCCGCGAACACGCCCGGGATCGACGTCGCCGTGGCGTTGCCCATCCGGCCGCCCTGCGTGACGATGTAGCCGTTCTCCATCTCCAGCTGGCCGACGAACAAATCCGTGTTCGGCTTGTGGCCGATGGCGATGAACACGCCCATCAGCTTGATGTCCTCCGTGGCGCCGGACTTGACGTCCTTGATGCGCATGCCCGTCACGCCCGTCTTGTCGCCCAGCACTTCGTCGAGCGTCGAATTCCACTTGATCGTCACCTTGCCGGACTTTTCCTTCTCGAACAGGTGGTCCTGCATGATCTTCTCGGCGCGGAACTTGTCGCGGCGATGCACGATCGTGACATGGCTGGCGATGTTGGCGAGGTACAGCGCTTCCTCGACGGCGGTGTTGCCGCCACCGATCACGGCCACCGGCTGGTTCTTGTAGAAGAAGCCGTCGCAGGTCGCGCAGGCCGAGACGCCCTTGCCGGAGAATGCCTGTTCCGAGGGCAGGCCGAGGTATTGCGCCGAAGCGCCGGTGGCGATGATCAGCGCGTCGCAGGTGTACTCGCCGGCGTCGCCGACGAGCCGCATCGGCTTCCCGGTCAGCTGCGCGGTGTGGATGTGGTCGAAGATGATCTCGGTGTTGAAACGCTCGGCGTGCTTCTGGAAGCGCGCCATCAGGTCCGGACCCTGCACGCCGTCGGCGTCGGCAGGCCAGTTGTCGACCTCCGTCGTGGTCATCAGCTGGCCGCCCTGGGCAAGGCCCGTGATCAGCACCGGCTTCAGGTTGGCGCGGGCCGCGTACACGGCGGCGGTGTAGCCGGCGGGGCCGGAACCGAGGATCAGCAGCGGGGCATGGCGGGTTGTCATGGCAGGCGTTCCGTTTGATTTATTGGGCAAAAGCGCATTATAGGGCGGTCGTTGTCGCTTCCCCAATGCACCCGATGCATCGCCCCAATAGCGACGTAAAATTTGCCTTCCTCGCCGATTCGTGTTCAAGGGCGAACTGGAAAATCGATACGTTACCGATATAGCCTTCATAGTCATGGCCCTTACCCAGGCCCAGCGGAACGGAACCGTTCCGCTTCCCGAGCGAATCGCCGCACTCGTGCACGAAGTGCGCTGGCTGGTCGTCGGCGGACTCGGCGCTTATCTCGCGCTGATCCTCGGCGGCTTCACGCCGGCCGACCCCGGCTGGTCGCACGCTGCCCATGCCGATGGCATCGCCAACCCGGGCGGCCGCTTCGGCGCCTGGTTCGCCGACCTGCTGCTCTACGTGTTCGGCTTTTCGGCCTGGTGGTGGGTCGTGCTGCTGTTCTTCCTGGTCGGCTGGGGCTACCGGCGCCTGAACCTCCTGTTCGGCGGCGACCGCCGGCCGCTGTTCATCGCGTTGATCGGATTCGTCGTGCTGCTCATCGCCAGCAGCGGTCTCGAAGCGATGCGTTTCTGGAGCGCGAAGCTCGCGTTGCCGCTGGCGCCTGGCGGCGTGCTGGGCGCCGAGGTCGGGCGGCTGGCGACGGGCTTTCTCGGCTTCACGGGCGGCACGCTGGTGCTGATGACGCTGTGGCTTGCCGGCGCGACGCTCTTCCTCGGCATATCGTGGATGAAGTTCATCGAGCGCGTAGGCCTTCTGCTGGAGGCGGCGTGGTTCGGCGGCATCGCGCTCTGGCAGCGCTGGCAGGACCGGCGCTACGGTCGCGTCATCGAGAAGGAGCGCGAGGCCAAGATCGAAGTCGTGCGCCGCAAGTTCGAGATCAAGGAGCCGCTGCGCATCGAACCGGTCGAACTGGAGATTCCGCGTGCGCCGCGGCTCGAAGCGCGCATCGAGAAGGAACGGCAGGCGCCGCTGTTCTTCGATGCGCCCGGCGGGGCCGTGCCGCCGCTGCACCTGCTCGACGAGGCCACGCACAATCCCGAGGAATTGCCGGCGGCGGAAACGCTGGAGTTCACCTCGCGCCTGATTGAACGCAAGCTGGGCGACTTCGGTGTCGAGGTGAAGGTCATTTCCGCCCACCCCGGTCCCGTCGTGACGCGCTACGAGATCGAGCCCGCCACCGGCGTGAAGGGTTCGACGGTGGTGAACCTTTCCAAGGACCTGGCGCGTGCGCTGTCGCTGGTGAGCATCCGCGTCGTCGAGACGGTGCCGGGCAAGTCGTGCATGGCGCTCGAACTGCCGAACCCGCGCCGGCAGACGGTGCGCCTCTCGGAGATCATCGGTTCCAAGGCCTACCACGACATGCATTCGGCGCTTGCGATCTGCCTCGGCAAGGATATCGCCGGCGGTCCCGTGGTGGCCGACCTCGCCAGGATGCCGCACCTCCTGGTCGCGGGCACGACGGGTTCGGGCAAGTCGGTCGGCCTCAACGCCATGATCCTCTCGCTCGTCTACAAGTCCGAGCCGCGCGACGTGCGCATGATCATGGTGGACCCGAAGATGCTCGAGCTCTCGATCTACGAGGGCATCCCGCACCTGCTGGCGCCCGTGGTCACCGACATGAACAGGGCCGCCAACGCGTTGCACTGGTGCGTCGGCGAAATGGAGGCGCGCTACAAGGTGATGTCGGCGCTGGGCGTCAGGAACCTCGCCGGCTTCAACGCCAAGATCAAGGATGCGGAGAAGGCGGGCAAGCACGTGCCCAATCCCTTCCCGCTGGTACCGGACTCGCCCGAGCCGCTGACGACGCTGCCCCACATCGTCGTCGTCATCGACGAACTCGCCGACCTCATGATGGTGGTCGGCAAGAAGGTCGAGGAACTGATCGCCCGCCTGGCGCAGAAGGCGCGCGCCGCCGGCATCCACCTGATCCTCGCCACGCAGCGGCCGAGCGTCGACGTCATCACCGGACTCATCAAGGCGAACATCCCGACGCGCATCGCCTTCCAGGTATCGAGCAAGATCGATTCGCGCACGATTCTCGACCAGATGGGCGCAGAGGCATTGCTCGGCCAGGGCGACATGCTCTACCTGCCGCCGGGCGTCGGCCTGCCCGTGCGCGTCCATGGCGCCTTCGTCTCGGACGACGAAGTGCATCGCGTGGTCGATCATCTGCGCAAGGTCGGGCCGCCCGAATACATCGACGAGATCGTTGCGCCGCCGTTGGCCGACGATGCAGAAGTCAGCCCCGGTGGTACGCCGGACGACGCCGAGTCCGATCCGATGTACGACCAGGCCGTCGAAGTCGTGATGAAGACGCGCCGGCCATCGATCTCGCTGGTACAGCGGCACCTGCGCATCGGCTACAACCGCGCCGCGCGCCTCATCGAAGCGATGGAACGCGCCGGTTTGGTGTCGTCGATGAATGCCGCAGGCAACCGCGAGGTGCTGGCGCCCGATCTCCGCGATTAGGCCTTTCGCGCCGCCTCGGCGATAATCCGGTCATGCGCAAATTCGTGATCCTGCTGTGCGGGCTGCTGGCGTTGCCGGCATATGCCTCTGGCATCGAGCAGTTCCGGTCCTTCCTCGAGACGACCAAGGAAATGCGCGGCGTCTTCGCGCAGCGCGTCGTCGCCAGGTCCGGCCGCAAGCCGCAGGATTCGTCAGGTACGTTCGCGTTCGCGCGCCCCGGCAAGTTCCGCTGGAGCTACGAGAAGCCGTACAAGCAGCTTCTGGTCGGCGACGGCAGGAAGCTCTGGAGCTACGACCCGGACCTCAACCAGGTCACCGTGCGCAAGCAGGGCGACGCACTGGGCGCGAGTCCGGCGGCGCTGCTGGCGGGCGACTCGCTGGAGGCGAACTTCGTCCTGACCGACGGCGGTGCGGCAGAGGGCATGGAATTCGTCGAGGCGACGCCGAAGTCGAAGGAGGGCACGTTCGAGCGCGTCCGCATCGGCATGAAGGATCGGTTGCCGCGCGTCATGGAAGTGCACGACAACTTCGGCCAGACCACGACGCTGCTGCTGAGCCAGTTCGAAGTCAATCCGCGCCTGCCGGCCGAAACCTTCCGCTTTGCGCCGCCGAAGGGCGCCGACGTCGTCGGCGAGTAGACCCGGAAAGTCAGTCCCCGTGGTACGCCGTGCGGTGGCGCCTGTCAGTTCGCCTTGTCGTCGCAGACCGGCTCGCCACGGTCGAAGATGATGCGCCAGGCGCCTGGCGCCTCCAGTCGCCAGATCGAATTGAACCGGCCGATCAATTTTCCGGCAGGATCGAAAACGGGTCCGGAACTCGATGCCAGGGTGCCGGAGTCGAGCACCTCGACCGTATCCGGTTGCCATGAGAAGGGTGCCTGCGCACCGACGAAGTACTTCGCCCACCAGGCCACGATGCGGTCCCTGCCGCGCAGCGGTCGGGCGCCGGTGAAGAAGACCGCGTCCTCTGCGACGAAGCCGGCGAAGGCATCGGCGTTGCGATCCGCCATCGTGCGTGCAAATGCGCGCTCCGTCGCCTCGACCTGCGCGCGGGCATGGTCGTTGTCCGGCTTCGGCTGCGTTGCGCAGGCCGCGAGGCCGGCCAGCAGTGCGATCAACGGGGCACGAAGGCGCGACATCGATCCCTACTCCGGCTGCAGCCCGAAGTAGGCATAGGCCGCCGCGACGGCCAGCCCGAGCCACGACTGGCCGACGCTCGTGAGCGCCGGCAGCACCTGCGGGTGGTACATGCCCTGCATGAAGGCGGCGAGCCCCGCGATCAGCCAGACCAGGATGTAGACGATCGTGACGGCCTGCAGGACGGTCTTCGACAGCGGCGAAGCCGTCTGCGCCAGCATGCGCGCCGCGGGTGCCTCGCCGGGCTTGGTGATGGCCAGTTCGGCGATCACCAGCGCCGACACGAGGCCGCCGATGACCGTGAGCGTCTGTGCCATCACGTCGTTGAAGTCGGCCGGAATCCTGTCCGAACACGTCGTCTGCGTGGCACAGTCGACGATCAGGTAGGCGACGCGCAGCAGGTGAACGTAAATGCCGAGAAGGATGACGGCGATGGTGCCGCCGAAGATGGCTTTCATTGCGTTTCTCCCTTGAGTTGCGCCGCCAGATCCTCCGCCTTGATCGACATCGCGCGGCCGAAGCCGGCGACGAAGCGAACCGTACGGGTCGCGATCAGGAAGAGCGAAAAATCCCCAAACGAAAACAGGTCCGCGGCTTCCGGCAGCCTGGCGAGATAGACATCGCGCGCCTTGCGGTAATCCGCGGAGTCGCGCTCGCAGCGCGCCGCCAGCCCCTGCACGCTGACGCGCGGCAGCGCAAGCGGCGACTCGGCGTCTCCGCAGCGCGCCGTGATCAACAGCGCGACTGCCGGATGCGCCAGCATGTCGTTGGTATGCGTGGCCAGCCGGCTGACGTGGATCACGAATGTCGCGGAGTCCGGCATGAACGCGAACGGCACCATGGAGATGGCCGGTTCTCCCTTGTGCAGCGTGGCGAGTGCGCCGACCGGCCGCTGCTGCAGCAGGGACTTGAGCATCTCGGCTTCGGACGGTTCCATGGCCAGTATCTGCGCGTTGCGCCTCCTCTGCGCATGATGCTACGCCATGCCAATATCGGCAAGCTGCAGCGCCCTCAGCCCCCGCTCAGCGCCTGGACGATGACGAGTTCGTCGGTCGGACGCAATGCCTGCGTCAGCTCGCGCGCCTGCGTGCCGTTGATGAAGAAGCGGATGTGCGGGCGGATCCGGTTCTGCTCGTCGATCATGCGGAAGCGGATGCCCGGGTAATGCCGCTCCAGCTCGACGAGGACATCCGCGAGCGTATCGCCCGCGGCCTCGGCATGCGGGCTCTCGGTGTAGGAACGCAGCGCGCTCGGGATCAGCACCTTCATGCGCTCGTGCTACGGCAACTCGGCGACTTCGACGGCGTAGATTTCCGGCAGATGCTGCGCGATGCATTCCCAGCGGGCGCCTTCATCGCGGCTCAGCCACAGTTCGCCGCTGGTCGTGCCGAAGTAGAGGCCGACCGGGTCGAGCCCGTCCGCGGTCATCGCCTGCCGCTTCACCGTCCACCAGGCGTCGCTCGCGGGCAGGCCCCCGGCCAGCCGCTGCCAGCTCTCGCCGCCGTCGCGCGTGCCATAGACCGCCGGCTTGCCGTCCGGGCTCGTGCGCGGCCACACGCTGGTCCCGTCCATCGGGAACACCCAGGCCGTGTCCGCGTCGCGCGGGTGCACCACCATCGGGAAGCCGATGTCGCCGACGTCCTTCGGCATGTTCCTGCCGATGCGCCGCCATTGTGTCGACGGGCGGTCCACGCGATAGATGCCGCAATGGTTCTGCTGGTACAGGCGGTCCGGCTTGCTCGGGCACATCCGCACGCAGTGCGGGTCGTGGAAGGTCGGGTCGCCGGCATCCATACCCTCGACCACTTCGAGGCCATCGATGGCGAGCCTGAACGTCCTGCCGCCGTCGACGGATTCATGCACGCCGCCGCCCGACATCGCCAGCAGCAGGTGATTCGGGTCGCGCGGGTCGACGATGATCGAGTGCAGCTTCGGTCCGTCGGGCGTGCCGTCCTGCACCGTGCCCATCCACTTGCGGACTTGCGGATCGTCGTTGATGGAGGAAAACTGCGCCCAGCTGATGCCGCCATCCGTGGAGCGGAACAGACCCTGCGGCGAAGTGCCCGCGTACCACACATCGGCCTCGTCGGGATGGCCCGGCGTCAGCCAGAAGGTGTGGTCGACCGCGCGCCCGTTGCCGTCGGCGGCCGTGGCGAACGCGGGCGGCCGCGCCGCCTCCTTCCACGTCCTGCCGAAATCCGTCGAGCGGAAGACGGTCGGGCCGAGGTGGCCCGTCTTCGCCGCTGCCAGCAGCGTGCGGCGATCGCGCGGGTCGAGCACCACGTGGTTGATGATGTGCCCGAGGAAGTGCGGCCCGTCGCAACGCCAGGTCTCGCGCGTTTCGTTGCCGTGGTAGAACCACGCTCCCTTGCGCGTGGCGACCATCACGACGACATGCTTTCCTGCGGCCGGCTGATTCCCCTGGTTGCGTGCCATGAATCGTCTCCTCGATCGTCGGCAATCCCGGTTGGATCGCGAAACGGCCGGCAAGTTGCAAGTGCCCGGGACGCAAGTGACGACCGGCGCAGGCGCCGACGCCCTCGCAGTGCCCCTGCCTGGCGTACCACGGGGGCTGACTTTCGAAACGCGTCAGGGGGCGAGGGGTCGGCCGCCCTGAACGGAATATGACATATAGGTTACGGCAAACGGCAGGTGTGGAAACCGCCGGGTCTCGCCCGGCTTGAAGCCTAGCTTTGCGTACCACCGCTGCAGATCGACGTGTTCGCCAATAACGCCGATGCTGATCGTATGAACGGCGTTCGACCGAGCAACCTGAACGATGTGTTGTACCAGGTTGGCGCCGACACCGCGCCCGCGATGAGCGGGAAGAACTGAAAGGCGGTTCAGATATGCCAGGCCGGCGCCAGGGCTCTCGTACGCAACGCACGCAATTGCAGTGAAGTCCTCTTCGGCGATGAAATACCGCTCTCCGCGGGCCAGGTCTGCGGCGACCCAAGCCTCTGTGCAGAAGGAGGGGTGTTTCGGGCAATTGTCGGCGTTGAGTCCGAACTTCGTCGCGACATCCTTGTTGGACGTACTGACGAGCATTGCGATCGTAGAGATATCCTCGGGTGAAGCTAGTCTGATTTGCATTGGCGCAGGCGGGTAGGCGATCCAAGGTGGCTAACGTTCGACGTAACCGGCCGGCGGACGCCGAAGGCCGGAGCGAACCTGCAAGCGCAGCTTGCAGGCGGTCCGGTTGACGGAGTGGTTGGGCACCTTGTTAGGTGTGATTCGCCTCGGCATGAAGTTTCAAACCGAGAGCGCCAACGACCTTGAGGATGGTGTCGAATCCGGGGCTGCGTTCGCCGGAAAGAGCCTTATAGAGGCTCTCGCGGGAGAGTCCCGCATCGCGGGCGACTTGGGCCATGCCTCTGGCACGGGCGATATCGCCAAGAGCCTTTGCGATAAAGGCGGCATCTCCGTCTGCCTCTTCAAGGCAAGCTTCCAGGTAAGCGGCCATCTCCTCTGGGGTTCGGAGATGTTCTGAAACGTCGTAGCGAGTGGTAGATGTCTTGGCCATAGCGGCTACTCCGAAAGGTTTCGAGCGAGACGTAAAGCCGTCTTGATGTCCTTGGCCTGAGCGCTCTTGTCGCCACCTGCCAAGAGAATGGCAGTTC
>DATJQH010000076.1:0-2963 GCA_035505955.1 Rhodocyclaceae bacterium
CGCCCTCGGGCCGGGCGGTCTGACCCGCGAGCGCGCCGGCTTCGAGGTGCGCGACGTGCACCCGACCCATTACGGCCGCATCTGCCCGATTGAGACGCCGGAAGGCCCGAACATCGGTCTGATCAACTCGCTCGCCACCTACGCCAAGGTGAACAAGTACGGCTTCATCGAGACGCCGTACCAGCTGGTGAACGATGGCGTGGTGCAGCCCTCGTGGAAGTACCTCTCCGCCATGGAGGAGGAGCGCCTGACCGTGGCGCAGGCCGACGCGAAGAAGGATCCGTCGGGCAAGTTCACCGATGACCTCGTCTCCGTGCGCCGCAGCGGCGACTTCCTTCTGGTGAAGCCCGAGGAAGTCACGGCGATCGACGTGTCGCCGAAGCAGCTGGTCTCCGTGGCCGCGGCGCTGATCCCGTTCCTGGAGAACGACGACGCCAACCGCGCGCTGATGGGCTCGAACATGCAGCGCCAGGCGGTGCCGCTGATCCAGTCTGATGCCCCGATCGTCGGCACCGGCATGGAAGCCGCCGTGGCGCGCGACTCCGGTGCGACCATCGTCGCCAAGCGTGCGGGCATCATCGACCAGATCGACGGCGCGCGCATCGTGGTGCGGGCGACGGCCGAGGACGGCACGACCATGGGTGTCGATATCTACCGTCTGCGCAAGTACATGCGCTCCAACCAGAGCACCTGCATCAACCAGCGTCCGCTGGTGAAGGTGGGTGACCGGGTTGCCGCGGGGGATATCATCGCCGACGGCCCGTCCACCGAGCTGGGCGAGCTGGCGCTGGGCCGCAACGCGCTCTGCGCCTTCATGCCCTGGAACGGCTACAACTTCGAAGACTCCATCCTGATCTCCGAGCGGATCGCCCGCGATGACGTGTTCACCTCGATCCATATCGAGGAGTTCGAGGTCATGGCCCGCGACACCAAGCTCGGCCAGGAGGAAATCACCCGCGACATCCCGAATGTCGGCGAGGAAGCGCTGCGCAACCTCGACGAGGCCGGCATCGTGTATATCGGCGCCGAGGTGAACCCGGGCGATATTCTGGTGGGCAAAGTGACGCCGAAGGGCGAGAGCCCGATGACGCCGGAAGAGAAGCTGCTGCGCGCCATCTTCGGCGAGAAGGCCTCCGACGTGCGCGACACCTCGCTGCGCCTGCCGCCCGGCACGGCCGGCACCATCGTGGACGTGCGCGTGTTCAACCGCCGTGGCGTGGACAAGGACGAGCGCGCGCTGGCGATCGAGCGCGCCGAGATCGAGCGCCTGGCAAAGGACCGTGACGACGAGAAGGGCATTCAGGAGCGCTCCTTCCTGAACCGGCTGCGCGAGTCGCTGCTGGGCCAGGTTGCCGGCTCGGGCTTCAAGGGCATCAAGGCCGGCACGGAGATCACCGAAGCGGTGCTGGCCGAGCATCCGCGCGGCGCGTGGCGCAATGTCGTGGTGCAGGACGATGCCGTGGTGGCGCATATCGAGACGCTGAAGCGCGAATTCGATGCCGCCGTGAAGCGCCTGCAGGAGCGGTTCGAGAGCAAGGTCGAGAAGCTGCAGCGCGGCGACGAGCTGCTCCCCGGCGTGATGAAGATGGTCAAGGTGTTCGTGGCGGTGAAGCGCAAGCTGCAGCCGGGCGACAAGATGGCCGGACGTCACGGCAACAAGGGTGTGGTCTCGCGCGTGGTGCCGGTGGAGGACATGCCGTTCCTGCCGGATGGCACGCCGGTTGACCTCGTGCTGAACCCGTTGGGCGTGCCGTCGCGCATGAACGTGGGGCAGATTCTCGAGGTGCATCTGGCCTGGGCTTGCGCCAATCTTGGCAAGCAGATCAGCGCGGTGGTGGAAGAATACCGCCGGACCGGTGAGGCGAAGGTGGAGCTGCTGGCGCGGCTCAAGGACGCCTACGGCGACGAAATCTATGGCGAGCAGATTGCCGACATGGATGACGCGGCGCTGATCGAGCTGTGCGGCAACATCAAGAAGGGCGTGCCGATCGCGACGCCGGTGTTCGATGGTGCGCGCATCCCGGATATCGAGGCGATGCTGGCGAAGGCCGGGCTGGATGTTTCCGGCCAGTCGACCCTGATCGACGGCCGCACTGGCGAGCAGTTCGAGCGCAAGGTGACCGTGGGCTACATGTACATGCTCAAGCTGCACCACTTGGTCGACGACAAGATCCATGCCCGTTCCATCGGCCCGTACTCGCTCGTTACCCAGCAGCCGCTGGGCGGCAAGGCGCAGTTCGGTGGCCAGCGCTTCGGCGAAATGGAAGTGTGGGCGCTGGAAGCCTATGGCGCCGCATACACGCTGCAGGAAATGCTGACCGTGAAGTCTGACGACGTGTCCGGCCGTACCAAGGTCTACGAGGCCATTGTGCGCGAGCAGGACAATTTCGAGGCGGGTATCCCCGAAAGCTTCAACGTGCTGCTGAAGGAACTGAAGTCCCTCGGCTTGAACGTCGATCTGGAACAGGACGCTACCTAAACTTCATTTTGCCGGGCGGGAGCACGACCTCCTGCCTGGCTTTGCAAGGATGACGCAGATGAGTGACTTGATGAAGATTCTGGGCCAGCCCGGGCAGGCCACATCTTTCGACAAGATGAAGATTCAGATCGCCTCGCCGGAGCAGATCCGCAGCTGGTCTTATGGCGAGATCAAGAAGCCCGAGACCATTAACTACCGTACCTTCAAGCCGGAGCGTGACGGCCTGTTCTGCGCCCGCATCTTCGGGCCGATCAAGGACTACGAGTGCCTGTGCGGCAAGTACAAGCGCATGAAGTTCCGCGGCATCATCTGCGAGAAGTGCGGCGTGGAAGTGACGCTGGCGAAGGTGCGCCGCGAGCGCATGGGCCATATCGAGCTGGCCTCGCCGGTCGCGCATATCTGGTTCCTGAAGTCGCTGCCGAGCCGCATCGCGACGATGCTGGATATGACGCTCAAAGACGTCGAGAAGGTGCTGTACTTCGAG
>DATJQH010000077.1:0-4610 GCA_035505955.1 Rhodocyclaceae bacterium
GTCTCGCGCTGATCGTCGACGATCCCGATGCGCCCGATCCCGCGGCACCGAAGATGACGTTCGTGCACTGGGTGCTCTACGATATCCCGCCCGGCACGACATCGCTGCCGGAGGCCGTGTCCCGCCTTCCGGCCGGCGCGCTCGAAGGACTCAACGACGCGGGGGAGACGGGCTACACCGGGCCCTGCCCGCCCATCGGCCGCCATCGCTACTTCCACAAGCTCTACGCGCTCGACACCGTGCTGCCCGACCTCGGCCTGCCGACCAAGGCGAAGCTCGAAGCGGCGATGAAGGGCCACGTGGTCGCCCAAGCCGAACTCATCGGCACGTACCAGAAGCGCCGCTGAGCGGTTCGCACCGGCGGCGCCTGAACGACCGCGCGGCGCGAATGTCAAACGCGTTCACCCGACGCGCGGGTCCCCGACGCATAACAACAGGAGAACAACCATGATCGTCATCACCGGAGCCACGGGCCACCTCGGCCGCCTCGTCATCACAGCGCTGCTGAAGAAACTTCCCGCCAACCGCATCGCCGCCGCCGTGCGCGACCCCGCGAAGGCCGCCGACCTGTCGGCGCGCGGCATCGAAGTCCGTCATGCAGATTACGACCGGCCCGACACACTCGACCGCGCACTGCAGGGTACGGAGAAGCTGCTGCTGATCTCCGCCAGCGAAGTCGGCCGCCGGGTCGCGCAGCACCGCGCCGTCATCGACGCCGCGAAACGCCAGCGCGTCGGCCAGGTCGTCTACACGAGCATCCTGCGCGCCGACACCTCGCCGCTGCCGCTCGCCGCCGAGCACAAGGAGACCGAGGCGCTGATCCGCGCCTCCGGCCTGCCGGCCGTGATCCTGCGCAACGGCTGGTACACCGAGAACTACACGGCCGGCATTCCGGCCGCGCTCCAGCACGGCGCGGTGTTCGGCTGCGCCGGCGAAGGACGCATCTCGTCGGCCGCGCGGGCGGATTACGCCGAAGCCGCCGCAGCCGTGCTCGCCGGCGACGGCCAGGCGGGGCGCGTCTACGAACTCGCGGGCGACACCTCCTACACGCTCGCCGAACTCGCGGAGGAGATCTCGCGCCAGTCCGGCAAGAAGATCGCGTACCGCAACCTGCCGGAAGCCGAGTACCGGGCCGCACTGATGGGCGCCGGCATGCCCGACTGGGTGGCGGCCCTGCTGTCGGAATCGGATACCGGCGCCTCGAAGGGCGGCCTGTTCGACGACGGCCGGCAACTGAGCCGGCTCATCGGCCACGCGACCACGCCGCTCGCCGCCGTGGTCAAGGCGGCGCTAAAGTAGCGCCGCGGGAGGCGCGCACGGCGTACCACGGGGGCTGACTTTGGATGCGCGATCGGTGCGCGGAATTGTGTTACTGTATGCATACACAGCCCCGCAGCCCGCACGCCGATGACCGCCGCCAGCACCGACCTCGCGCACCTCAACCCCGCCCAGCGCCGGGCGGTCGAGTTCGGCGCCGGCGCTGAGGCCGAGCGCCCGCTGCTGGTCATCGCCGGCGCCGGTTCCGGCAAGACCAGCACGCTCGCCCATCGCGTCGCGCACCTGATCGCGCAGGGCGCCGACCCCGGCCGCATCCTGCTCCTCACCTTTTCACGCCGCGCCGCCGACGAGATGATCCGGCGCGTGGCGCGCATCGTCCAGCCGGGCCATGGTCGCGGTGCGCCGCTGATTCCCTGGGCCGGCACCTTCCACAGCGTCGGCGCGCGCCTGCTGCGTGACTACTCGGGCCGCATCGGCCTCTCGCCCGATTTCACGATCCACGACCGCGAGGATTCCGCCGACCTGATGAACCTCGCGCGGCACGAGCTGGGCTTCTCCGACAAGGCCAAACGCTTTCCGCTCAAGGGCACCTGCCTCGCCATCTATTCGGCTGCGGTCAACACGCAGGCGGAACTCGACGACGTGCTGCAGACGACCTTCCCCTGGTGCGGCGAATGGGCCGACGACCTGCGCCATCTCTTCCGCACCTACGTCGAGGCCAAGCAGGCGCAGCAGGTGCTCGACTACGACGACCTGCTGCTCTACTGGGCGCAGATGGTGGCCGAGCCGGCGCTGGCGGCGGAACTCGGCGCGCAGTTCAGCCATGTCCTGGTCGACGAATACCAGGATACCAACCGCCTGCAGGCCGCGATCCTGCTCGGCATGAAGCCGGGCGGGCAAGGCGTCACCGTCGTCGGCGACGACGCGCAGTCGATCTACGCCTTCCGCGGCGCCACCGTGCGCAACATCCTCGACTTTCCCAAGGCTTTCGATCCGCCGGCAGAGATCGTCACGCTCGATCGCAACTACCGCTCGACGCAGCCCATCCTCGACGCCGCCAATGCCGTCATCGCGCAGGCCAGCGAACGCTTCACCAAGGACCTGTGGACCGAGCGCAAGTCGTCGCAGAAGCCGAAGCTGGTCGCGGTGCAGGACGACGCCGACCAGGCGCACTACGTGGTCGAGCAGATTCTGGCGCGGCGCGAAGCCGGCACGAAACTCAAGTCGCAGGCGGTGTTGTTCCGGGCGTCGAGCCACAGCGCGCGGCTGGAACTGGAACTCACGCGCCGCAACATTCCGTTCGTGAAATACGGCGGCTTCAAGTTCCTCGAAGCCGCGCACGTCAAGGACGTACTGTCCGTGCTGCGCTGGGCGCGCAACCTGCGCGACCGCATCTCCGGCTTTCGCGCCGCACAGCTCCTGCCCGGCATCGGCCCCAGAACGGCCGCCCGCATCCTCGATAACGTCGGCGCCGCGCCCGCCGGCTGCGCTCTGCTCGCCGAGCAGCCGGTGCCCGAGGGCGCACGATCCGGCTGGGTCGAATTCGCAACGCTGGTCGAAGGCGTCGTGGCGCGCGACGCGCCCTGGCCCATGGCATTCGAGGCGGTCTGCCAGTGGTATGGCGCGCGCATGGAAGCGCTCTACGAGGATGCGGCCATCCGCCGCGCCGACGTCGAGCAGCTCGCGCGCATCGCCGCCACCTACCCGAGCCAGGAGCGCTTTCTCACCGAACTGACGCTCGATCCGCCCGAAGCCACCACCGACCGGCCCGGCGCGCCGCTGCTCGACGAGGACTACCTGATCCTGTCGACGATCCACTCGGCCAAGGGTCAGGAGTGGGCCGCCGTGAGCATCCTCAACGCCGTGGACGGCTGCATCCCGTCCGAGATGGCGACGGGCTCGCAACAGGAAATCGAGGAGGAACGCCGCCTCCTCTACGTCGCCCTGACGCGGGCGAGGGAGCATCTCGACGTCGTCGTGCCGCAGCGCTTCTACGTCACGCAGCAGGGTGCGCTGGGCGACCGGCACGTGTACGGCAGCCGCACACGCTTCATTCCGAACTCGGCGTTGCCGCACTTCGAGCAGGTCTCCTGGCCGGTGCCCGCCTCGGCCACGGCCGGCCCCGAATCGCGCCAGGCGGCGATCGACCTCGCCGCGAAGATGCGCTCGATGTGGAAATGAAGTGGATCGCGCACCTCGACATGGACGCGTTCTACGCGTCGGTCGAGCTGCTGCGCTACCCGGAGCTGCGCGGGCTGCCGATGGTGGTGGGCGGTCGCCGCGCGCATGCGCCGACGGTCGCACCCGACGGCAGCCGCCGCTACGCGCGCCTCGCCGAATACGTTGGCCGCGGCGTCATTACGACCGCCACCTACGAAGCGCGCGCGCTCGGCGTCCACTCGGGCATGGGGCTGATGAAGGCTGCGGCGCTGGCGCCCGACGCGATCCTGCTGCCTGCCGACTTCGACGAATACCGCAAGTACTCTCGGCTGTTCAAGGCCGCGGTCGCCGCCATCGCGCCGCAGATCGAGGACCGCGGCATCGACGAAATCTACATCGACTTGACCGATGTTCCTGGCTCGCAGGACCGCACCGACGTCGATCCGTTCGCCGGCGTGCGCGCGCTCGGGTGGCGCCTCAAGGCTGCGGTGCGCGATGCCACCGGGCTTTCCTGCTCGCTCGGCATCACACCCAACAAGCTGCTGTCGAAACTGTGTTCCGATCTCGAGAAGCCGGACGGCCTCACCCTCCTCACTGCCGACGACATCCCGGCGCGCATCTGGCCGCTGCCGGCGCGACGCATCAACGGCATCGGGCCGAAAGCCTCGGCGCGGCTCGACGCGCTCGGCATCCATACGATCGGCGAGCTCGCCAGTGCGGATACTGCGATGCTGGTCGACCACTTCGGTGCGCACTACGGCGCCTGGCTGCACGAGGCCGCGCTCGGCCGCGACGAGCGGCCCATCGTCACTTACAGCGAACCGGTCTCGATCAGTCGCGAAACGACCTTCGAGCGCGACCTGCATCCGCGCCGCGACCGCGAGGCGCTCGGCCGCATCTTCACCGACCTGTGCCAGCGCCTGGCCGAGGACCTCAGACGCAAGGATTACGTGAGCCGCAACATCGCCGTGAAGCTGCGCTACGACGACTTCAGGATCGTCACGCGCGCCGTCACCCTGCCGACGCCCATCGACGACGCGCAGGAAATCCGCCGCGCGGCCGGCCAGTGCCTCAAGCGCGTGCCGCTCGACCGCAAGCTGCGCTTGCTCGGCGTGCGCGCCGCGGGCCTTTGCCGCGCCGACGCGCAAGTCGCCGAGCCGGAAGCCCGCTAC
>DATJQH010000078.1:0-2064 GCA_035505955.1 Rhodocyclaceae bacterium
CACGCGCAGCACGTTGTGCACCGTGAGCCCGTACTTGAGGCAGTGCACGCCACCGGCGTTTTCGGCGATGTTGCCGCCGATGGTGCAGGCGATCTGCGAACTCGGGTCCGGCGCGTAGTAGAGGCCGTGCGGCGCCGCCGCTTCCGAGATGGCAAGGTTCCGCACACCGGGCTCGACCACCGCGACGCGCGCCACCGGGTCGATTTTCAGGATGCGTTTCATTTTCGCCAGCGAGAGCAGCACGCCGTTGCCGTGCGGCAACGCGCCGCCGGAAAGCCCCGTGCCCGCGCCGCGCGCGACGACCGGCACGCCAAGCCGATGGCAGGTCTGCAGCACCGCGACGACCTGCGCTTCGTTCTCGGCCAGCACGACGGCCAGCGGCACCTGGCGATAGGCGGCGAGGCCGTCGCATTCGTAGGGCTTCAGGTCTTCCGTCTCGCACAGCAGGTTCGCCGCCGGCACCAGGCGCGCAAGTTCCGCTACCAGGGCATCGCGATCGACGTCGCTGAAGTCCTGTTCGAGTTCCGGATCGTGAGCACGGCTAACCATGCGACGATTCTACAAGGCGACCGATCGATGATCGGTGACCAACGCCGCGATGTCGGGCTCGTCCAGTGACTGCAGTTGCCGCGCGACATCGAGCCAGTGCGCGGCGCCGGCAGCGACTTCGTCGCGCAGCGGCCCGGCGTCACCCGTGGCGAGGTAGCTTTGGTAGGCAGCCGCCAGCGAAGGAAAGAGTTCTCCGCGCAGGCCGTCGAAGTTGGCGAACCAGAAGTGCAGCGAAGCATCGTCGGCTTGCGCCAGCAGTGCGGGCAGCGTCGACAGGCAGTCGGCCAGGTTGTCGCGCACCGAGCGCGCCGCGAGTTCGGCGCGGCGCGTCGTGAATCCGGTGATCATCTCTTCCCAGCGGGCGCCGAGCAGACGGCCGGCAGCGTGCTCGCCGCGCTCGTGCAGGATCAGCGTTTCCGTTTCGCGCTCGCCCATGCGTGCGAGCGCCGCGGCCCGGTCGCCATCGTAATGGTACGCGGCGAGCGCACGCGCCATGGCGCCGGGCAGGCGCTTGACGTCCCAGGCTTCCGCTTTCTCCCACAGCCATTGCTTGAGCGCCTCGCGGCGCACGATGACAGTGCCATTCTGCAAGGCGGCGGGGATGGCCGTCAGGTCGCGCGCGTACTCGCAATCGCACACGAGCACTTCGAGTCCGTCGTGCTCCTCGCGCCGTGCGAGCCGGCCGAGGAAAAAGTGCGGCTTGTGGAAACGACCGATGCCGGCACCGTAGACGAGCCCGTGCGGCAGCAGGGCTGCGTTGACACCGGCCGCGGCAAACGGTTCGTGCTCGCCGCCGGCCAGCGGCAGGCCGGCGAATTCATCGTCGGCAACGCCCTCCCAGAGCGCTTCACGCTCGGTGATCCAGCGGCCGACGTCGTCGCGCGGCAGCGGCGCGCCGTGCGGCAGGTCGTTCTCCCAGCGGTAGAACTCGCGCATCTCCAGCAGGTAGGTGCACAGGCTCATCTCGCGCGCAAAGCGCGCGTCGGCGATGTGGCAGTTCCTTTGCACCGCGCCGATCAGGTTCGACATACCGGCGATCATCGCGGCCTCTTGCGCAGCTGGAATGCAGCAACGCCCTTGACGATCTCCGAGAACGGCAGATCGGCGAGGCCGCCGAAACGCTGGCGCGCGGCCAACACCAGATCGCGCACGTCGGGCGGCGCGGCGTGGTTCGCCAGCAGCCGGTGCAGCCCGAGCAGGCCGCCGCACTGGATCTTCATCATCGCCGCGTGCGGCAGGATGCGCTGCGTGGTCTGCTGGCGTACCGCGAAGGCTGACTTTTCGCGCAGCAGCGCCGCCAGCTGGCCGCAGTCCACGCGCGCGACCGGCGCGGTGCAGGCGATGCTCTCGCGCTCGGCCAGCGCGTGGGTCGCGGCGCACTGGCAGACCGCGGTGCGGGAAAGCAGCGCGCGCTCGAACACGCACGGCAGGCGGTTGACCTCGTCGCGCGTCGAGCGGTAGGCCGCCTCGTCCATGCCGCCTACCAATCTTCGCCCGTGATCGGTTCCGGTTCCC
>DATJQH010000079.1:0-2940 GCA_035505955.1 Rhodocyclaceae bacterium
TACGCCCGCATGAAAGTCGAGAAGGCGGCCGAGCTGGCGCGCACGCTGCCCGAGACGGTCGCCACCAACAGCGTGGTGGACGCCAGCGGCGGCCGTGTCTATGTCGACCTCGGCAAGCGCTCGGAGCGCAGCCGCAGCGCCGCGGAGATCGCCGCCGCGCTGCGCCCGCTGATGGCGCGCATCGTCGGCGCCGAATACACGATCCTCGACGACCTGAACAACGGCGAGCGCAAGCCGGTGCAGATCCAGTTCTTCGGGCCCGACGGCGCCCGCCTCAATGCCATCGCCAGCGACTTCATGGCGCGCATGAAACGGATCCCCGGCGCGGTCGACGTCGACCTGTCCGAGCAGGCGCCGAAGGACGAACTGCGCATCGAACTCGACCGCGGGCTCGCCAATGCCCTGGGCATCACGGTCGGCGACGTCGCCGAGACGCTGCGGGTTGCCTTTGCCGGCATCGAGGTCGGCGACTGGATCGACCCCACGGGCGAAACACGCGACGTTGCGGTACGCCTGCAACCGAGCGATCGCGTCGATGTGGCGCAGATCGAGCGCCTGCCGATCCTGACGGCCAGCAGCCAGGCGATGACGCCGCTCGACCAGATCGCCACGGTCTCGATGGGCAAGGCACCGGCCAAGATCCAGCATTTCGACGGCAAGCGCACCATCACGGTTTCCGCCAACGCGCAGGGGCGCTCGCCGGGCGAGGTCACCGGCGATGCCATGAGCCTGGCCAAGGCCATCGACTTCCCGCCGGGCTATGGACTGCAACTGGGCGGTTCGTCGCGCGACCAGCAAGAAGTGTTCTCCGCCATGGGCACCGCGCTCGTCATGGGCATAGCGATGATGTATCTGGTACTGGTCATACAGTTCGGTTCCTTCACGGCGCCGCTGCCGGTGATGATGTCGCTGCCGCTTTCGCTGATCGGCGTCGTGCTGGCACTAATGGTCACGCGCGGCACGCTGAACCTGATGAGCTTCATCGGCGTGATCATGCTCATGGGGCTCGTGGCGAAGAACGCGATCCTGCTGCTCGACTGCGCGCGCAAGGAAGAGGCACAGGGCGTGCCGCGCGAAGAAGCGCTGATGCACGCCGGTCGTGTGCGCCTGCGGCCGATCCTGATGACCACGTTCGCCCTGATCGCCGGCATGCTGCCGGTCGCCATCGGCTTCGGCGACAACGGCGAGTTCTACCGGCCGATGGCGGTCGCCATCATCGGCGGCACCATTACGTCGACGATGCTGACGCTGCTGGTGGTGCCGACCTTCTACGATGCGGTCGAAATTGCCCGCGACCGCGCCATCGCCAAGTTCCATCGGCGCGCCGAGCATGGCAACGTCGTTGTCGCCTTCGTTGCCACGCTGATCGAGGCGTTGCTGGCAATATTGATGCTGCGCGGCCTCTATCGGCTGGCGATGAACTACCGGCGTCGCAGCGCCGCCGCCTCCTGAGGCTGGCGGAACTCAAGCGCCTCGCGCCACGCGGCGAGCTTGCGCTCGAAGGACCAGCCTGCGTTGGCCGGGCTGGTCGAGGGCAGGATTACGGTTTCAAAACCCAGCGCCGTCAATTGTGGCGCGAAGCGCCCTGCCGTCTGGCCGTTGAAACATGCACGGCGCACCGCGACGGCTGACTTTTTCAGGCGGGCCAAATCGTTGGCCACGCCGTTGCGGATCGCCGAATCGAGGCTGCCGGGCCGCTCGCAAGCGGCATAGACATCCCAGATGGCGATGCCGGCGGCCTTGACCGCTGCCTGCTTCGTCGTGTAGTCCAGGTCGACCAGCGGCTGGTCGAGAACGGCAGACAGAATCCGCCAGAACTGGTTCTGCTTGTGGGCGTAGTACTGGCCGGCGGCGAGCGACGCCGGCGAGGGAAAGGAACCGAGGATGAGGACGCGGGCCTGCGCGTCGATGATCGGTGGCAGGCCCGTGAGCAGCATTACTTGGCCGACATCGCCATCATCAGCTCATTGACGCGCTTGACGAACGTGGCTGGATCGTCAAGCTGTCCACCTTCGGCGAGCAGCGCCTGGTCGAACAGCACCGAAGCCCAGTCATCGAACTTGCCTTCCTCGTACTTCAGGCGCAGCACCACCGGGTGCTTGGCGTTGATCTCCATGATCGGCTTCATGTCCGGCGCCTTCTGGCCGGCGGCCTTGAGGATGCGCGCCAGGTTGCCGCTCATGTCGTGCTCGTCGGCGACCAGGCAGGCCGGGCTGTCGGTCAGGCGGTGGGTGACCCGCACTTCCTTGACCCGCTCGCCGAGCGACTTGGCGACC
This sequence comes from Rhodocyclaceae bacterium, assembly GCA_035505955.1. Taxonomy (GTDB): domain Bacteria; phylum Pseudomonadota; class Gammaproteobacteria; order Burkholderiales; family Rhodocyclaceae; genus Fen-999. Next base: position 2,277 of record DATJQH010000079.1, read on the forward strand.
CTGTCGGTCAGTTCCTTGAACTCGCCGGCCGCGGCTTCCTGCTCCTTCTTCTCCGCCTCGTCCTCGAGCTTGCCGAGATCGAGGCCGCCCTTGGCCACCGACACCAGTTCCTTGCCCTCGAACTCGGTCAGGTGCGACACCACCCACTCGTCGACGCGGTCGGACAACAGCAGCACTTCGATGCCCTTCTTGCGGAAGATCTCCAGGTGCGGGCTGTTCTTGGCGGCGTTGAAGGTCTCGGCGGTGACGTAGTAGATCTTGTCCTGGCCTTCCTTCATGCGGCCGACGTATTCGGCCAGCCCCACGGTCTGCTCGGCGGTATCCGCCTGCGTGGTGGCAAAGCGCAGCAGCCTGGCGATCTTGTCCTTGTTGGCGTGGTCCTCGCCGACGCCTTCCTTGAGCACGCGACCGAACTCGCCCCAGAACCTGGCGTAGTCCTCCTTCCTGTTCTCGGCCATGTCGTCGAGCAGGCCGAGCACCTTGGCCGTGCAACCTTTACGGATGGCCTCGATGTCCTTGCTCTCCTGCAGGATCTCGCGCGAGACGTTGAGCGGCAGGTCGGCCGAATCGACGACGCCGCGCACGAAGCGCAGGTAGATCGGCATCAGCTGCTCGGCATCGTCCATGATGAAGACGCGACGAACGTAGAGCTTGATGCCGTGGC
>DATJQH010000080.1:0-2623 GCA_035505955.1 Rhodocyclaceae bacterium
CAACCCGGCGCAAACTGGCACGCCGGGCGGCGGCAGCGGCGGCGCCATCTACAACGACGGCAACACCATGACGCTTGCGCTCTATGGCACGCTGATCGAGCACAACGAAGTCAACGCCTACGGCTCGGCGATTTTCTTCATCAGCAACGACCACACGGGAACGCTGCACGTCGAGGACTCGGTGATCCGCAACAACGTCGGCGGTTCCTGGTACGAACTGCCCGGCATCTCCATGTTCAGCGATACGGTCCAGCAGATCATCAATTCGACGATTCAATAGGGTCGGGCCGCGGCGCCGCTAGAATTGCGGCGTGAAGCATTCCGCAACCGTCGCAATCCTGTGCCTGGCGTTGGCCGACGTGGCGCATGCCGCGCCGACGATGCCGCCGCAGCTGCCGCCGAACGGTCTGGACGAGTACCGTGCCTACATCGAGGCGCCAGATCACCGCGCCTTCGCCATCGCACCGGGCGGCGCCTGGGGCTGGACTTCCGCGGAGCGTTCCGCCCAGGTGGCCGAAGAAAATGCGCTGGCGATCTGCCAGGGCCAGACCGATCAGCATTGCGTCAGCTATGCCGTCGACGGCAACGTCACGTTCGATGCGGCCACCTGGTCGAAACTGTGGCGGCCGTATCCGACGACGGCGCAGGCGAGCCGGGCGGCTACGGGCAACGGGCGCGGCCAGCGCATGTTCGATCTCGCCTTCAAGGATGCCGACGGCAAAGCGCGGCAGTTGTCCTCGCTGCGCGGCAAAGTGGTGGTGCTGCATTTCTGGGGCGCGTGGTGCCCGCCCTGCCGGCGCGAGATGCCCGATCTCCAGAAAGTGACGGAGGCCATGGCGGCGCGTAAAGATATCGCCTTCGTCATCCTGCAGGCGCGCGAGAAGTTCGAGGTATCAACGCAATGGGCGGCGAAACAGGGCATCGCGCTGCCACTGGCGGATTCGGGTTCGAAGGGCGACGACGACACGATGTTCCACGTCGCCGGCGGCCGCGAGGTCAAGGACCGCGAAATCGCCAACCGCTTCCCGACCACCTACGTCCTCGACCGGCATGGCGTGGTCGTGTTTGCGCACGTCGGGCCGGTGCACGACTGGCCGCAGTACGAGGCCTTCCTGCGCGATCTCGCGGACTCCGCCAAGCGTTAGCTCAGCCCAGGATCGGCGGCAGCGGCACTTCGAGGGCCGCGCATATGGCGCGCAAGAGTTCGCCTTCCGCCAGCGTCAGGTGGCCGTCGGCCATGACGAGTTGGGCGGCGGCATCGACCAGGCGGCGCTTGCCAGCCGGCTCCACGCGCTTCAATTCGGCGAGCGCTGCCTCCACGGCCGGGAACGAGAAGCCGGCCGGCGCTGTCGGGGAGGGCGCGAGGTCGAGCGCGCCGATGATGCCGGCGGCGACATCGCCCTCGACCGCGGCCGTGCGCGCTACGAGGGCGAGGAGGGTCGCGGCCGCGCCGGAGGCTTCGCGCAACGTCTGAACCTTCACGCGCGGTTGTTGCAAGCTCGTCTCCAGTTGGCTGCGGCAGATGGTCAGCAGGACGAACTCGCGCAGCGTGACGCGGCCGTCGGCGTTCACGAGGTCGGTGACCAGCCGCACCAGGGCGTCGCGCTCGACGACATCGAGCGGGCGCAGCGATTCCATCGCCAGCGTCAGCACGGGGATGCGCGCGCGATCGCTCTGCGGTGCGAGCAGCGCGGCCAGCTGCTCGGCCGCGTCGGCCGTCATTTGGTTTTCGGCGGCGGCGATCATGCCCAGCTGGCGCTGTCGCGCTTCGTCGTCGTTGAGCAACAGTGCGCACAGCGCCGCCTTCGCGCCCGCCTGCGTCGCCACCGCGCGGCGCAGTGGGGCCGGCAGCTCGTCGATGAACTGCCGCGCGTAATCGACATGGCGTTCGGTGTGGTGGCCGATGCTGGCGAGCAGGACCGCGGGCGTCACCGGTAGGCCGCCGGCGCCTGTCGCGTCGGGTGCCGTGATCCTGCCTGTCTTCAGCTTGTGCTCGAAGAGGCGCACGGCGCCGGGGCCGAGGATGCGCTCGATGCGCTGTTCGATCGGCGGGTGCGTGGCGAAGAAGCTCTCGTGCGCCGCGCCGAAGTACATGTGGCTCAGCTCGTCGGCGTGGATCTGCATGACGTTCGAACCCGCCTGGCCGATCTTGGCCAGCGCGCCGCCGATGCCTTCGGGATTGCGGGTGAACTGCACCGCCGCCGCGTCGGCCAGGAACTCGCGCTGGCGCGACACCGCCGCCTTGATCAGCGAGCCGAACAGCACGCCGATGGAGCCGATGAGCCAGATGAAAAAGCCCACGACCGCGAGGCGAATGTCACCGCGGCTGCGGAAGCGATCCTGGTCGCCGTCGTAGCCGCTGCCCATCTGCATCATGAAGCTGCCCGCGCTGCCGATGAACACGAGGCCGGCGACGACGCCGACCAGCCGGATGTTGAGGCGCATGTCGCCGTTCAGGATGTGGCTGAACTCGTGGGCGACCACGCCCTGCAGTTCGTCGCGGCTCAATTGTTCGAGCGCGCCTTGCGTTACCGTCACCGCGGCCTGGTCGGGCGAATAGCCGGCGGCGAAGGCGTTGATGCCGCGCTGGTTGTCCATCACATAGACGAGCGGCACGCGGATG
>DATJQH010000081.1:0-16942 GCA_035505955.1 Rhodocyclaceae bacterium
TTTCTTCGCCCACCTTGATGACGCCCCGTTCGACCCGGCCCGTCACCACGGTGCCGCGACCCGAGATCGAGAACACGTCTTCGATCGGCATCAGGAAGGGCTTGTCGATGGCCCGCTCGGGGGTGGGAATGTAGCTGTCAAGAGCTTCGGCCAGTTTCATGATGGCGCCTTCGCCCAGTTCGCCCTTGTCGCCTTCCATGGCCTTGAGGGCGGAGCCCTTGACGATCGGAATGTCGTCGCCCGGAAATTCGTACTTGGAGAGCAGCTCACGCACTTCCATTTCGACCAGTTCCAGCAGTTCGGCATCGTCAACCATGTCGCACTTGTTCATGAAGACGATGATGTACGGAACACCCACCTGGCGCGCCAGCAGAATGTGCTCGCGGGTCTGCGGCATCGGGCCGTCAGCGGCCGAAACAACCAGGATGGCACCGTCCATCTGGGCAGCACCCGTGATCATGTTCTTGACGTAGTCGGCATGGCCCGGACAGTCAACGTGCGCGTAGTGCCGATTGGCCGTCTCGTACTCAACGTGGGCAGTATTGATCGTGATCCCGCGCGCCTTCTCTTCCGGTGCGGCATCAATCTGGTCATACGCCTTCGCCTCGCCACCATACTTCGACGACAGCACCGTCGTGATCGCCGCCGTCAACGTCGTCTTGCCATGATCCACGTGCCCAATCGTCCCCACGTTCACGTGCGGCTTCGTACGCTCAAACTTGCCTTTTGCCATGATCGAATACCCCAATCAAAAAAATGACCGATGCCAACAAACTGGTGCCCATGGCGTGGATTGAACACGCGACCTCTCCCTTACCAAGGGAGTGCTCTACCACTGAGCTACATGGGCGAAACCTGTTCTGGAGCGGGTGAAGGGAATCGAACCCTCGTCTTAAGCTTGGAAGGCTTCAGCTCTACCATTGAGCTACACCCGCCCGCGACTCCATCCCAACTCGCCACCCCCTGCAGCATCGGCGCAAACCGCAGCCACAGTCCTGCAAAATTCAACAAATTTCTTGGTGGAGGGGGAAGGATTCGAACCTTCGAAGGCAGAGCCGTCAGATTTACAGTCTGATCCCTTTGACCGCTCGGGAACCCCTCCAGCGAAACGGCGAATTATCGCTTGCCGCCGAAAAACTGTCAATCTCTGCCGTTCGCTGCCGGGAGCGCGCCCGATCCGGCCGCCGTGAAATAATCCGGTTCCCTTCCCTTAAGGCCGCCACAAGGCATGCGGACGCCCGATCCCCCGATTCCGCCCCTGCGCGCCGCTGTGCTTGCCCAGGTCTTCGGCCTGGCGATCGCAGCCGGGCTGGTGGCGCTCGCCTATCCTCCGCTTTTCGGCCGACCACTGGTCGTCGCCGCGCTGCAAGGCGCGTCTGCGGCGTACGTAGGCCACAAGCTGGAGTCGCCCGGCTGGTGGATCCCCATCCATCTGGCCTTTGGTCCCTGTGTCGTCGCCGCCTACGGACTTGGCTTGGCGCCCGGCTGGTACCTGGCGATGTTCATCCTGCTGTTCCTGGTCTACTGGCGCATCGACCGAAGCCGGGTTCCGCTGTATCTCAGCAACGAAGCCGCGGCCCGTGCAGTCGCCTCGCTGCTGCCCGCCTATCCCTGCCGCGTGATCGACCTCGGCTGCGGCAACGGCGTGCTGCTCGCGCGGCTGGCGGAAGCGCGCCCGGACTGTCAATTCTTCGGGATCGAACATGCGCCGCTGCCATGGGTTTGGGCAATGCTGGTTTCGGTCCGCCACCCCAACTGCCGGGTGCGGTTGGGAAGCTTCTGGAACCGGTCGCTGGCGGATTATGCTGTGATCTATGCCTTCCTGTCGCCGGCACCCATGCCCCGGCTGTGGGCGAAGGCAAGCGCCGAAATGACGCCCGACGCCCTGTTCATCACGAACAGTTTCCCCGTACCGGGCGTGGCTCCCGAGCGCGAAGTGCTGGTCGGGGACCGGGCGGCGACGCGGCTCTACTGTTATCGGCCGGCGCCGCAGGGGAGCCAATAAAGGCCTGATTCCCTCGCATTTCGCGCCATCCCGGCCCCGACGGCTGGCGAATAATCCGCCCGAGGCGCCCGGTCGAACAGAGGGCGGAGGACATCATGGCAGACATCATTTGCGTCATCGGCAACAAGGGCGGAACCGGCAAGACCACGCTCTCCCACATGCTCTGCCAAGGCATGGGGCTGCTCGGGCAACGCTCCGTCTGCGTATTGACGGATACGTTTCGGGAACCGCTGGCCGCCACCAGCCGCCGCTATCTGATCGCCGATGCGCGTTCGCGCGAGGCGTTGGTCAAGGTGGTGGACAAGATCCGCTCTCTCAACGCCTGGATGGGCGTCATCGACGGCGGTGGCAACCGCACGGAAACCGATCGCAGACTCTACGGCCTTGCCGACCTGGTGCTTCTGCCGTTCCGGGACTCGCAGGAAGACATCCGGACCGTCATTCGCGATCTGGACATGTTCCCGCGGGCATACGCGGTTCCCACGCAGTGGCCGACCAATCCTTGGGCGCGCGAACTCGCACAGCGGACGGTGGACGACATGCTGGGCCAGTACCGTGATCGTATTCTCGACCCGGTGTTCGCGCTCGGCGCGAGCAAGCTGCTGCTGCAAAACCAGATTCCGCCTGCCCTGCCAACTCCGCTGGCAAACGCCTGCCGCTTCGCGGCGCATCAGGTACTGGACCTCCTGCAGATCCCGATAGAGGCAGACGACACGCTCGGGATGGCCAGGCCGCGGCCGGCCGCTCAACCCGGGTTCGCCGCCACCGCGTAGCTTCCGCTTAGCAGTGCCCCTTGCCGCTGGCCACGCGGTCGGGGAGAATCGCGCCCAAATGAGCATGAAATCATGGGGCATCCAGCGGCGGGCCGTGTTCCTCGCGCTCGCACCTGCGGCCATCATTGCCATCGCCCTCACCGCCTATTTCCTGATTGTCCGCTACGGCGACGTGGAACAGGCGCTGCAGAACCGCGGGCAGGCGCTGGTACGACAGCTGGCGCCAGCGGCAGAGTACGGCGCCTTCTCGGGCAACCGCGCGGACCTGTTGCGCCTTGCGCAAGCGGCCGCGCGTGAACCCGATGTGCTCTCAGTCGCCGTCTTCGATGCGTCGGGCGGCCTGCTGGCCCGGGCGGGAAGGACCGAAGCCGCCGAGGACACACTCTGGGAGTACCGGCGCGAGAACGCCGCAGGCGCGCCCGTGGAGCGTTTTCAGGCCTCGATCAACCAGCCCGCCCTGCCCTTCGACGATCCTTTCCAGGGAGCCGACGCGCTGCAGCCCCAGCGCGACAAGTCGCTGGGCAAAGTCGTCATCGAGCTTTCGCGTACCGACCTGGAATCGCGCAAGCGCGAAATCCTGTTCGTCACGCTGCTGGTGACCATCCTCGTGCTTGCCAGCGCGCTGCTGCTGGCCCACCGGCTCGCCCGCGACATCATCGAGCCCGTGCTGGCCCTCGAAGACGCGGTTGCCCGCGTGCGGGCCGGCGCGCTGGACGTGCGTACGCCGCCGCATCCGTCCGGAACACTGACTTCGCTCGAAACCGGTTTCAACGAAATGGCGACGGCCCTCGACGCCAGCCATCGCCGCTCTGCCAGTGCGCTCGCGCACAGCGAGGCCGAACTGGCGCGGCAACTGGAAATCGCCAAGACGAAGAAGGAAGAGGCGGAACGTGCGAGCAACGCCAAGTCGCATTTCCTGGCGGCCGCAAGCCACGATCTGCGCCAGCCCCTGCACGCGCTGACGCTGTTTGCCACCGAACTGTCGTCCAATCTCGCCAAGGCGCGCGATCGCCAGCTTGCCGCGCAGATCGTCACCTCGGCGGGTGCGATTTCGGAGCTGCTCGATTCGCTGCTGGATGTCTCGCGCCTCGATATCGACGCCGTGCAGCCGAATCGGCGATCGGTGGCCCTGGAACCCCTGCTGGAGTCGATCGCGGATGGCCACCGCCAGAGTGCGCGGGCCAAGGGATTGCGCCTGCTGTGCCGGCCGACGTCACTCTGGGTGGATTCCGATCCCCATCTGCTCAGGCGCATGATCGGAAACCTGGTCTCGAACTCGGTCCGCTACACCGTGCGCGGCGGTATCCTGGTTGGTGCGCGCCTGCGTGGCGAACGTGTGCAAATCGAAGTCTGGGATACCGGCATCGGCATCGACGCGAACCACTTTCCGCATCTGTTCCAAGAGTTCTACCAGGTCGGCAATCCCGAGCGCGACGCCGCCAAGGGCCTGGGCCTCGGCCTCTCCATCGTCGCGCGCCTGGCGGAAATCCTTGACCATCCGATAGACGTCCGCTCGAAGCCGGCGCGCGGGTCCGTGTTCTCGATCAGCGTGCCGCGGGCGCAGCCAGTGCCGCTGACGATGGTAGAGCCGCCCCCCGGCTTGCCGTTCCGTTCGCGCATCGTCGTGCGCACGCAGGACATGAGCGAGTGCACCGATATTTGCAACCTGCTGGATGCCTGGGGCTACGAGCGGGAGTGCGCCTGCAGCGACGACGAACTGCCCGCGCTTCTCGCGAGCCCACCCAAGGCAGTCATCTGCGATGCGGGCTTGCTCGACAGGGTCACCAGCTTGGTGTCGAGTCAGGCAAGGAGACCTCTGGTCATCGCGCTGGGGGAAATACCGGATTCCTCGGTGATTCCAGTCGATGCGCACCTGCCGGCGCCGCTGCGGCCGGCGCGCTTGCGCGCGTTACTGCACCACCTGCTGCTCGAAGACGAAGAGCAGCCTGCCGAACCAGCAAAAACTAGACCCTGACGCTCTTCTTGCTCGCCAGCAGCAGCGCCTGCGAGCGGTTGGTCACGTTCATGGCCTTGAAGATCGCCGAGACGTGGATCTTGACGGTGCCTTCGGTCACGTCGAGCAGATCCGCGATCTGGCGATTCGTCTTGCCCTGGATCAGCAGTTCAAGCACGCGCATCTGCGCAGGAGTCAGGCCATAGCGGTCGGCCACGTCGCGGCCACGACCGGAGTTGCGCGCCGCGGGATCGCGCAGTTTGGCCGGCAGGTAGACCTCGCCGGCCAGCACGTCGCGGATCGCCTCCATCATGATGACGGTGGAACTCGACTTCGGCACGAAGCCGGAAGCGCCCTGGCGCATCGCACGGTTCACGGTGTCGGGATCGTCGAGCGCGGAAATCACGACGACCGGCAGCGACGGATAGCGCTTGCGCAACACGCCGAGCAGCGCCATGCCGCTGGTGCCTGGCAGCATGAGATCGAGCAGCACGAGGTCCACGTCGTCATGGCTCGCCAGCAACTCCAGGCCGGCGTCGGCATCGGCCGCGCCCAGCGCCACGACGTCGGACTCAATGCCCTTGAGCGCCTGCAGCAAACCCTCCCTGACCAGCGCGTGATCCTCGATCACCAGGAACTTCAGCATTGCCGATCCTTCACGATGTACGCGGTTATGACAATGGCAGTTTAACGCGAATCGCCGGCCTGCGCGTGCCTGCTCCTTCCGCCCGCGGCCGGTGCAGTGTCATAATAGGCTACTCTTCTCCGGCGGAACAATCGACCATGACCGAGCCGACAGCGAACCAGGATCCGATGGAGTTCCTCAAGAACTTCTGGGCCAATCTCGGCGTGCCCTTGCCGGGCATGGTCACGCCGACGCTGGATACGGACGAGTTGGGGCGCCGCATCACCGACCTCAAGGCCGTCGAAGGCTGGCTGAAGAACAACCTGTCGATGTTGCAGATGACCATTCAGGGCCTGGAAATGCAGCGGGCGACGCTGGCCGCGCTGCGCGCCATGAGTCAGCCGCCGGCCGAAGGCGAGCCGAATCCGAACCCCTTCGCGAGCATGGTCAATCCTGCCAACCCGGCGTTCTGGCCGTGGAACCTCGCCCAGCCGGCAGAGGGGGCGGCAACGGACAAACCCGCCGCGGAGCCCGCACCGTCAGCGGCCAAACGCAAGCCAAAGCGGTAGCGTCGCCATCGCCGCCAGGGTACCGGCGGAGATCAGCCAGGCGACGCTCCTGCCGTCGCCACCCATGCGCTGCGCCAGGATGTAGGCCGAGCTCGCCGTCGGCAGCGCGGCAAACACCAGTGCCACATCGAAGTAGATTCCGCTGAGATCCGTTGCCCGCGCCAGCGCCAGCGCGACTGCGGGCAGCGCCAGCAGCTTCACGCCGAGGAACCAGCCGCCCGCCGCGTAGCCGCCACCGGGGCGGCCGTCGAGCCTGAGCGCGGCACCCACTGCAAGCAGGCCCAACGCGATGGCGGCTTCTGCGAGCCGGCCGAAGAAATGCGCCGCCGGCGCCGGCAGCGGTATTCCCGTGGCATTCCAGGCGAGTCCCGCGATCGTCGCCAGCACCAGCGGATTCTTCGCCAGCTCGCGCCAGAGGCTGGCGTTGCCATGCCGCGCCAGCATGCCGACCGCCGCGATGTTCGCCGGCGGCACCATGGCGCCCGTCAGCAGGCCCATGGCGGCGATGCCGCCCGCACCGTGCAGCTTCGCCGCCACCGCAAGACCGATGTAGGTGTTGAAGCGGAAGGCACACTGGAACTGCGAGGCAAACGACACCGGCGGAATCGTAAACAGCCAGCGCGCCGCGGCACCGAGCACCATGCCGGACATCATGGTCAGCAGGCCGACCAGCAGCAGCGGTGCCGCCTCGTTCCAGGCGAGGTTCGCACGCGCCAACGCGTTGAACAGCAGCGCCGGGAAAAGCACGAAGTAGACGAGCTTCTCCAGCCCTGCCCAGAAGTGGTCGCCCAAATGCAGCCAGCGCCGCAGGGCGAAGCCAAGCAGGATCAGCAGGAAGTCGGGCAGCAGCGCGAGCGTGGTTTCCACGCGCGACTTATAGCACGGCGTACCACCACGCCTGACTTCTCAATCGTACTTGCGGTCGTCGGCGATGACCTTGCCATCGTTGGGCAGGCTGCCGGCCGCGACGAACGCGACTTCGCCGCGCAGCTTCGTGACGTCGCGGATGCTGTCCGCGATCGCGGCCCGGATGTCATCGGACGCCGCCGCCTCGCAGTGCAGCGTCATCACGTCGCTGCCGTCGGCGTTGGTGACGACCAGCCGCGCGCGCGCGATTTCCGGATGGCGCTTCATCACGGCCGCCACTTGTTCAGGATGCACGAACATGCCCTTGACCTTGGTGGTCTGGTCGGCGCGCCCCATCCAGCCCTTGATGCGCACGTTCGTTCGGCCGCAGGGCGAGACGCCGGGCAGGATGGCCGAGAGATCGCCGGTGCCGAAGCGGATCAGCGGATAGTCCGGGTTGAAGCTCGTGACCACCACTTCGCCGACTTCGCCTTCGGGCAGCACTTCTCCGGTGCCGGGCCGAACGATTTCGAGGATCAGTTCTTCTTCGAGCACCAGCCCTTCGCGGCCCGCGGTCTCGTAGGCGATCATGCCGAGGTCTGCGCTTGCATAGGCCTGGTAAGCGTCGATGCCGCGCGCCGCGCAGGCCTGCTTCTGCGCCGGGAAGAACGCCTCGCCGGAAACGACGGCCTTCTTCAAACTCGACACATCGGCTTTCAGTTCGTCAGCCTTGTCGAGGATGATCTTGAGGAAGCTCGGCGTACCGGTGTAGCCGGCCGGCTTGAGATCGGCGATCGCCTGCACCTGCATCTCGGTCTGGCCGACGCCCGCCGGGAAAACGGGGCAGCCCAGCTTGCGCGCGGCGCCGTCGAGCATGAAGCCGGCCGGCGTGAAATGGTAGGCGAACGTGTTATGCACGAGATCGCCGGCGCGGAAACCCGCCGCGTGCAGCGAGCGGCCAAATCGCCACCAGTCGGACGATGTGCCTTCCGGATCGTAGATCGGGCCCGGCGAGGAGAACACGCGGCCGAGCCTGGCGAGCGGCGTCGCATTGAGTCCGCCGAAAGGCGGTGTTGCCTTCTGCAGTTCGAGCAGCTGGTGCTTGCGCACAACCGGCAGGCGAGCCAATGCGGCGCGCGATGTCACGGTGCGCGCATCGACGCCGGCGAGTTGCACGGCGTACCACGGGGACTGACTTTTCGCGTGGTCGACGTGCGCCGGCAGCCGCGCCATGAGCGCGGCTTCGCGCGCTTCGGGCGCGCGGGTTTCCAGGTCATCAAGATAGTGGCTCATGCCAACCACCGTTTCCTTCTCCGGTAATGCTTCACTTCGCGGAAGCTCTTGCGCCCCTGCGACGACAGGCCGAGGTAGAACTCCTTCACGTCCTCGTTGTCGCGCAGGTCGATGGCCTTGCCTTCCATGACCACGCGGCCGTTTTCGAGGATGTAACCGAAGTCCGCATAGCGCAGCGCCACCATGGTGTTCTGCTCGGCGAGCAGGAAGCCGACCTTCTCGCGGGCGTTGAGGTCGCGCACGATTTCGAAAATCTCCTCGACGATCTGCGGCGCCAGGCCCATCGACGGCTCGTCGAGCAGGATCATGTGCGGCCCCGCCATCAGCGCACGGCCGATCGCGGTCATCTGCTGCTCGCCGCCGGAGGTGTAGCCGGCCTGCGAACCGCGCCGCTGCTTGAGGCGCGGGAAATAGCTGTAGACCTTCTCGAGGTTCTGCCTGAGTTCGGCACGCGACTGCGAGCGCGTGTACGCACCCGTGAGCAGGTTCTCCTCCACCGTCAGGTGGCCGAAGCAGTGGCGCCCTTCCATCACCTGGATGACGCCGCCCTTGACGAGGTCGTTCGGCGTCAGCCGGTCGACGCGCTGGCCGCCGAATTCGATGCTGCCCTTGGTCACTTCGCCGCGCTCGGCGCGCAGCAGATTCGAGATCGCCTTCAGCGTCGTCGTCTTGCCGGCACCGTTGGCGCCGAGAAGCGCGACGATGCCGCCCTCCGGCACCTCGAGGGACACGCCCTTGAGGACCAGGATGACGTGGTCGTAGATGACCTCGATGTTGTTGACGCTCAAATATGCGCTCATGACGCTTTCCCGCGAAAGTCAGCCCCGATGGCACGCCGCGCACGGCGTACCACCAGAACTGACTTCTGAATTACTTCTCCTTGCTGCAGTCGCGCGGCGTGATGCCCTTCTCCTTCGCGTACTTGGCTGCCTCGGCGTGGAACAGCGGGTGGATCAGCGCCTTGTTGCCCTCGATCCAGTCGGTCAGCACCACCCACTTGGTGCCATCCCACTGCTGGATCTTCACCTTGCCCGAGCCCTCGTGGTTGTCGCACGAGGTCTTCACCTCCGGCAGCAGCCCCGTGGCGCCGAGTTGCTTCAGGCGCGCATCGGTGATGTTGAGATGCTCGAGGCCCCAGCGCACTTCGTCCGGCCCCATCGCCCTGCCCTTGCCGAACTTGGCCTGCGCCGTGCGGATCGCCTCGACCGAAGCCACCGCCGCCGAGACGCCGCGGTTGTAGAGGATCGTGCCGATCTTCGACTTGTCGGTGAGGTTGCCCTTGCCGGCGCCGTACACGGTCTTCTCGATGTCGGCGATCAGCGGCACGGCCGTGCCGGAGACGTTCCACGTCGCGGACATGTAGCCCTTGGCGGCGTCACCCGCGGGGATCACGTCCTCCTCGGAACCCGCCCACCACGAGCCGATCATCTGCTCGCGCGGATAGCCCATCTTCTGCGCGGTCTTGAGCGCGGTCATGTTCATCACGCCCCAGCCCCACATGATCACGTAGTCGGGCTTCTCCTGGCGGATGCGCTGCCACTGCGCGCCCTGCTCGTTGCCCGGATGCGCGACGGGAATCTCGATCAGCTCGAACTTGCCGAGCTTGGACTCGGCCTCCAGCGCCACGATCGGCTCCTTGCCATAGGCCGAGTCGTGGTAGAGGAAGACGATCTTCTTGCCCGCCAGGCTGCCGCCGTTCTTGTCCTTGAGGAATTTGACGATGGCCGAGGCCTGCATTTGGTAGGTCGTCACCAGCGGGAAGGCCCACGGGAACACCGAGCCGTCCACGGCGCTGGTCAGGCCGTAGCCCATCATCGCCAGCGGCAGGTGGTCGGCCGCAGTCTTGTCGACGAGCGCGTAGGAAATGCCGGTCGACATCGTGTGGATGGGGCCGGGGAATGCCTTCGCCTTCGACTTCAGGCGCTCGTAGCATTCCACGCCCTTGGCATTGTTGTACTCGGTCTCGCACTCCTCCCACGTGTTCTGGACGCCATCGATGCCGCCCTTCATGTTCACGTAGCTCAGGTAGTCGATGAAGCCGCCGTAGAAGGCCTGGCCGTTGGCGCCGTAGGGACCGACGCGGTAGTCGGGCAGCATGAAGAACTGCTCCGGGGCCGCCTGCGCCAGCATCGGCGCGCACAGCCCGGCCGCCAGCGCGGCGGCGCCAATCAGTTGCTTGAGTCTTTTCATCTTTGTCTCCTCTTCGTCTTAATGCGGGAACGGCCACAGCCGCAACTTCTCCTTGCCGATCTGCCACAGCCGCGCGAGGCCGTGGGGCTCGACTACCAGGAAGAACATGATCAGCGCCCCGAACACCATCAGCTGGATGTGCGAGACGGTGGCGCTGTCGAATGGAAGGTGAACCAGCTCGGCGAGCCAGGGCATGGTCACGTCGAGGAAGATCGGCAGCAGCAGGATGAAGGCCGCGCCCAGGAAACTGCCGAGCACGCTGCCGACGCCGCCGACGATGATCATGAACAGGATCTTGAACGACATGTCGAGCGAGAAGCCGTCCGGCTCCACCGAGCCGAGATAGCAGAAGGCGTAGAGCGCGCCGGCGACGCCGCAGTAGAACGAACTCACCGCGAAGGCCAGCAGCTTGGTGCGCATGAGCGGAATGCCGATCACCTCGGCGGCGACGTCCATGTCGCGCACGGCCATCCAGGCGCGGCCGGTCGTCGAGCGCGCCATGTTCTTCGCCGCCAGCGCCAGCAGCGAGACGATCGTCAGCACGAACAGATAGCGCGATTGCGGCGTGTCGAACGTGAAGCCGAGCATTTCGATGTTCGGCACCGAGATCACGCCCGACGAGGAATTGTTCGACAGGTACGGGAACTTGGTCAGGCACCAGACGATGAAGAACTGCGCGGCCAGCGTCGCCACCGCGAGGTAGAAGCCCTTGATACGCAAGCTGGGCAGCCCGAACAGGATGCCCACGCCGGCCGCCGCCAGGCCCGCGAGGACGAACGATACGAGGACCGGAATGCCTTCGACGCGCACCTGGAAGTTGTAGGCCGCATAGGCGCCCACGGCCATGAATGCCGCCGAACCGAGCGAGAGCTGGCCGGCGTAGCCGGTCAGGATGTTCAGGCCCAGCGCTGCCAGCGCGAAGATCAGGAAGGGAATCAGGATCGCGTTGAACCAGTAGCTGCCGGCGACGAGCGGCACGACCACGAAAGCGGCGACGAGCAGCAGCAGCACGCCGATGCGGTCCTGACGGATCGGGAAGATCTGCTGGTCGGTAGCGTAGCTGGTCTTGAATTGTCCGGTTTCTCTGTAAATCATCGCTTAGACCCGGTCGATGTGCCGCTCGCCGAACAGCCCTTCCGGCCGCACGAGCAGGAACAGCAGCGCCAGCACGTAGGGGAACCAGTTTTCGATGCCGCCGAAGTTGCCGCCGAAGATGTCCTGGAGCACCGGCGGGATGTAGATCTCCGCCAGCTTCTCGGTCGAGCCGATGATCAGGCCGCCGACGATGGCGCCAGGCACGGACGTGAAGCCGCCGAGGATCAGCACCGGCAGCGCCTTCAACGCCGTGAAAGTCAGCGCGAACTGCACGCCGTTGCGCGAGCCCCAGAGCATGCCGGCCACGAGCGCCACGAAGCCCGCCACGCCCCAGACCAGTGCCCAGATGTGTTGCAACGGAATGCCGATCGACAGCGCCGCCTGGTGGTCGTCTGCCACGGCACGCAGCGCGCGCCCGACCCGTGTGTACTGGAAGAACAGCGCCAGCCCGCCCACCAGCAACAGCGCCATGCCGGCGGCGAAGAGGTCGAAGGTGCTCACCACGATGTTGTACTGGTCGAGGATCCAGGCGATCGGTTCGTCGACCAGCCCGATGTCGAGCGAGCGCACCTGGTTGCCCCAGAGCATCGGTGCCAGGCCCTCCACGAAGAACGACAGGCCGATCGTCGCCATGAACAGCGAGATCGGCGTCTGGTTCACCAGCTTGCGCAGCAGGAACCGCTCGGTGGCGATGCCGAGCAGGGTCATGACCACAAGCGCCAGGATGAACGCGAGCCACAGCGGCGCCCCCTTCTCCATGCAGCCGACCAGCGACAGTGCCGCGAAGTACACCATCGCGCCCTGCGCGAAATTGAGCACGCCGGACGCCTTGAAGATCAGCACGAAGCCGAGCGCGACCAGCGAATACATGATGCCGCTGAGCAGGCCGCCGATCAGGACTTCGAAGAAGAATTGCATGTTCCCTCTCGTTCAGTGCTGCGTGCCGAGGTAGGCCGCGATCACCTCGGGGTTGTTCTTGACGTCGTCGGGCACGCCGTCGCCGATCTTCCTGCCGTAGTCGAGCACGACGACGCGATCCGAAATGTCCATCACGACGCCCATGTCGTGCTCGATCAGCACGATCGTCGTGCCCAGCTGGTCGTTCACGTCGAGGATGAAGCGGCACATGTCCTGTTTCTCTTCGACGTTCATGCCCGCCATCGGTTCGTCGAGCAGCAGGATCTCCGGCTCCGCCGCCAGCGCCCGCGCGAGTTCGACGCGCTTCTGCAGCCCATAGGGCAGCCGGCCGACCGGCGTCTTGCGGATGTGCTCGATCTCCAGGAAGTCGATCACTTCCTCGACCCTGGCGCGGTGCGCCAGTTCCTCACGCCGCGCCGGGCCCCACCAGAGCGCGTGCTGGATGAAATTGCACTTCATCTTCAGGTTGCGCCCCGCCATCAGGTTGTCGAGCACCGACATGCCCTTGAACAGCGCGATGTTCTGGAACGTGCGGGCGATGCCCGATGCGGCGGCCATGTGCGTATTCATGCCGTGGCGATGCTCGCCGCGGAAGATGATCTCGCCGTGCTGCGGCCGGTAGACGCCGTTGATCACGTTGAGCATCGAGCTCTTGCCGGCGCCGTTGGGCCCGATGATGGCGCGGATCTCGTGCTCGCGCACATCGAAGGAGATGTCGGTGAGCGCCTTCACACCGCCGAAGGCGAGCGAGATGTTGCGCAGGTCGAGGATGACGTCGCCGATCTGTCTCACGCGGCGTCCCTCACGGCTGGAAAGACCTTCAGGTCGCGGATCGCGAGGTCGGCGCCGACCTTGCCGGTGCGACCGTCCTCGAAGCGCACCAGCGTCTCGATGAATTGCGAGGGCTTGCCCGAGTAGAGCGCATCGACCAGCACCGCGTACTTCTCGGCGACGAAGCCGCGGCGTACCTTCCTCGTCCGGGTCAGTTCGTCGTCGTCCGGATCGAGTTCCTTATGCAGCACCAGGAAGCGGTGAATCTGCGTGTCGGCGACCATCGCATCGGCGGCCAGGGCCGCGTTCACTTCCTCGATGCACTCCTGGATCAGGCCGTACACCTCGGGCTTGCCGGCGAGGTCGGTGTAGCCCGCGTAGGGAATGCCGCGCCGCTCCGCCCAGTTGCCCACCGCGCCCATGTCGATGTTGATGAAGGCGCAGACCATGTCGCGGTCGTGGCCGAAGCACACGGCTTCCTTGATGTGCGGGAAGAACTTGAGCTTGTTCTCGAGGTAGTTGGGCGCGAACATGGCGCCGCCCGCGAGCTTGCCGACGTCCTTGGCGCGGTCGATGATCTTGAGGTGGCCGTCGGCGTCGAAGAAGCCGGCGTCGCCGGTGTGGAAGTAGCCTTCGGCGTCGATCGACTCCGCAGTGGCGTCCGGGCGCTTGTAGTACTCCTTGAGCAGCATCGGGCCGCGCACCAGGATCTCCCCGCTCTGCGCGATCTTCACGTCGACCTCGGGCATCGGCGGGCCGACCGAGTCGAACTTGATCTGGCTGTCCGGCTGCAGGCAGACCGCCGCGCAGGTTTCGGTCTGGCCGTAGAACTGTTTGAGGTTCACGCCGATCGAGCGGTAGAACTTGAAGAGGTCGGGGCCGATGGCGGCGCCGGCGGTGTAGGCGACGCGGATGCGGCTCATGCCGAGCACATTGCGCAGCGGCCCAAAGACCAGAAGGTTGCCGAGCCAGTAGAGCAGCCGGTCCGTCGCCGCCACCGGCTTGCCGTCGAGGATCTCGGCGCCGCAGCGCCTGGCCACGGCCATGAAGAAGTGGAACATCGAACGCTTGATTCGCCCGGCGTCCTCCATGCGGATCATCACCTGCGTCAGCAGGTTCTCGAATACGCGCGGCGGCGCGAAGTAGTAGCTGGGGCCGATCTCGCGCATGTCGATCAGCACCGTCTCGCCCGACTCGGGGCAGTTAACGGTGAAACCGGCCACCATGGCCTGCGCGTAGGAGAACAGGTGGTCGCCGACCCAGGCCATGGGCAGGTAGGAAAGGATGTTGCCGTCGGCGGCCAGATGGTCCACCTGCATGCCGCCGCGCGCCGCCGCGATGAAGGCGCGGTGCGTCTGGCAGACGCCCTTGGGCTTGCCGGTGGTGCCCGAGGTGTAGAGCATGATCGAGACGTCGTCCGGGCTTCCCCTGGCGATCTCGCCGGCGATGAAGTCGGGCTGGTTCTCGTTGTGGATGCGGCCCATGGCCAGCACTTCGTCGAGGCCGTGCAGGAAGCTTTGCGTGTAGTGGCGCAGGCCGCGCGGATCATCGTAGAGGATGTGCTGTAGCGCCGGGCATTGCCCGCGCACTTCGAGCAGCTTGTCGACCTGCTCCTGGTCCTCGACGATGGCGATCCTGATCTCGGCGTCGTGCAGCACGAACACCATCTCCTGCGCCACGGCGTCCTGGTAAAGCGGCACGGGCACGCCACCGAGGATCTGCGCCGCGCACATCGCCCAGTAGAGCCGCGGCCGGTTGTCGCCGACGATGGCGAGACGGTCGCCGCGCCTGAAGCCGAGTTCCGCCAGGCCGCTGGCCATGGCGGCGACTTCGTCCGCCACCTGGGCCCAGGTCCAGCCCTGCCAGATGCCGAGGTCCTTCTCGCGCATCGCCGGGGCGTCGCCGCGCAGGCGCGCGTGTTGCAGCAGCAGGCGCGGAAAAGTGTCGGGGGTGGCGGCATCCATGACGGATGCCGCCGGTGCTGCGGCCATCGAGTTGTCTCCTCCTGCCAGCCGCCTTCGGTTCATGCCTGTGCGGTCCGATCGGTTCATTGTATTGATCGCCCGGCCTACAATTGTCGCGTGGCCGACAATTCACATAAATACTCCGTCCCCCTTGCGGAAGCCTTACGCCGGTCCAGGTGGGCCTGCGACCTCACCGACGAGGAATTTGCCCGCGTCGAGGCCGGGGTCGTCGAACGGCAGATTCCCGCGGGCGGCTTCGTCTGCCGCAAGGGCGAGCCCGTCGAGCACTGGATCGGCGTCATCGAGGGCCTGGTCAAGATCAGCTCCGACCTCGAAAGCGGCAAGACCGCCACGCTGGCCGGCATCCTCTCCGGCGGCTGGTTCGGCGAGGGTTCGATGCTGAAGACCGAAACGCGCCGCTACGATTCGGTGGCGCTGCGCGATTCGCGCGTCGCCTACATGCAGCGCAAGACTTTTCAGTGGCTGCTCGACCACAGCATCGGCTTCAACCGGTACCTGCTCGTGCAGCTGAACGAGCGCCTGGGCCAGTTCATCGGCCTCTTGGAATCCGAGCGGCTGCTCGACACCGACGCCCGCGTGGCGCGCTGCCTGGCGATGATGTTCAACCCCGTGCTCTACCCGGGCGACAGCCGTCAGATCGAGGTCTCGCAGGAGGAGATCGGCTATCTCACCGGCGTCTCGCGCCAGCGCGTGAACCGCTCGCTCAAGGTGCTTCAGTTCGCCGGATACCTGACCGTCGAATACGGCCGCATCACCGTGCGCAACCTCGACGGCTTGCGGCAGTTCGGCGGCTGAGGGTAAAGTCCCGGCAACTCAATTCGGAGGCAGGACAAATGCGCAGCTTTCTGGTGTTCGTTGGCGTGGTGCTTCTCGCTGCAGTCGGCTGGGTGTGGCTGACCCTGACCTGGAGCTATTCGGAAGGCGAGCGCGCCGGCTACGTGCAGAAGTTCTCGCGCAAGGGCTGGCTGTGCAAGACCTGGGAAGGCGAGATCGCCATGGTCACCATGCCGGGCGCGATTCCCGACAAGTTCGAGTTCTCGACGCGCGACGACGCCGTCGCCGCCCAGATCAACGCACTGGCCGGCAAGCGCATCGTGCTCTCCTACGCGCAGCACAAGTTCATCCCGACGAGTTGCTTCGGCGAAACCGAATACTTCGTCCTGAGCGCGCGCCCGGTCGACGAACAACCCGCCACGCTCGCGCCGCCGGTCGCGCCGCCGCTCACGCCCGCCGCCACTCCGGCCGCAGCGGCCGCACCCGCCGTACCGCCCACCGTACCGCCCACTGCACCGGCGCCCGCCAGCCCGCAATGAATCGCCTTGTGCCGCTCTCTGTGGTCGCCCTTCTCGGCGCGTGCAACCTCACCGAGACGGCCACCACCGCCGCCGTCGGCGCCAAGGGCAAGGCGCAGGAAGTCGAGCAGGCCAAGGCCACCCAGCAGCGCGCCGTGGCGGAAATCGAAACCGCAGCGCGTCAGGCTGACCAGCGCCTGAAGGACGCCGAGCAAAAATAGCGACGGCACGCGCGGAACGACTGGCGTGGACGACCTCCAGGCACTGCAGGGGCTGGATCTGCTGCCGACACCGGCCTATCTGGTTGGCGTCGTCGTGTTCGGCATCATCGGCATCGCGGCCTGGCGCTACGGCGGAAAGGCGTCGAATCCGCCAGTCCGCTGGATCGGCCTCGCACTGATGCTCTACCCCTACGTCGTTTCCAACACGGCCGCAATGTACGCGGTCGGCATCGCACTCTGCGGCGCGGCATACTGGTTCCACCGCTGACGAAGCGTAAGGCCGCACGGCGTACCACCAGCACTGACTTTCCCTATTGTCATGACCGCATTTGCATCCGCGGCTTTTCGCATTCGCGCTTTCGATTGGCGGGGCGGCAATTGCCGACACCATAATGAACTTCGCAT
>DATJQH010000082.1:0-11172 GCA_035505955.1 Rhodocyclaceae bacterium
CGGCGCATTGTTGCGTGCCTGATCGAGCGCGAGCAGCGGCGTCGCCTTCCTGCCCGCGTGAGTCTTGCGCGCGTCTTCGTGGGCGGCGGCAATCTCGTTTCGGTAGTCGGCAGCCATATCCTTCGACAAGAGCTTGGTGACGACACCAACCGCGCGCGACGCATCGGGCACGTAGACGACCGTGCCTTCGTAATGGGGCGCGATCTTGATCGCGGTGTGTGCACGGCTGGTCGTCGCGCCGCCGATCAAGAGTGGCACGTTGAAACCCTGCCGTTGCATTTCGGCGGCGATGTGGCTCATTTCTTCCAGCGAAGGAGTGATCAGGCCTGAGAGGCCGATCGCCTGGGCACCATGCTCCTTGGCCGCGTGCAGGATCTTGTCGGCCGGCACCATGACGCCGAGATCGACGACTTCGTAGCCGTTGCAGGAGAGCACCACGCCGACGATGTTCTTGCCGATGTCGTGTACGTCGCCCTTGACGGTGGCGATGACGATCTTGCCCTTGGCCGCCGCGCCGGTCTTCTTCTTGTCTTCCTCGATGTAGGGAACGAGATGAGCGACCGCCTGTTTCATGACGCGCGCCGACTTGACCACTTGCGGCAGGAACATCTTGCCGGCGCCGAACAGGTCACCGACGGCGTTCATGCCGGCCATCAGCGGCCCTTCGATCACCGCCAGCGGCGGCTTGCCGGCTGCCGCCAGCGCGGCGCGACACTCCTCGGTGTCCGCCACCACGTATTCGGTGATGCCGCGGATCATCGCGTGCTCCAGCCGCTTGTCGACCGGCCATTCCCGCCATGCCAGATTCTGCGTCTGCTCTTTCGCTGCACCCTTCACCGACTGTGCGAACTCGACCAGCGCATCCCCTGCGCCCGGCTTGCGGTTCAGCACGACGTCCTCGACCTTCTCGCGCAGCACCGGGTCGAGCTGGTCGTAGACGCCCAACTGGCCGGCGTTAACGATGCCCATCGTCAGGCCAGCCTTGATGGCGTGGTAGAGGAAGACGGTGTGAATCGCTTCGCGCACCGGCTCGTTGCCGCGGAAGGAGAAAGAGACGTTGGAGATGCCGCCCGAGATGTGCGCGTGCGGCAGATGCTGCTTGATCCAGCGCGTCGCCTCGATGAAGTCGACCGCGTAGTTGTCGTGCTCGGGGATGCCGGTGGCGATGGCGAACACGTTCGGGTCGAAGATGATGTCTTCGGCAGGAAAGCCGTCCGCGACCAGCAAGTCGTAGGCACGCTTGCAGATGTCGGTCTTGCGCTGCCAGCTGTCGGCCTGCCCCTGCTCGTCGAAAGCCATGACGATGGCCGCCGCGCCGTAGCGCCGCGCGAGACGGGCCTGCGCGAGGAACTTCGCCTCGCCTTCCTTCATCGAGATCGAGTTGACGATGCCCTTGCCCTGGATGCACTTCAGGCCGGCCTCGATGACCTCCCATTTGGAGGAGTCGAGCATCAGCGGCACCTTGGAGATGTCCGGTTCCGAGCCGACCAGGTTCAGGAAGCGCACCATGGCCGCCTGCGAATCCAGCATCGCCTCGTCCATGTTCACGTCGACGACCTGCGCACCGTTCTCGACCTGCTGGCGTGCGACGCGCAGCGCATCGTCGTAGCGGCCTTCGATGATCATCTTGGCGAAGGCGCGCGAGCCGGTGACGTTGGTGCGCTCGCCGACGTTCACGAACAGCGAATCGGGACCGATGTTGCACGGTTCAAGACCGCTGAGTCGCAACTGAAAGTCAGCCGTCGTGGGACGCCGTGCAGCTGCCCCGGCCACAGCTTTCGCGATCGCACGGATGTGGTCGGGCGTGGTACCGCAGCAGCCGCCGACGATGTTGACGATGCCGCTCTTCGCCCAGTCGCCGATCTCTGCGGCCAGCATCTCGGGCGTTTCGTCGTAGCCGCCGAAGGCATTGGGCAAACCGGCATTCGGATGCGCGGAGACGTAGCAGTCGCAGACACGCGCCAACTCTTCGACGTACTGGCGCAACTCCTTCGCGCCCAGCGCGCAGTTGAGGCCAAAAGACAGCGGCTTGATGTGGCGCAGCGAATTCCAGAACGCTTCGGCCGTCTGGCCCGAGAGCGTGCGGCCAGAAGCGTCGGTGATGGTGCCGGAGATCATCACCGGCCAGCGGCGGCCGGCCTTGTCGAAGAACGCCTCGATGGCGAACAGCGCAGCCTTGGCATTGAGCGTGTCGAAGATGGTTTCGACCAGCAGGATGTCGGCGCCGCCATCGATCAGGCCGCGGATCGCCTCGGTGTAATCGGCGACCAGCTGGTCGAACGTGACGTTGCGAAAACCGGGATCGTGCACGTCCGGCGAGATCGAGCAGGTACGCGAAGTCGGACCGAGCACGCCAGCGACGAAGCGCGGCTTGGCCGGATTCTTCGCCGTGGCCGCGTCGCACAGGCCGCGCGCAAGCTGCGCGCCGGCAAAGTTGAGTTCGTAGACCAACGCTTCGAGCTTGTAGTCGGCCTGCGAGACGGCGGTCGAGTTGAAGGTGCAGGTCTCGAGGATGTCGGCGCCGGCATCGAGATAGGCCGCGTGGATGCCGCCGATCACGTCCGGCCGCGTCAGCACCAGCAGGTCATTGTTGCCCTTGAGGTCGTGGCCGTGATCGCGGAAGCGCTCACCGCGGTAATCGGCTTCGGTCAGGCCGTGACGCTGCACCATAGTGCCCATGGCGCCATCGAGAATGAGAAGGCGCCGCGCCAGGAGTTGGCGCAGTTCGTCGCTGCGGTCGGGCTGCATGGTGTGGAACGCGGAAGGTATTGAATTGGCGCCGATTTTAGCATGTGGCTATAATCGACTTGCCCGCTCAACAACTATAGCCCCAACGGGAGTGACGCCATGGAACACCTGACCCCGAAAGAGACCGCGCAATTTCTCGAAGACAATCCGAAGGCGCTGTTCATCGACTGCCGCAGCGAAATGGAGTTCCTGTTCGTCGGCCATCCCAAGGACTGCCTGCATGTCTCATGGAACGACGGTCCCGACTGGGAAGTCAATCCGCACTTTGTCGGCGAGGTACGGAAGCTCGCCGGCCACGCACAGGATCGCCCGGTCGTGCTGATCTGCCGTTCCGGCAACCGCTCGGTCGACGCCGGCAACGCGCTCGAAGCGGCCGGCTTCACCCGGGTCTACAACGTGCTGTTCGGCTTCGAAGGCGAACTCGACGACACACACCACCGCGGTTCGACCAACGGCTGGCGTTACGAGGGGCTGCCCTGGGAGCAGTGCTGAAGAACTGGAAGAAGTGGGTGCTTGAAGCGCTCGCAATCGTCGCCGTCGTCGTGGCCGTGACGCTGTGGCAGACGCGCGGCTTGCCCGCGGGACCGGCACCGGGGCTGGTCGGCACCGGCATTGACGGCAGACCGCTCGCTCTCGCCGACGTCGTGCGCGCCACGAATGGCAAACCGGTGCTGGTGGTGTTCTGGGCGACCTGGTGCCCGGTGTGCAAAGCCGAAGACGGCAACATCCAGTCGATTTCCGCTGACCATCCGTTGCTTTCCGTCGCCATGCAATCGGAGAATGTGGCGAAGCACTTGCAGGAACGTAGCCTCACCTTTGCCACTATCGACGACCCGCGGGCCGCACTTGCCGATGAGTGGAACGTGCGCGGCGTGCCAAGCCACTTCATCGTCGACGGCAAAGGCAACGTGCGTTTTCGCGTGGTCGGCTACGCAACGACCTGGGGACTGCGCGCCCGCCTGTGGTGGGCGGAACGGTTCCCCTCGTGAACCACCCGCCGGCCCGGCTCGCCTGGATCGTCTGGGGCCTCGGCTCGCTCGTCTATCTGGCCGCATTCTTCCAGCGCGTCGCTCCGGCGGTGATGACCGATCAGTTGATGGCGGAGTTTTCCCTCGGCGGCGCGGCGCTGGGCAACCTTTCAGCGTTCTGCTTCTACGCCTACGTGGCGATGCAGATTCCGACCGGCCTGCTGGCGGATCGCTGGGGTCCGCGCAAGCTCCTGGCGACGGGCACGGCGGTGGCATCGATCGGCGGCGCGTTGTTCGCGCTGGCGCCGACGTTCGCATTCGCCGCGCTCGGCCGCACCTTGGTCGGTGCATCCGCCGGCGTGGGGTTCGTCTCGATGCTCAAGCTGTCGTCGCACTGGATCGCGCCGCGCCGCTTCGCGCTGGTTTCGGGTTTGCTGCTGATGATGGGCCTGATCGGCGGCGTGTTCGCAGGCGTGCCGTTGCGGCTGGCGGTCGACGCGTACGGGTGGCGCCCGGTCATGGCCGCGTTTGCCGCGCTGACGGGCGTGCTCGCACTCGCCATCTGGCTGGTCGTGCGCGACGACCCGACGGAGCGCGGTTACGCCAGCCATTTCCGGCACGCGGACGAGGCACCGCACGAACATGCCTCCGTCCTCGCCAGCCTCGCGCATGTACTGTCCTACCGCAACATCTGGCTTCTCATGCTGGTGCCAGCCGGCTTTTCGGGCACGGTGCTGACGTTTGCAGGGCTATGGGGCGTGCCCTGGCTCCGGCAGGTCCATGGCCTCGACGCCAAGGCGGCCGCGGCGATCACGTCCACGATGCTGGTCGCCTGGGGAATCGGCGGGCCGCTCCTTGGCGCCTGGAGCACCCGCCTGGGCCGCCGCAAGCCGCTCTACATCGGCTCGGGCGTCGTCGCGCTGCTCGGCTGGCTCGCCGTCGTGTGGCTGCCGTTGCCCTTGCCGCTGCTGGTCGTCACGCTGGCCGTGGTCGGCTTCGCGTCGGGCAACATCATCATCGGCTTTGCCTGGGCCAAGGAATCGGTGCCCTTGCGGCTCATGGGCACGGCGTCGGGGGTCACCAACATGGGGCCGCTGATGGGCGGCATGATCCTGCAGCCGGCGGTGGGCTGGATGCTCGACCGCCGCTGGGCCGGCGCGCTCTCGGGCGGCGCGCGCCTCTACGATGCCGACGCGTGGACCAGCGGCTTCGTGCTGCTGGCGACGGCCGTGGCCATCAGCCTCGTGTTCGTTACGTTCGCGCGCGAGAGCTTCTGCCGCCAAGCCGCCTGAGCGAAAACGCGGTCAGGCCGGCGAGCAGGAACAGCGTCATCGCGAGCGCCAGCGAGAACGGCGAGTCCCAGAACAGCGGCGCCAGCGCCGATGCCGTGACGGCGTTCATGCCCGTCTGCGCTGCGCCCTGGCAACTGGAGATCAGGCCGCGCCGTTCCGGGAACAGGTCGAGGATACGCAGCGTCAGGTTGGGCATGGCGACCGAAACGCCGAAGAGATAGACGCCCTGCGGCAGCACGGCCCATGGCAGCGTCGGGGGCAGCCAGAGGTTCATCAGCAGGTTGGCGATCGCGGCGACGATCATGAAGGCGAAGCCAAGTGCGATGGTGCGCCGGGAGCTGACCTGTCCCGCGAGGTGCGCCGACAGCCAGTTGCCGCCCATGAGGCCCAGCATCGCCGGACCGAAGAGCCACAGGAAGCTTTGCGCGGACACGTGCAGGTGTTCGAGCATGAACTTCGGGGCCGAGACGACGTAGATGAAGAAGCCGTTGAAGGACAGCGCCACCGCAAACGCCAGCGCCAGGAACGGCGGATGCGTCAGCACCTGGAAATAGGCGCGCGCCAGCGGCCCCGGATGCAGGCTCTGGCGCCGCTCGGGCGGCAGCGTCTCCGGCAGCAGGAAGTACACGGCCGCCAGTAGCGCTGTACCGTACAGCGCCAGGAAGACGAAGATCGCGTGCCAGCTGAAGAAGGCGTGGATCCAGCCGCCGATCACGGGTGCGACGGCCGGGGCGATGGCGAAGATCATGCCGGTGTGCGCGATCAGCCGCTGCGCCGCGGGCCCGTCGAGCAGGTCGCGGATGATGGCGCGCGCCACCACCATGCCGGCGCCGGCCGACATGCCCTGCAGCACGCGGCCGAACCAAAGCACTTCGATGCTGCCGGCGAAAACGCAGATCAGCGAGGCGCCGACATACATCGCGAACGCCGCCAGCAGCACGCGCCGGCGACCGAGCGCGTCGGCCAGCGCGCCATGCCAGAGCATCATGAAGGCGAATGCCGCCATGTAGACGGCGAGCGTCTGCTGTACCTGCAGCGGCGTCGCGCCCAGGCTGGCGCCGATGTCGGGAAACGCGGGCAGGTACGTGTCGATGGAGAACGGCGCGACCGCCGTCATGGCGGCCAGCATGACCGCCAGGCCACGAGGTGGCTTCGTCACTGGAAGCCCCGGCGGTAGTGGATCGCTTCGGCGACGTGCGGGCCGCCGATGTGCTGGGCACCGGCAAGGTCGGCGATGCTGCGGGCGACTTTCAGGATGCGGTGGTACGCGCGCGCCGAGAGGTCGAGCCGCGCCATCGCCTGCTTGAGCACTTGCGCGCCAGCGCAGTCCGGCAGGCAGTGCTGGTCGATCTCGTCGGACGCGAGTTGCGCATTGGGCTTGCCCTGGCGCGCGAGCTGCGCTTCGCGTGCCCGCACGGCGCGCTCGCGCACGACCGCCGAACTCTCGCCGCCACCGCGCGTCGTCAGGTCGGCCTCGGGGACTGCGGGCACGTCGATCATCAGGTCGATGCGGTCGAGGAAGGGGCCCGAGAGCTTCGCGCGATATTTCGCGATCTGGTCCGGCGTACAACGGCAGCGCGGTTCGCCAAGGTAGCCGCAGGGACAGGGATTCATCGCTGCCACCAACTGGAAGCGTGCGGGAAACTCGGCGCGGCGCGCGGCACGGGCTACGCGGATGTGGCCGGTCTCGAGCGGCTCGCGCAGCGACTCGAGCACGCTGCGCGCGAACTCCGGCAGTTCGTCGAGGAACAGGACGCCGTGGTGTGCGATGGAGATTTCGCCGGGACGCGGCACGCCGCCCCCGCCCACCAGCGCCGGCATGGATGCAGAGTGGTGCGTGGCGACATAGGGCCGCTCGCCGAAATGCGTGGCGTCGAAGCGGCCGGCCACCGAGAGGACGGCCGCGCTTTCGAGTGCCTCCGCCTCGGTCATCGGCGGCAGGATGCCGGGCAGCCGCTGCGCCAGCATCGACTTGCCGGTGCCCGGCGGGCCGCTCATCAACAGGCTGTGGTTACCGGCGGCGGCGATTTCGAGCGCCCGCTTCGCGGGCGCCTGGCCCTTGACGTCGGCAAGGTCCGGTCCCGGCAAAGTCAGCCCCCGTGGTACGCCGTGCGCGTCGAATGGTGCGATCGGTGCGGCTCCCGAAAGGTGCGCGCAGACTTCCAGCAGCGACTTGGCCGGCAGGATGGTCGCCGAGCGCACCAGCGAAGCTTCTGCGGCGTTCGCCGCCGGCAGGAAGAAGCTGCGGCCGGTGCCCGCAGCGGAAGCGCACATGGCCAGCGCACCGCGGATCGGCCGCAGTTCGCCCGATAGCGACAATTCGCCGGCGAACTCGAAGGCGTCGACGCCGTCGGCCTTCACCTGCGCCGACGCGATGAGGATGCCAAGCGCAATGGCGAGATCGAAACGCCCCGACTCCTTGGGCAGATCGGCCGGCGCGAGGTTGACGGTAATCCGGCGCGCAGGGAAATCGAACTTCGAGTTCTGGATCGCAGCACGCACGCGGTCGCGCGCTTCCTTGACTTCGGTCTCAGGCAGGCCGACCAGGGTGAACGACGGCAGGCCGGCGGCGAGATGCACTTCGACCTTCACTTCCGGCGCCGACATGCCGGCGAGCGCGCGACTCCTGAGGACCGCCAGCGACATCTACTTGCGGCCCTTCTCCAGTTCGGCGATCTTTCCTTCGAGTTCGGCAAGCCGGGCGCGCGCCTGCGCCAGGGCCTCGCGCTGGAGGTCGAACTCCTCGCGCGTGACGAGGTCGAGCCGCCCGAGCGCGGAGGTCAGCAGCGCGCGCAGGTTCTTTTCCACGTCCTTGGCCGGCGTGGCGGCGATCAGCGCCGACACCCGGCGGGCAAGTTCGTCGAAAAACTTCGGCTCGAGCATGGCGAAATCCCCAATCGAATCAAAATGATCTTAGCATAAGCGGCCACCGCGCATGGTCCGCACCGAATCGGTGCCGTAGCGCACGATCGCGGCTCCAGATAGTGCATGGCATTCCCCGTGCCGTTGCAACAATTTTGCAACATGCTGTTTCAACGCAGTTTTTCGAGTTGGCACAGTCTCTGCATTGAACGTCGTGCAACCATTCTTCCAAAGGAGTTTCCCATGCGTAAGACCTTGATCGCCTCCGCCGTCATCGGCGCCCTCGCAATTCCCGCCATCGCTCTGGCCGAAGATGCTCCGGCCGCCGCACCGGCCCCGTCGCCCTTCACGGGCAACATGAACTTCGCCTCCGAGTACCTCTATCGCGGCATCGCCCAGACCCGCGGCAACCCGGCCTTGCAAGGCGGTTTCGACTACGCCCATCCGAGTGGCTTCTATGTCGGTACCTGGGGCTCGAACATCAGCTGGATCAGCGATACCGGCATCGGCACCGCGAGCCTGGAGTGGGACGTTTACGGCGGCTACAAGGGCACCGCCGGCCCGATCGGCTACGACGTGGGCGTCCTGACGTACAACTATCCGGGCAACCACAAGCCGTCCGCCGACGGCGCCAAGCCGGACACGCAGGAAGTCTACGGCGCGCTGACCTGGGAATGGCTGACCGTCAAGTATTCCTACACGCTGGGCAGCCTGTTCGGCTGGACCAAGAACAACGATGGCCACACCAAGACCTCTGGTTCGGGCTACCTCGAAGCCAACGCCAACTTTGATCTCGGCAACGGCTGGGGTGTCTACGGCCACGCCGGTCATCAGTCCGTCAATGGCTATGGCAAGGCCTCGTACGCCGACTTCAAGGTCGGCGGCACCAAGGACATCGGCATCGGCGTGGTCGGCGCCGGCATCTCGACCACCAACGCGAAGGACAGCTGCAACACGAGCCCGACCGAGCCGTATTGCATGGGCGGTTACGAAGCCGGCAAGACGCGGCTCTTCGTGACGTTCGGCAAGACCTTCTGACCATTCGCTTCGAACCGGGGAACCAACATGAAACTCGTCACTGCCATCATCAAGCCGTTCAAGCTTGACGAAGTGCGGGAAGCGCTTGCCGCCGTTGGCGTACAAGGCATCACCGTCACGGAAGTCAAAGGCTTCGGCCGGCAAAAGGGCCACACCGAGCTGTATCGCGGCGCGGAATACGTGGTCGATTTTCTGCCGAAAGTGAAGGTCGAGGCGGCCATCAAGGCCGACATGCTCGACCAGGTCATCGAGGCGATCGAAAAGGCCGCCACGACCGGCAAGATCGGCGACGGCAAGATTTTCGTCTTCGACCTTCAGCAAGTCGTTCGCATCCGCACCGGCGAAACCGGCGCTGACGCGCTCTAAGGGAGTCATCAAAATGAAGAAGCTATTTGCGATCCTGCTGACGGCACTCAGCCTCGGCATATCGGGCCTGGCGCTGGCGGACGACAAGCCCGCCGACGCCGCGCCCGCCGCCACTGCCGCGGCACCGGCAGCCGCAGCTGCCGCTGCGGCTCCCGCGGATGCAGCCGCTCCGGCACCCGTGCCAAACAAGGGCGACGTCGCCTGGATGCTCACCTCCACCGCGCTCGTGCTGCTCATGTCGGTGCCGGCCCTGGCGCTGTTCTACGGCGGCCTCGTGCGCACCAAGAACATGCTTTCGGTGCTGATGCAGGTGTTCGTGGTCTTCTCGCTGATCACCGTGCTGTGGTGCGTCTATGGCTACAGCCTGGCATTCACCGAGGGACACGGCGCGCTATCGCCATTCATCGGTGGCCTCGACCGCCTGTTCCTGAACGGAACGTTCAATCCGGCCGACGGCAGCTTTTCGATGGCGGCCACGTTCTCCAAGAACACGCCGCTCTATGAACTGGTCTATGTCGCCTTCCAGGCCACGTTCGCCGCGATCACCGTCTGTCTGATCCTCGGCGCCATCGTCGAGCGCGTCAAGTTCTCGGCCGTGCTGATCTTCTCGGTGCTCTGGTTCACGCTCTCCTACCTGCCGGTCGCCCACATGGTCTGGTTCTGGCCGGGTCCGGACGAGTTCAAGACCGCCGAAATCGCCGACGCCGTCTCCGCGCGCGCCGGCCTGATCTGGCAATGGGGCGCCCTCGACTTCGCGGGCGGCACGGTGGTGCACATCAACGCCGGCGTCGCCGGCCTGGTCGGAGCCATCATGCTCGGCAAGCGCGTCGGTTTCGGCCGCGAAGCCTTCACGCCGCACAGCCTGACCATGACCATGATCGGCGCCTCGCTGCTGTGGTTCGGCTGGTTCGGCTTCAACGCCGGTTCCGCGCTCGAAGCCAACGGCTCCGCCGGCCTCGCGTTCATGAACACCTTCCTGGCCACGGCCTGCGCGGTGCTCTCCTGGACCTTCGGCGAGTGGATCTTCAAGGGCAAGCCCTCGATGCTCGGTGCCGCTTCGGGTGCCGTCGCCGGCCTCGTCGCGATCACGCCGGCTGCCGGCAACGTCGGTATCCCGGGCGCCTTCGTCATCGGCACCGGCGTTGGCCTGGTCTGCCTGTGGGGCGTCAATGGCCTGAAGAAGATGCTCGGCGCGGACGACGCGCTCGACGTGTTCGGCGTTCATGCGCTGGGCGGCATCTTCGGCGCCCTGATGACCGGCGTGTTCAACTCGCCCAACCTTGGCGGCCCCGGCTTCGTCACCGACTGGGTCACGATGAAGACCGGCTTCACGAGCATCACCGAGCAGCTCATCGTCCAGGCCAAGGCAGTCGGCGTCACCTTCATCTGGACCGCGATCTCCGCCTACATCTCGTTCAAGATCGCCGACATCCTCGTCGGTCTGCGGGTCACGGAAGACGAAGAACGCGAAGGCCTCGACATCGCCTCCCACGGCGAATCGGCCTACCACTACTAAGATTCTGCATCTCCCCGAGACCAACACTCGGTTGCGGGCGCCCCGAAAGGGCGCCCGCTTTTTCTTTGGGCGCTCGAAGAGTCAGCCCTCGTGGTACGCCAAGCGCAGCAGAATCTAGCGGAACACCACGGTCTTGTTGCCGTGCACGAGCACACGGTCTTCGAGGTGGTAGCGCAGGCCGCGTGCGAGCACGGTCTTCTCGATGTCCTTGCCGTAGCGGACCATGTCGTCGGGTGAATCCGAGTGGTCGATGCGGATCACGTCCTGCTCGATGATCGGCCCCTGATCCAGCTCGGCCGTCACGTAGTGGCAGGTGGCGCCGATCAGCTTGACGCCGCGCTGGTAGGCCTGGTGGTAGGGCTTGGCGCCGACGAAGCTGGGC
>DATJQH010000083.1:0-6997 GCA_035505955.1 Rhodocyclaceae bacterium
AACAGCGCTGCCGCTCTTTTCGCTCCTCTGACGACTCGTATTGTCGATATGCTGAGGCTCGAAGTACCTGAGATCCTCCTGCGCGTCGTCCCATTCGCTGGCCGGCTTTGCGATCACCCGGCAATGCGGCGCGCCCGTCGAACGGCACTCGACTTCGCGTACCAGGATGCGTCGGCCCATGCAGGTACTGAGAAATCCCGAGGCATGCCCCACCGCCATCCAGCAACTGGGTTCCGAACCGAGCCCGTAGGCGTTGACATGCGCCTCCTCCTCGAAGCTGTTCTTCCAGAGGATCTCCATGTGGCAATGACCAGTGGTGCTGTCGACATCGGCTTTTAGCACCTCGACCAGCACGATGCCTTCGAGGCTGTGCAATTGGGCTCCGGCGGCAAGGATGTCGGTCGGCTTGTCGGCCGCACCTCTGACCTTGCTCGCCATTTCAGCGTCGCGGCACCCGGCCACGTAGCCGACCCGAGTCAGCAGGCCGCGCGCCGATTCGGTGCCGTAGGCTTCGATGAGTTCAGTGCGCAAGGCGGCGAAGGCGTTGGCGTGCAGCAGGATCATGCGCCGATCCTGCAACCAGATGCGGCCCTCGGCAGGGTTGAAATGAAGTTGCTTCGCCAGGTCGGCGATCCCGGGAATCGGCAGATCCTCCGGCATGGCCAGCGAAATTCCAAGCGAGCTCAGGTCGAGCTTGGCCCTTGAAGTCACGTCGTCTCCTCTTCGTTGTGGTCATTCGCGACGCCAACAGCGCGTCCGCGGCGGTCCTAGCCTGCGCTTCACAGCCAGGCAGTGACTATTTATTTCCGAAGATTCTAAGTCGATAAGCCAGGGCAGGACTGATATTTCCGAAAATTCATAAACCACTACAATAGCATGGACAATTCCTATGTCATGCCGCATGTGCGCAACCGCGATTGCTTGCCGCCGGACTGCGCTCGGCCGCCACGCGTTCGAAGCAATTGCGGCAGCGCAGTAAATCGTGCGCCGTGGCTACCGTGGCATAGCTCCTGCTAAATCGTCCTCGGCGAGGCATGGGCCTCGCAACTCAGATAGCCGGTATGTGCCGCATCGCATACCGAACCGAAGAGGAGGATGGCGTGGCAGAGATTTCAAATTTGGGTTACCTGATTTTTGGCGCCAGCGATCTTGGCAAGTGGGAAGAGTTCGCCGTCAATATCGTCGGGATGCAAGTCGGGAAGAAGGACGACCGGTCGCTCGCCTTGCGCATGGATGAATACGAGCAGCGCATCCTGATCGAGAAGAAGGACCACGACGACCTCACCGAGGCCGGCTGGCTGTTCGACACCGAAGGCGAACTGGAAACCTACGTCCAACAACTCGCCGCCAAGGGCGTCAAGGTGACCAAGGGAAGTTCCGAACTGGCGGCGACTCGTCGCGTCGAGCAGGTCTATTGGTGCGACGACCCGAGCGGCTTCCGGCACGAATTCGCCTTTGGGCCCGCCTATGCGCCGATTGCCGAACCGTTCCACTCAGCGGTCCTGCGCGGCGGTTTCGAGACGGGTAGCCTTGGCGTCGGGCACTTCCTGGCCGTTGCGCGCAACCCCAAGGAGTCCGTGACCTTCTACCGCGACGCCCTCGGTTTGCGAGTCAGCGACTACATCCGCCAGGAACTCGCCCCCGGTCTCGTTGCCGACGCCACCTTCTTCCACTCGCGCACCGGCCGCCATCATTCGCTGGCGAGTTGTTTCATCCCTGGCGCGCCGAAGCGCCTCAACCATTTCATGGTGCAGGTCAACGAAATGGACGACGTCGGCCTCGCCTACGACCGCTGCCTGAAGGCCGGCGTGCCGATCTACATGGGCATCGGCCACCACCCGAACGATCACATGATTTCGTTCTACGCCGTGACGCCCTCCGGTTTTGCCATGGAGTTCGGCTACGGCGGCTTGGTGATCGACGACTCCGACTGGGAAGTGAAGAGCTATCGCCAGTTGAGCGACTGGGGCCATCACCGGGGCGCCGGATTCGTGGCCCCGAAGTGAGAGGAGCGCACATGCCTTCGTCCAATGCCTTCGCTGCCACACCGCCGGTGTTGGAGCTGCCGACCGCCAGCTCGGCGGCGTTCGTGGGCGCGATGCGCTACCTCGCGGCGGGCTGCTCGCTCGTCGCCACGGCGGAGGGCAACGAACGCCTGGGATTGACCGCCACGGCGGTCTGCTCCGTAACGGCCGATCCGCCGAGCCTGCTGGTCTGCGTCAATCGCGACGGCCGAGCCCATGCCGCCATCTCGCGCAGCGGCACCCTGAGCGTGAATGTACTGTCCGAGGCGCAGGAATCTCTGGCCCGGCGCTTCGCCGGCATGGTCAAGGACGTGCGCGGCGAAGACCGCTTCCTCGAGGGCGTCTGGACCGAGGGTAACCTCGGCGCGCCGCTGCTCACCGGCGCGCTGGCAAGCTTCGACTGCCGGGTCGTCGAGACGGTCCGCGCCAGCACGCACACGATCTTCATCTGCGAAGTAATGGGCGTCGAAGCGGCGTCCGATCCCGAATCCGGTCCGCTGATCTTCTTCAACCGGGCCTTCGCCACTCTCGATACCGAAGCACCGCAGCAATAACTCAAGAGGAGAGGAATTCCAATGTCTACTGCCGTATTGCGTGAATTGAACGAGGAGGCGGCGATCCCGTCCGCCGAAGAACTGGTGGCGCGCGCCCAGGCGCTGATTCCCATGCTGAAGGCCAAGGCCGACGAGACCGAGCGCAACCGCCACGTCCCGGAAGAGATCATCGACGCCTTCCGCAAGGCCGGCTTCTTCAAGATCCTGCAGCCCAAGCGCTGGGGCGGCTGGGAGATGAGTCCCTTGGTGTTCTGGAACGTGCTCATGGAACTGGGCCGCGGCTGCGGCAGCGCGACCTGGAACATGATGATTCTCGGCGTGCACCAGTGGGAGGTCGCGCTGTTCGACCAGCGCGTCGGCGACGAGATCTGGGGCGAGGACAACGAGATCCTGATCTCGTCGTCCTACGCGCCGTTCGGCACCGCCAAGCGCGTCGACGGCGGCTACGTGATCAACGGCACCTGGGGTACCTCCAGCGGCTGCGATCACGCCCAGTGGGCGTTCGTCAGCACCTACGTCTTCAACGAGCAGAACCAGCCCGTGGATCGCCTGGTGTTCCTGCTGCCGCGCTCCCAGTACGAGTTCGTCGACGACTGGTTCGTCTTCGGCCTGGCCGGCACGGGCAGCAAGAGCCTTCGCGTCAAGGACGTCTTCGTGCCCGACTACCGGACGCACAGCACCGTGGATGCCAACTACATCGAGCGCCCGCTGTCATATCGGTTCCCGTTCCCGTTCGCCTTCTACTCCTCGGTGCCGGCCGTGCTGATCGGCTTCGCGCAGGGCGCCATCGACAGCTATGTCGAACAGATGAAGTCGCGCACCAACATCAACGGTGTGCCGCAGGCAGCGGCGAGCCCCTACGTCAAGGATCGCCTGGCCAACGCGGTGTCGAAGGTGCGCAGCGCCCGTATGCGGCTGACCGCGATTGCGCTCGAAGCGACCGGCTACGTCTCGCGCGGCGAACCCATCCCGACCGACAAGCGCGTGCATTACACGCTGGACACGGCGCGCATCGGCCGGGAGTGCGAAGAGGCGGTGCTGCTGCTCTACAAGGCGACCTCGGCGCGCGGCATCTTCACGAGCAACCCGATCCAGCGGATTCTGCGCGACACGCTGGTCGGTGCCAACCACATCACGCAGAACGCAGACGACAACGCAGGCGTGCTGGGCGGCTATCTGCTCGGCCAGCCCGATGCCCTGCCGCCGTTCATGTACGGCTACCCAGGTCAGGTCTGACAACAAGAAGACGGTATTGGTCGGATTCCGCGGCTGCCTGCGGCCGCGGGGCCCGATCGTCGTGTCACCAACAGCGGAGGAGAACCGATGGATTCCAAGCAGAGGAGGGCGTCGACGCGGCGCAAGCGATCGACGGACAGGACATGCACACGCTCGGCGGCCGCGGCCTTTGCCATGGCCTGGAGCCTGCAGGCATGGTCGTTCGACATTGCCACGGGTTCGGAGACGAAGGTGCGCTGGGACAACACCTTCAAGTACAGCTCGTCCTGGCGGCTCAAGGATCGCAGCAGCGAATTGATCGCCGACTCCAATCAGGACGACGGCGACCGCAACTTCTCGAAGGGCCTGGTGTCGAGCCGGGTGGACTGGCTGAGCGAACTCGACGTCACCTACCGCAACTTCGGCGCCCGCGTCAGCGGCGCCGCTTGGTATGACAGCGTCTACAACCGCGGCAACGACCACGACTCGCCGGGCACCGTCAACTCCTTCAGCGTGCCCTACAACGAGTTCACCACCGACACGAAGGATCTGCACGGCCGCAAGGCCGAGCTGCTCGATGCCTTCGTCTTCGGCAACTTCGATGTCGGCGAGTCCGCCAACCTGAGCCTGCGCTTTGGCCGCCACACGGTGATCTACGGCGAAAGCCTGTTCTTCGGCGCCAACGGCATCGCCAACGGCCAGGGGTCGGTGGACTACGTCAAGCTCCTGTCGGTGCCCAACACCCAGTTCAAGGAACTGCTGCGGCCGGTGCCCCAGCTTTCGGGCCAGCTTCAGGTCGGTCCGAATCTGTCGTTCGGCGCTTACTACCAGTTCAGATGGGAGAAGAACCGCATCCCCGCGGCGGGCAGCTACTTCAGCACGGTGGACTTCGTTGGCGAAGGCGCCGAGCGCGTCTTCCTGCAAAATCCGCTGCTGCCGCCGAACTTCGCGCTCTATCACGGCGACGACAGGAAGGCGAAGAATTCCGGCCAAGGCGGCTTCCAGGTGCGCTTCCGCCCGGAAGGCATGGACACCGACTTCGGCCTGTATGCAATCCGCTACCACGACAAGAATCCGCAGGTCTACCTGTCGCCCGGCTGCGTTCCCAATCCATTCGGGCCAGTACCGCCTTTGCTCCAGCTGAGCGGCACCTGCAACGTGCTGGCCGGCGGCTCGCAGTTCGGCCAGTTCGGCTTTGTCTATCCGGAAAACGTGCGCGCCTACGGCGCCAGCTTCAGCACGGTGCTCGGCACGACGAATGTCGCCGGCGAATTTTCCGTGCGCCACAACGCGATCCTGGTAAGCAACGCAGCGACGATTCTTCCGGGCACGGCATTCGACAACGACGCCAACAACCCGTTCGCCGTCGGCAATTCCGGGCACGCGCAGATTTCCTGGATCCATTCGTTCGGTGCTTCGGCCATGTGGGACGGTGCCAGCCTCATGGGTGAAGTGGCCTGGAACCGCCTGCTCAGCATCACCAGGAACCCGGCCATGCTCGACCCGAACGCCACGCGCGACGCCTGGGGTTTCCGCATGGTGTTCGAGCCGACCTACTACCAGGTCGCGCCGGGGCTCGACATCAGCATTCCTGTTGGCCTCGGCTACAACCCGAAGGGCAGATCCTCGACGGTAGCCAACTTCAACGGCGGCGTGGACAGGGGCGGCGACGTCAGCATCGGCGTGAATGGCGAATACGAGAAGCGCTGGAAGCTTGGCCTGAACTTCACGCACTACATCGGCGACGCCGGTGTCGCCCTCATCGCCGGCCAAGGGCCCAGCTTCAAGCAGGCTCTCAAGGACCGCGACTTCGTCTCCTTCAACGCCACCTACAGCTTCTGAGCGAGGACACCCTGACATGAATCAAGCCATCTTCACCCACATCCGCAAGGGCGCCTTCCTGGTCGCTGCCATGGCCGGCTTTGCCCAGGCCGCGGTGACGCCGCAGGAAGCGGAACAATTGAAGACCACCCTGACGCCGCTCGGCGCCGAGCGCACCGGCAACAAGGACGGTTCGATCCCCGCCTGGACCGGCAGCGGCGCGCCAGTGGCACCGGGCTACAAGACCGGCGACCGCCGGGTGGATCCCTTTGCCGACGAGAAGCCGCTGTTCGCCATCACCGCGGACAACATGGACAAGTACGCCGATCATCTGACCGACGGCGTCAAGGCCCTGCTCAAGAAGCATCCAAAGACTTTCCGGCTCGACGTCTACCCGACGCATCGCACCGCCGTGGCGCCGCAGTACGTCTATGAGGGGACCCTCAAGAATGCCACGCGCGCCAGGATCGTCGAAGATGGCGAGGGCATCGAAGGCGCCTACGCCGGCACGCCGTTCCCGATTCCGAAGAGCGGCATCGAAGTGCGCTGGAATCACATGGCCCGCTGGAAGGGTGAATCGTCCACCGCCAAGACCAAGATCTGGACCGTCACCGCCACCGGCCAGAAGGTGCTCGGCTCGGAAGTGGTGGCCGACGAACAGTTCCCGTACTACTTCCGCAAGGGCAGCCTGGAGAGCTTCAAAGGCGAGTTCTACGGCTACCGCCAGCTCACCAGCGCGCCTTCGTTCCGCGCCGGCGAGGCGCTGCTGGTCTGGGACAGCTCGAACTTCGCCAAGCAGGACCGGCAGGCCTGGCAATACCTGGTGGGACAGCGCCGCGTGCGCCGGGCGCCGACCATCGGCGAGGACAACCCGGACTTCGTCGCCTCGGGCGCCAACTTCTTCGACGAGCCGTTCGGCACGCAGGGCAACCCCGAGCGCTACGACTACAAGCTCGTCGGCAAGAAGGAACTGTTCATCCCCTACAACAACAACAAGCTCTTCTCGGTGAAGGACGAGCAGGCGATGGGCGAGCACCATCACGATCCGGGCGCGGTGCGTTGGGAGCTGCATCGCGTCTGGGTGGTCGAGGCGACGCTCAAGGCCGGCAAGCGCCACGCCGTTCCCAAGCGCATCTACTACCAGGACGAAGACACCTGGGGCACGGCCATCTTCGAAGGCTGGGACAGCCAGGGCAAGCTGTGGCGCACGGAGCTGTGCATGGCCTTCGCCGCGCCCGACATTCCGGCGACGATCGAGTCGTACATGGATTTCTTCTACAACCTGGCGACTGGCCAGTACGTCTATCGCAACGCGATGGGCGACAGCGACAAGCAGTACGTCAGCCTGCCGCCGCGTCCTGAGAGCTACTTCTCGGCCGATTC
>DATJQH010000084.1:0-4487 GCA_035505955.1 Rhodocyclaceae bacterium
GGCAAACCCATCCTGTGCGCCGGCTGCCATGCTTCCAACGCCCTGCCCGGATCGGGCATTGCAGGCATTTCCTCGCTCACGTCGGCGGAGCACACGGCGCATAGCCAGGTGGTCGATCCAACGCAGAACCTCAAGCTCGACGACATCACCAACCGCAGTTCCTGCTACATGTGCCATCCGGGCTCCGTCACCAAGTGCCTGCGTGGCGCCATGGGCAACGCCGTCGATGGTTCCGGCAACGCGCTCATGGGTTGCCAGAGCTGCCACGGGTTGATGAGCGACGTCGGCGCCGCGACCCGGACCGGCTGGCTGCAGGAACCCAATTGCCAGGCCTGCCACCATGACGGCGTACGGGAAACGTCGGCGATCGGTTCCGGAACGGGCACGCTGCGTGTGGTCACCGACACGCGTTTCGCCACGACGGCGAACGTGCCGAGCAGCGGCTACTCGCTGTATCGCTTCAGCAAGGGGCACGGCAACCTGCAGTGCGAGGCCTGCCATGGCCCGACGCATGCCGAGTATCCGAGTTCCACCGAGAACGACAACGTGCAGAGCGTGGCGCTGCAGGGCCACCGCGGCACGGTGCGCGAATGCACGGCCTGCCACGCCACGGTGCCGAGCACCACGACCGGGGGGCCGCACGGCATGCATCCGCCGACCCAGCAATGGGTGCAGGGTCACGGCAACGCGGCCGAGAACAACCGGACGCAGTGCGCGTACTGCCATGGCTCGGACTACAAGGGCTCGTATCTGTCCGAGGTCAGGCAGGCTCGAAACTTCACGGCCAAGAGCCGAACTGTGACGTTCGCAGTGGGACAGCGCATCAGCTGCTACGAGTGCCACAACGGCCCGGGCGGCGACGGCAGCGGCGGCACGCTGCCGCCCAATATGAACCCGGCGTATTCGGGCGCGGCCGGCACCGCGATCTCGCAGGCCGACCAGACGATCCTGAACTGGCTGGTCGGAAAGTAGACGCAAAGGGCGCCCGCAACGGCGCCCTTCTTCTGCATCTTCGGGGGCTTAATCGCCCCCTTGTTTTTTCTAGAACGGAATGTCGTCCTCGAAGTCGTTGAAGCCGCCGCCCGAAGGCGCAGCCGCGGGCTTTGCCGGTGCGGCACTGCGGCCGGCGTTGCCGCTTTCGCGCGGACCTGCGTCGCCCATGCCTTCACGTCGGCCAAGCATCTGCATTTCGTTGGCTTCGATCTCGGTGGTGTAGCGCTCCTGGCCTTCCTTGTCGGTCCACTTGCGGGTGCGGATGCGGCCTTCGAGATAGACCTGAGAACCCTTCTTGAGGTACTGGCCGGCGATCTCAGCGAGCTTGCGGTAGAAGACCACGCGATGCCACTCCGTGATTTCCTTCTTCTCGCCGGATTGCTTGTCCTTCCACGATTCGGTGGTGGCGACGCGGATGTTGCACACGGCATCGCCGTTCGGCATGTAGCGGGTTTCCGGGTCCGCGCCCAGGTTGCCCACGATGATCACTTTATTCACCGACGCCATCTCGATTTCCTCCTAAGTTGAACTCTTGCGCACGGGCGGCGTCATCGTCGATGCCAGCAGCAGCCATGCCGCCGACACCGCGGCGCAGAACCCCTGCACCGCCACTGCGCCAAAATGCTTCAGCAGCCAGCCGCCCGCTGCACCGCCGAGAAACAGCCCGATCGACTGCGTCGTATTGTAGACGCCAAGCGCCGCACCCTTGGCACCGGCCGGCGCCAGGCGCGAAATCAGCGACGGCTGCAATGCTTCCATGATGTTGAAGCCGACGAAGAACAGCCCAAGCCAGATGCCGACGGCATTCAGGCTCGTCGCCGAGGTCGCCAGCCCAAGCTGGACCGCGAGCAGCAGCATGATCGCGCCGACGAAGACGGCCTTCATGCGGCCATGCTTCTCGGCGGCGATGATCGCCGGCACCATGACCGCAAAGGAGACGAGCACGGCGGGCAGATAAATCTTCCAGTGTTCGCCCACGGGCAGGCCGGCGGCGACCAGCGTCGGGGGCACGACGACCCAGAGTGCCGTCTGCATCATGTGCAAGGAGAGCACGCCGAAGTTGAGGCGCGCCAGCTGGCCATGCCGCAGGACTGCCGAGAACGGTGCCGGTGCATGATCCGCCACAGGCGGCGGGGCAGGAACGGCCTTCAGGAGCAGGACGATGGCCGCGACCGCGAGAATGCCCGTGAGCGCAAAGATGCCGGGCATGCCGAGCGCCGAGTAGAGCAGCGGCGCCGCAACCAGGGAGATTGCGAACATCAGGCCGATCGTGGAGCCGATCATGGCCATGACCTTGGTGCGATGCTGCTCGCGCGTGAGGTCAGCCGCCAGCGCCGTGACCGCCGCAGAAATTGCTCCGGCGCCCTGCACCACGCGGCCGGCGATCACCCAGACGATGTCGTCCGCGGCGGCGGCGAGGAAGCTGCCGGCAGCGAAGAGCAAAAGGCCGGCGATGATGATCGGCTTGCGGCCATAGCGGTCGGACGCCACCCCGTACGGAATCTGGAAGAACGCCTGCGTGAGGCCATAGGCGCCGAGTGCGAGGCCGACCATGAGCGGGTCGTTGCCGCCGGCGAGCGTGGGCGCGTAAACCGAGAATACGGGCAGGATCAGGAACAGTCCGAGCATGCGCAGGCCGAAGATCGCCGCCAGCGAAACGCCGGCGCGACGTTC
This sequence comes from Rhodocyclaceae bacterium, assembly GCA_035505955.1. Taxonomy (GTDB): domain Bacteria; phylum Pseudomonadota; class Gammaproteobacteria; order Burkholderiales; family Rhodocyclaceae; genus Fen-999. The sequence continues at coordinate 2,668 of DATJQH010000084.1, forward strand.
GTCGCGGGTCATCGGATCGGAAGCGGGGGATAGCATGGGATGGGGTCGGTGAGGGACGCGTATCTTAGCCTAGTGTCGCCACACCTTCAGGCCGCGCAGTTGTTCGAGCGCATCGAAATCCTGGTCGTCGTGCAGCAGCGCGTGGCCGTGCTCGATGCAATAGCTCGCCAGCAGGACGTCGACGGGGCTGTGCACCGTAACGCCGTGCCCGCGCAGTACGCGGTAGTGTTCCGCGGCGCTGACGACATTGCCTTCGCCGCCGATGTCGAGGACCGGCAGCGCAGCCAGCGACTGGCGCGCGGCGACGAAGTCCTGCTGGTAGCGAAAGCCGCGCAGCACCTCGAACAGCACGAGGTCGGCCATCGCCAGCGGCGCGGCGCCGTCGCCGAGCAGGTCGGCGAGCCGTTCGACGCCCGCCGTATCGCGACCGTTGAAGAAGTCGATCCAGACCGAGGCATCGACCAGGATCACTTGCCGCCCTTTTCGTATTTCGCACGTTGCTCGGCGACGAGTTGCCCGGCCGCGGGCGCGGCATCGTCCCAGCGCAGCTTGCCGCGCAGCTCCAGGATCTCGCGATAGGCCGCCTGGCGCGCCAGCAGGCGCAGGCCGGCTTCCACCGCCTCCTTCTTGGTCTTGTACGGCCCCGCCTTCATCGCGCTGGCGATCAGGGCCTCGTCGAGGATGATGTTGGTGCGCATGATGTGTATCAGTTAATTCACCTGATGCACATCATACACCACGAATGACGCTTGCGGAGGAAGATCAAAGGACAGGACTCTCGCGCCCCGGATTCGCTATATTGCTCGTTTGCCCATCCCGCCCAGAGAGAGCATGGACGAAATCAGGATTCGCGGCGCCAGGACCCACAACCTCAAAGACATCAACCTGGACCTGCCGCGCAACAAGCTGACCGTGATCACCGGCCTGTCCGGTTCCGGCAAGAGCTCGCTCGCCTTCGACACGCTTTACGCCGAAGGCCAGCGCCGCTACGTCGAATCGCTGTCGGCCTACGCCCGCCAGTTCCTGCAGCTGATGGAGAAGCCGGACGTCGATCTGATCGAGGGACTCAGCCCGGCCATTTCGATCGAGCAGAAGGCGACCAGCCACAACCCGCGCTCGACCGTCGGCACCGTCACCGAGATCCACGACTACCTGCGCCTGCTGTATGCCCGCGCCGGCACGCCGCACTGTCCCGAGCACGGCGTTGCGCTCGAAGCCATGAGCGTCTCGCAAATGGTGGACCACGTGCTGGCACTGCCCGAGGACACGAAGCTGATGATCCTCGCCCCGGTGGTCGCCAACCGCAAGGGCGAGCAACTCGACCTGTTCGGCGAACTGCGTGCGCAAGGCTTCGTGCGCCTGCGCGTGGACGGCAAGGTTTGCGACATCGACGCGTTGCCGAAGCTGGCCAAGAACAGCAAGCACTCGATCGACATCGTCGTCGACCGCCTCAAGGCGCGCGCCGACGTGCGCCAGCGCCTGGCCGAGAGCTTCGAGACCGCGCTCACCCACGCCGAGGGGCGCGCGCTTGCAGTCGAGATCGACACGGGCGTGGAACACCTTTTCTCGGCCCGCTTCGCCTGCCCGCATTGCGGCTACGCGCTGCAGGAGCTGGAGCCGCGCCTGTTCTCGTTCAACAACCCCATGGGCGCGTGCCAGAAGTGCGACGGCCTGGGCTCGATCCAGTTCTTCGACCCGGCGCGCGTCGTCGCCTATCCGCACCTGTCGCTCGCCGCGGGCGCCATCAAGGGCTGGGACAAGCGCAACCAGTTCTACTTCCAGATGGTCGAGTCGCTGGCCGCGCACTACAAGTTCGACCT
>DATJQH010000085.1:0-2731 GCA_035505955.1 Rhodocyclaceae bacterium
CGGCGTTCGATGATCTCGCCGCCGTCGTGCGTACGACCCGCCTGCGCGTGGCGAGCCAGATGGCCCGCCAGCCGGAGCTTTTTCGATTTCTTGATTAATCTTGACCCAGAGGAACAGTGCCATGGCCCGTGTGACCGTCGACGATTGCCTGAAGAGAATCCCCAACCGCTTCCAGCTCACGCTGGCGGCGACCTATCGGGCGCGTCAGTTGACCATGGGCAGCACGCCGCTGATCGAAGCCGAGCGCGACAAGGCGACGGTCATTGCCCTGCGCGAAATCGCCGGCGGCAAGGTCGGGCTGGAAATCCTCAACCGCGGTCAGGCCTAGCCATGTAGGAGAGACGGGTGAACTTCTTGTCGGCCGTTCTCCCGTCCGCACGGCGCCCCCAGATCGTCGAGGAGCAGCCGTCGATCATTGCCGACGACCTGCACCCACCGGTCGATCTGGCGGAAAACCTCGAGCGCTTCCGCGGCATAATCAATGGCTACCTGAAGCCGGAAGATGCCAGCCAGGTCGAGGCCGCCTACTACTTCTCCGCCGAGGCCCACCGCGGCCAGTACCGCACCAGCGGCGAGCCCTATGTCTCGCATCCGCTGGCCGTCGCCGAGACGCTGGCGCATTGGCGTCTCGATCCGCAGGCGCTGATCGCCGCCCTGCTGCACGACGTGATGGAGGACACTTCCATCACCAAGGCGCAACTGGCCGAGCATTTCGGCAAGAACGCCGCCGAGCTGGTCGATGGCGTCTCCAAGATCGACCGCATCGAGAACCAGTCCTACGAGGACGCGCAGGCCGAGAACTTCCGCAAGATGCTGCTGGCGATGGCGCGCGACGTGCGCGTCATCCTCATCAAGCTGGCCGACAGGCTGCACAACATGCGCACGCTCGACGCGGTGCGCGTCGAAAAGCGGCACCGCATCGCCCGCGAGACCCTGGAAATCTACGCGCCGATCGCCAACCGGCTCGGCCTCAACAATCTCTACCGCGAGTTGCAGGAGCTGTCTTTCCAGCACCTGCATCCGATGCGCCACCGCGTGCTGATCAAGGCGGTCAAGCAGGCGCGCGGCAACCGCCGCGAAGTGGTCGGCAAGATCCTCGAAGCCATCCGCCATCGCCTGCCCGAGCGCGGCATCAATGCCGAGGTCATCGGCCGCGAGAAGCACCTGTTCAGCATTTACCGCAAGATGCGCGACAAGCACCTCTCCTTCTCGCAGGTGCTCGACATCTACGGTTTCCGCGTGATCGTCAAGGACGTGCCGAACTGCTACCTGGCGCTCGGCGTGCTGCACGGCCTCTACAAGCCGGTGCCCGGCAAGTTCAAGGACTACATCGCGATTCCGAAGCCGAACGGCTACCAGTCGCTGCACACCACGTTGATCGGCCCCTACGGCACGCCGGTGGAAATGCAAATCCGCACCGCCGAGATGAACCACGTCGCCGAATCCGGCGTCGCCTCGCACTGGCTCTACAAGGACGAGCACGCGCTGTCCGGCCTGCAGCAGGAAACCCACAAGTGGCTGCAATCCCTGCTCGAGCTGCAATCGGCGTCCAAGGACTCCGCCGAATTCCTCGAGCACGTCAAGGTCGACCTGTTCCCCGGCGAAGTCTATGTGTTCACCCCCAAGGGCAAGATCATGGCGCTGCCGCGCGGCGCCACGGCGGTGGACTTCGCCTACGCCGTGCACACCGACATCGGCAACCGCTGCGTCGCCTGCCGCATCAATTTCGAATCGATGCCGCTGCGCAGCGAACTCAAGGATGGCGATCGCGTCGAGATCATCACGGCGATCTCGGCCAGTCCGAATCCCGCTTGGCTGTCCTACGTGCGCAGCGGCAAGGCGCGCGCGCAGATCCGCCATTTCCTGAAGACCCAGCAGATCGAGGAATCGGCGGCGCTCGGCGAACGCCTGGTCGGCCAGGCGCTGCGCAGCTTCAACCTGCAGCTGTCTGACATCGATGTCGCCACCTGGGATCGCTTCCTGCGCGAGATGGCGCCGAAGAACAAGCGCCAGGTACTGACCGACGTCGGCCTCGGCGTGCGGCTGCCGGCGATTGTCGCCCGCCGCCTGGTCGAACTGCGCGACCGCCGCGACTCGGCGGCGGCCGGCAGCGGCGAAGCCCGCCCGGCGGCCACCATCCTCATCCGCGGCACCGAAGGCGTTGCCGTGCAACTGGCCCGCTGCTGCCGGCCGATTCCGGGCGACCCGATCGTCGGCGTCATCCGCAAGGGCCAGGGCCTGGTCGTGCATTCCCATGACTGCTCGGTGCTGGCGCGCCAGCGCGGCGAGCGCAACGATTGGGTCGATGTCGACTGGGAACCCGACGTCGAGGGCGCCTTCGAGATTGGCCTGCGCGTGGTCGCCGAGAACCGGCGCGGGGTGCTGGCCAAGATCGCCGCGGTGATCGCCGAGGAAGAGTCGAACATCGCCAACATCAGCATGGACGACGACCACGGCGCCACCACCAGCCTCTATTTCACCATCGAAGTCGCCAACCGAGTGCACCTCGCCCGCATCCTGCGCCGCATGCGGCGCATCCCGGAAGTCGTGCGCATCAACCGCATCAAGGACTAGGAAACGTCACATGGCCCTCTACGAATCCGAGCACACCCTTTTCATGCGCGAATGGATGCGCCAGCACCCGGAAGAGCAGACCGTGCAGCAAAGCGGGCGCGCCCTCTGGTGGGACAAGCCTGCCCGCGATCTCGACAGCCAGGCGCGCCTGACCGAC
>DATJQH010000086.1:0-5432 GCA_035505955.1 Rhodocyclaceae bacterium
CGACTCGGTGGTCGCCTACATCACCTCGGTGAACTACAAGGACTTCCCGGATGCCGTGGCGATGGTGGACGATGCCTTCGACCAGGCGGGCAAGATTCCGCCGATCAAGGCCAAGCATGAAGCCGCCGCCGCCAAGAAGGATTGGGAAAACGCCAACCTCTGGGCCGAACAGGTCTGGCAATACCAGGTCAAGACCGCCGACCTCGGCCTGCGCGCCAAAACCTACCTCGAACAACACGGCGCTCATAAGGTCAAGTGAATTGATCTGAAATAAGGAAGCGCACGGGGGGCAGGGACTATCCTGCCCCCAACTTCAACAGACAGGAAAGACCATGAAATACACGACGCTATTGGTGGCTGGTGCGGCGCTTGTCGCCAGCGGCTTCGCGAATGCCGACGGTGCCAAGCTGTTCCAGGAGAAGACGTGCTGGTCCTGTCATGGCAAGGACGGCAAGAAGCCCATATTGCCGGAGTACCCGAAGATTGCCGGGCAGAACGTCAAGTACGTCGAGCGGCAGATGCTCGACATAAAAAGTGGCGCCCGCGCCAACGGCAATGCCGCGGCGATGAAAGGCGTAATGGAATTGGTGAGCGAGGCCGAGATAAAGGAACTGGCGGATTACGTCTCCAAGATGAAATAAGCCGTGCGACCCGCCGGGCCGATTGATTCGTATCAATGACTCCGCAGTATCCCGACGACTAGCATGCAACCACCCCCCGACTTTCTTAGGAACGAACATGAATACCTCCAAGATTCTGGCGCTGTCACTGGCGCTGATCCCCGCCCTGGTAATGGCCCAGGTTCCTGCCAAGAAGGCTGGCATCGAGTCGCAGGGCTACCAATGGAACGCCCAGGAAGGCGAGAAGATCGAGGCGCTGAAGAAGAAGGGCGACGTCAAGAACGGCAAGGAGACATATGAGGTCTGCGGTGCCTGCCACTTGCCGTCTGGCGCGGGTCGCCCCGACGGCACGTTCCCGCAATTGGCTGGCCAGCATGCCACGGTCCTGATCAAACAGATGGCCGACATCCGCGAGGGACTGCGCGACAACCCCACCATGTACCCGTTTGCCAAGACCCTGACCGACCCCCAGGAGCTCGCAGACACGGCGGCGTACATCAACAGTCTGTGCATTCCTGTCGACCACGGCAAATACGAAGGGGCGGACGCGGCAGTGCAGGTGGCCAAAGGGCACGATCTGTACGAAAACGAATGCAAGGAGTGCCATGGCGTCAACGGAGAGGGCAACAAGGAGAAGTTCTATCCAGTGATAGCGGGCCAGCACTACAAGTACCTGCTGCGCCAGATGACTGCCATTCGCGACGGCAAGAGGCGCAATGCGAATCCAGACATGGTCAAGATCATCAAGAAGTACAGCGACGATCAACTGGTGGCCATCTCTGCGTTCCAGGCGAGCATGACGATGCCTGGCGCGATGTGCAAGGCGTTCGCGAAGAAGAAGTGATTTCCCGAGGCCGTCCTTGCCACGGCGGCGAGGGCGGTTCCCGGCCGTGGGGGACCCGGGAGTAGTTCAAGCCGGAGCGATAAACGACAGAGAGATCGGAAATGTCCGAAACCAAGAAGCAAGATCGACTGATAGTGGTCCTGGTTGCAATCGCAGCAGCGGCGATGATCGCAAGCTACTTCTCCCCGATCTGGTGGGTGGCATTGACGGCACCGAATTACCCCAAGGACGCGTTTCCGGACGGCATACGCATTCATTTCCACTTCAATGGCGTGTTCAACGGCTGCAAGGTCACTGCCGGTCAGGGGAATCCTCATCAGAACGAGATCCTGCAGCAGGATATCTCCGGCTCCGAGGAGCGCTACAACCCGATCCTCGATGCCGGCAAGGACATGAACAAGGGCGCGCAGGGGCTGGATTGCGTGCACGAGATGAACACGATCAACCACTATGTGGGCATGTTCCCGATCGGCACCGGTGCGCCCGTCGAGCGGCCGATGTCGAAGTTCATCGTCGCACTCTTCGCTGTAATGCTGACGGCATTCGCCGTGTCAACGCAGCGCCTGCGACTGGTCGTATTGGCGGGAGGCTTCAGCGTGCTCGCCGCCTGGATGCTGACCGACCTTTACGTACTCGGTCACCTGCAGCAGTTCGTTCTGGCCTATCAGGACGAAGCGGGCACGTATTTCAAGGAACCGGAGAGGCTGCAGCACTGGGCCGACAATCTGACGGTGGCCCTCAATGGCACGGCCGCCGGCTTGATCGTGGCCATGATCATCCTGGTTCTTGGCGTGTGGAAGATCCGCGGCTTCACGCTGCTGCTGGCGCTGGTGCCAGCGCTGTTGCCGCTGTTCTTCGTCATCGACTACGCCGGCTGGCTGTGGTTCTTCGGCCACAACTTGCATCCGTGGGGCGCATTCACTGTCAAGCCATTCATGCCTACCGTCTTCGGCGAGGGGAAGGTCGCGCAGTTCTCGACGTACTCGTATCCGTACTGGGGCTACGCGCTGTTGGTCACGATATTCCTGGCCCTGGTTCCCGCCGTGCTGCTGCGTCGCAAGCAATTGCGGAGCCAGGAGGACGGGCAGTAACCGAGCTCACCATCATGCCGTGCTCAAGGTTGCGCACTCTTATGTCGGCATTGGGATTGGCCTTCGCGGCCGTCGCTGCGGCCGAGGCGCTAGATGACCCTGTGCCAACCGCGGCCAGCAATGCCGGGCACGATGGCCCACGTGCCACGGTGGACGCGCCCAAGCCGGTGTTCGCGCTCAACGAACGCAATGCGCGCGTGCGCACGCTCAGGGACTTCCAGGAACTCGTTGACCTCGCACCGGCGGGGAGCACGCTCGTGCCTCCTCCCGGGGCGTACCGAGGTCCGGTTCTGGTCGACAAGCCCTTGGTCATCGATGGCCGCGGCCAGGTCACGATCGACGCCGGGGATCGCGGCACGGTATTCACGTTGCGCGCGGACGGCGCCACCATTCGCGGCCTGCACCTCACGGGCTCCGGGGAGTCCCCCGACACGGACGATTCCTGTCTGGACGTGCGCGGCAACGACAATGTGGTCGAGTCCCTGGTCATCGACAACTGCCTGTTCGGCATCGATCTCAAACAATCGAACCGCAACCAGGTGCGCAAGAACCGGATCAGTTCGAAGCCACTCGACCTCGGCATGCGTGGTGACGGTTTGCGGCTGTGGTACAGCAATGACAACGTGATCGAGAACAATGTCGTGGTGGACTCGCGCGACATGGTGGCCTGGTACTCGAGCCGCAACGTGTTTCGCGGCAACGAGGGACGTGGCAGTCGCTACTCCCTGCACTTCATGTTCGCCAACGACAATCTCGTCGAGAACAACCGTTTCTACGACAACTCGGTGGGCGTGTATCTCATGTACACCGAACGCGTGCATTTGCGCCACAACGTGATTTCGCATGCGACGGGTGCCGCCGGCATGGCCATCGGCTTCAAGGAGGCTTCGGATTCGGATATCGAGGGCAATGAAATCGTCTACTGCGCAGTCGGCATAGGTTCGGACATTTCGCCCTTCCAGCCCGACACGACCATCCGCTTCAAGGACAACCGGATCGCATACAACGGCATCGGTTTCCAGTTCACATCCGAGCTGGGTGGAAACATTGCAACCGGCAACGTTTTCGAAGGAAACCTGACCAACGTGGTTCAGTCTGGACGGGGCAAGGCGAACCTCAACCGGTGGTCGGGCAATTACTGGGACGACTATCAGGGCTTCGACCGGAACGGGGACGGCATCGGCGACGCGCCGTACGAACTGTATGCTTACACGGACCAGATTTGGTCCGAGATCCCGGCGGCGCGCTTTTTCCGCAACTCGCCCGTGATGGAACTGCTTGATTTCCTCGAGCGCCTGGCGCCGTTTTCGTCGCCGGAACTTCAGGTGCGCGATGAAGCGCCGATGTTCATGAAGCCGGGACGGCCAACATGAGCGACAGCGTCAAGGCACCCGTATCCAGGGAGCGCCGTCAGCAGGCGCGCCGCCGCTTCCTGCGCACGATCCTGCTGACTGGTGGCGTGCTGGGCGCGGCACTGTCGGGCTACCTGCCGCTCGCGTATTCGAAGAAGTCCCGGTTGCGCCCGCCAGGGGCCTTGGAGGAGCACGACTTCCTGGCGTCCTGCATCAAGTGCGGACAATGCGTGCAGGTGTGCCCGGTGCAGGCCATCCGCCTCGCAGATCTCACTGACGGATTTGGCGTCGGTGCGCCGTTCATCGAGGCGCGCGATCAGGCTTGCGACTTCTCTTGCGACGCCGCGCAGTGCATCCTCGCCTGCCCGACCGGCGCGCTGACATACAAGAAGCCCGAGTTCCTGGCCGTCCGCGATGGGGCAAGCCTCGCGGCGAAGCCGGTTCTCAAGGCAAAGGAAAACGATCCCGAGAACACGCTCAATCTCCAGGAGCGCATGGGCGTGGCGCGCCTGGTGCGGCCGGAACTTTGCCTTGCCATCAAGGGCAAAGGTTTCAAGGGGCAGGCGCGGGGAGCGGGATTCGAGGGCCGTATGCGCTACATGACGGTCGATCGCTGGAAGCCGATTCGCGTGGCCGATCACCCTTACGACCTGGAAGAGTGCGACTTGTGTGTGCGCGAATGCCCGATCAAGGGTGCCATTTCGATCGAGACCGTCTTCGCTCCGGACGGCACGCGCCGCCATCAGCCGGTGGTGCATGAGCCGTGCGTCGGCTGCGGAGTCTGTGAAATGATCTGTCCGGTCGAACCGGCGTGCATCGCGGTCGAACAGCGCGAGGTCTGGAAGGCATGAACCAGATCCTGCGGCGCCGCTTCTTCGACCAGATCATGGTGATGTTCGGGCGCGAACCGGATCGGCATCCGGCAATCTCGGAGCGCGCCCAGAAGATCCACGTGCTCAAGCGCGCCACCAGCAAGGAGGACCTCAAGGCGGCCAAGGAGGCCCATCGCGCCCATCATGGCAAGTCGCACAAGTGGCGCAACCGGCGCTGGATCGTCCTGCTGCTGTCGAACCTGTTGTTCGTCGTGTCCTACCATTTCGACGTGCAACTGCTCGAAGGCGCGCTGACCGCTTCGCGCTTCGTTGGCTTCCACATGATCGACCTCAACTCGGCCCTGCAGGTGATGCTGGCCCACAAGCACATCATCGTAAACCTGGTGATCGGCACGGCGACCATTTTCGTGGGGTGGCTCCTGCTTGGAGGTCGCACGTTCTGCTCGTGGGTATGCCCATACCACTTGCTCGCCGAACTGGCCGAGGTGCTGCATCTCAAGCTGGCAGCGATGAAACTGGTATCCGACCAGAACATCAATCGCGGCTTGCGCACAGTGTTCTGGATACTGTTTGCTCTCCTGGCCGTAGTGACGGGCTACACGGTATACGAGTCGATTTCCCCCACCGGCATCGTGTCTCGAGCCCTGATCTACGGTCCGGGCCTCGCCCTGTTATGGGTTCTGGCCCTTCTG
>DATJQH010000087.1:0-5355 GCA_035505955.1 Rhodocyclaceae bacterium
CGACTCGGTGGTCGCCTACATCACCTCGGTGAACTACAAGGACTTCCCGGATGCCGTGGCGATGGTGGACGATGCCTTCGACCAGGCGGGCAAGATTCCGCCGATCAAGGCCAAGCATGAAGCCGCCGCCGCCAAGAAGGACTGGGAAAACGCCAACCTCTGGGCCGAGCAGGTCTGGCAGTATCAGGTCAAGACCGCCGACCTCGGCCTGCGCGCCAAAACCTACCTCGAACAACACGGCGCTCATAAGGTCAAGTAGCAGGACGCAGGTTTTGCTTTTCGGCGGGGCGGCGAACGGTCGTTCCCCGCCCTTTCTTTTTTGGCTTCCCATCTTGCCAAGATCTCGGTCAGGTAGTGCAATGATGGCCATATCCAGCCAGATCTGCAGACGGGGATGAATATGGGACTCCAGGTGCTTGAACAGGTCGCACCGGTGAGGCGGCGTCGGTTCGGCGTGCGCGTCGGCAACGTCGGCAAGCTCGCTCTTGGCGCAGCGATATGGACGCTGCTTGTGTTCGCTTCTCTCTGGACGCAGCGAGGGCAACTCGATCGGACGGCGGAATCACTCGCACGTATCGACGCCGTTGCCAACCTCAAGAAGGACATGGCAATCCGCAAATGGGCGAGTTCGCTTGGTGGCGTGTACGTCGAGGAAAGCAAGATGTCGAGTATCGACACCTTCAGCGAGGCGGAAAGACTTCGAGCAGTGCGGGTCGGTGGGGAGCGTGTGAGCTTGATGAATCTGACGCCGATTCACATCCTGCTTGCGATCCAGAACGTAAGTAATCAGGATTTCGGCAGCAAGGAGCGCCTCACGTCCCTGCAACTGCGGAATCGCGCCAATCTCCCCGATGACTGGGAAGTCAAGGCTCTGAAATCGCTTGAGGCGGGCGCCGACATGGTGACGGAGTCCGTACCGCGGCGCGGGAGTCATGGCCTGATGCGGGTGATGATCCCGATGCGTATGGAGGAGGAATGCCTCGAGTGCCATCGAGATACTCTGGTTCCCGTCGGCGGCTTGCGCGGAGGAGCTGCGATGACCGTTAACCTAAATGCATACCGCGCAGCGCAGGAACCGACGTGGCAATCGATTCAGTACTGGCATCTGGGCATCTGGCTGCTCGGGCTGACATTGCTGTATGCCACATGGAACTACTCCGGACGTCGAGCCCTCGAGCGGGAGCGGCAGGAGGAGGAGAGGAGGGAGAATGAAACCGCGTTCGGGGCCATGGCCGAGGGTGCGATCATCACCGACGCCGCCGGGCGTATCCGCTGGGTTAACGAAGCCTTCTGTCGCATCTATGGCTACAGTCCGGACGAAGTCATTGGTCAGACCCCGCGCATACTGAAATCCGGCCGGCATGATCAGGGCTTCTATCGGGACTTCTGGAAGCAACTGACTACGATCGGACGATGGCGCGGCGAACTGTGGAATCGCCGCAAGTCCGGCGAGGTGTTTCCGGAGGAGATATCGATCCAGGCACTGCGCGCCGGCGATGGCCGGATCGTGCGTTACATCTCGATCTTTTCCGACATCACTGATCGAAAGAAGAACGAAGAGGAACTGACGCGGCATCGCGAGCATCTTGAGGACCTTGTGCGCCAGCGTACGGAGGAGTTGGAGGTTGCTCGCGACCAAGCGGAGGCGGCAAGCCGTGCCAAGTCACTCTTCCTCGCGAACATGAGCCATGAATTGCGCACGCCGCTCAATGCAGTGATCGGATTCTCGCAGCTGATGGACAAGGACCCGATGTTGACGCAGGCACAACGCAGGAACATGGAAATCATCGGTAGTTCGGGTAGCCACCTTCTGACGCTCATCAACGACGTGCTCGAACTGTCGAAGATCGAGTCGGGCAAGCTGCAATTGGTCGAGGATGAGACCGACATTTCGCAGGTGGTTAGCCAGGTAGCCGACATGGTGCGCGACCGGGCCGAGGCGGCGGGTCTGGTTATCGTTACACAATTGCGCGGCGTGCCGGAGACTGTTTGGACAGATGCCGTCAAGTTGCGGCAGGTCCTCCTCAATCTTCTGTCAAATGCCGTGAAGTTCACCCCCGCCGGTCGGGTTTCCATCACGGCTACAGGCTGTCTGACCGACGATACGCATGCGCGCATCGACTTTGAAGTCAGCGATACGGGCATCGGCATCGCGCCACAGGATCTGCAACGCATCTTCGAGCCGTTCGAGCAGGCCGGCACCAGACCGTCGTCGGGTGGTACCGGTCTCGGCCTTACCATCAGTCGCCAGTATGTTCAAATGATGGGAGGCAGGTTGCATGTGAATTCGACCGTCGGCGAGGGTTCGGTCTTCGGATTCTCGCTGCTCGCAGAGGTCCGCGATACGGTTCCCGTAGCCTCCGCCGAGCAGGAGCGGGCGCCGCGCGCTAGTGACGCACGCGGTGTGCGCGTTCTGGTCGTGGACGATGCGGCCGATGCACGTCTGCTCGTGCGCTCGCTCCTTGAGCCGCGCGGCATCGAAATCCTGGAAGCCGGCGATGGGATCGCCGCTGAGGTGCTCGTGCGAACGCGCGCGCCCAATCTGGTGCTGATGGATTGGCGACTGCCTGGCATCGACGGTCCCGAGTTGATCAGGCGGATCAGGAGCCGGACCGATCTGGTTCAACCAAAGATCGTGATGCTCACTGCAAACGTGTTCGATGAGGCCCGCTCGGAGGCCCTTGCAGCGGGCGCTGACCGGTTCCTGGGCAAGCCTTTCAAGACGGAGGAGCTGTATCAGATGGTGGAAGACAGCCTTGGCCTGTGCCTTCATATCGGCAGCGTGTCGTACAGGAAATCAGGTTCGTGTGACATCGACCTTGCCGATGCCGACATCAGGGCGTTGTCGCCGGCCGTCTGCGAGCATCTGATTCGTGGTGCCCTTTCCCTCAGCGGCAAAGAGATGGAGATCGTGCTTGCCGAAGTGGAGTGTGAACAGCCGACGCTGGCTGCACACCTTCGTCGCATGATGGAGGGATTGGACTATCATCGATTGTGGCAATTCCTGGGTCTTGTCGTATCGGAGTAGTCGATGACGTCGGCGGGCGTGCTTGGGCGAGGCGAAGTGCTGGTGGTCGAGGACACGGTTGCCTCACGGCAACTGCTGTCGGACTTGCTGACAGGCGCAGGTTACACGGCACGCCTCGCACAAGATGGCCCCATGGCGATTCGCTCGGCCCAGGCGAGCCCGCCGGATCTGATCCTGCTCGACGTCAGGATGCCCGGGATGGATGGTTATGAAGTCTGTCGCCGCCTGAAGACTGATCGGCGCACCCAGGAAGTGCCGATCATCTTTCTTTCGGCGCTGCGCGAGACCGAAGACAAGGTACGAGCATTTTCGCTCGGGGCGGTCGACTACATCGCTAAACCGTATCAGCCGGACGAGGTTCTGGCGCGCGTCCAGACCCACGTCGAACTCGGACGTCTGCGCGGTGAACTGGAGCGGCGGGTCGAGGAACGTACGGCCCAGTTGCAGGAATCCCAGGGGCGGCTGCGCGAGCTGGCCGAATTCCTGCAGACAGTGAGAGAGGACGAACGGACCCGGATTGCGCGGGAACTTCACGACGAGTTGGGCCAATCGCTGACTGCCCTGAGAATCGACCTGAACTGGCTACTGAATCGGATCGAGCAAGCGAATCCGGCGACGCGCGAGCGGCTGCAGTCGGCGTTGGGGTTGGTGGAGCGAACGGTCGACGCTGTGCGCAGGATATCTGAGGACTTGCGGCCGCGCATGCTCGATGACCTCGGCCTCGCTGCGGCCGTCGAGTACCACGTGGCCCAGTTCGCGGAACGCAGCGGCATTTCGTGCTCGCTATCGATGAACCGCGAGGAGTTTGATATCGACAGTCGCAGCGCGACTGCCGTCTTCAGAATGGTCCAAGAGACGCTGACGAACGTTGCACGACATGCCGGTGCCACCAACGTCGCGGTACGAATCGAGCAATCGGCCGAGGGTATGCACTTGGCGGTGCGCGATGATGGCCGCGGTTTTGTTGAGGAGACCGGACGCAAAACCTTCGGACTGATCGGCATGCGCGAGCGCATCGCTGCCCTTGGCGGGAGGCTGGAAATCGACAGCGTGCCGGACCAGGGCACGGCGATTGAAGCCTGGATTCCATCCGGGAAGGGCACAGCATGATCCGCATCCTGATTGTCGACGATCACGCGATCCTGCGCACAGGACTCAAACACATACTAGCCGACTGCGGCGATATCGTGGTTGGTGGCGAGGCCGGAAACGGTGTGGAAGCCATGGCGAAGCTGCGTGCAGAGCCATGGGACGCAATCGTGCTGGATATGTCGATGCCAGGTCGCAGCGGCATTGATCTGATCAAGCAAGTCAAGGGTGAGTTTCCCCGTCTGCCAATGTTGATTCTAAGCATGCACAAGGAAGATGTTTACGCAGTGCGTGCGTTGCGTGCAGGAGCGTCGGGGTACCTCTGCAAGGACAACGCCGAGCCGCAATTGGAGCAGGCAATTCGCAAGGTGGCTGCGGGTGGCCTCTACGTGAGCCGTGCAGTTCTCGAACGCATGGCCGTCGGCAGCCGGCAGATGGAAGACGGCGAGGCGCAGCCTCACACGAGGCTCTCTGACCGGGAGTACGAAGTATTCAGACTGCTCGCGGCCGGCGACAGTGTTACCGACATCGCCCATCGGCTCAACATCAGCGTGAAGACAATCAGTACGCACAAGTTCCGCGTCATGCAGAAGATGAATCTGGCCAATTCGGCGGAACTGATTCGCTACGCAATCCGGCACGGGCTCGCGCCCGGAACCGAGGCAAGCGAGTGAAGGTGCCTTGCCGCGTTCTTCCGCCGCTGTCGTAGGAATCGTCCTACAACCTGTCGGTGTTGTCCGACAGGGTTAATAAGCAGCCTCCAATATCGCTGGATCGCGCGTTGGTCCATTATCCGCCTGCGTCAAATTGTCGCGGAGGCGAGCCGGCCGCCGTTGTGTGGCCGACATGCCGTGGTGATAGACCCAACCGGGGAGTGACTCATGGAAAAGGTGCAGAAGCGAACGCTGCCGCTGTTTGTGGCGGCGCTGGGACTGGCAAGCGGTGTTGCGTGGTCGGCGGAGAGTTTGCAGGATGTGATGAAGCGTCGGGACTTGAGTCAGCAGGATCTGTTGGCGGCGGCGAAGACGTATGTGCCGACGGGCAAGCGGGATGAATTTGTCGCCTTCAGTTCGGGTGGGCAATCGGGGCAGATCATCGTCTATGGCATCCCGTCGATGCGGATTCTGAAGTACATCGGCGTGTTCACGCCGGAGCCGTGGCAGGGCTATGGCTACGACGAAGAATCGAAGGCCGTATTGGCGGGTGGGCGGATCGACGGCAAGGACATCACCTGGGGT